>NZ_JAUQOQ010000004.1:0-347731 GCF_030580795.1 Pseudomonas boreofloridensis | reverse complement strand
GATCGCCAGGTGCGAATACTCATCGTGGCGCGGGATACCAGCCCAATCGACGCCGGATAGATTTACGCAAGCCATCCATTTCACCCAATGATCAGTATTGCAAAAAAGGGGGTGACCATAGATTTTTCTTGGAAAAAAGGGGGGCAAAAACCGCCTGCTCCCGCATCCGGCCCCTTCGCTGCGCTGCGGGGTTCCCTCGCGCCGGTGGCACTCCGGGGGTACCGCGCTTAGGGGCCATCCATGGCCCCAAGCGCTTGACGGGCATCCATGCCCGTCAACCCCCTCCATGCCACCTCTGCTCGGCCTCCTGAGGTCGCGATGGGCGGCGTCTGAACTGGCGCGCGCTTAGAAGCAGGGCGGTGGGACAGATTTATAGGCGCGCTGCGCGATCAAACCGCCGTTGCCGTTGCCGTTGCCGTTGCCGTTGCCGTTGCCGTTGCCGTTGCCGTTGCCGTTGCCGTTGATCTTAGTGCGCGGTAGCTCAGCCACCGCCAACCGCGACCTCAGGAGGCCGAGCATAGGCGTTGCGCAGGGAGGTGACGGGCATGGATGCCCGTCAAGCGCTTGGGGCCAGGACGGCCCCTAAGCGCGGTCCTCCCGGAGCGACGCCGGCGCGAGGGAACCCCTGCGCATAGCGCAGGGGCCGTATGCGGGAGCAAGCGGTTTTTGCCCCCCTTTTTTCCAAGAAAAAAAGGGGGTCGCCGTAAAGGCGAAAAGGTGACTCAGCCTCACCCCAGAATCCGGATATTCACCCCAGAATCCGGATATTCACTCCAGAGTCCGAATATTCACCCCAAAATCCGAATATTCGCCCCGGAAACCACCACCCCCGCCAAAGCAAACAAACCAAATCACCCCCTATCAACCATAGCCCAGGTAATCTCCCGAACCAGCCCATCCAACGCAATCGCCCGACTACTCACCAACAATTCACTGGCCCGCCGATACACCTCCCCCTCATTGGCATACCGCCCAGACACCAAATCAACCCTCTGCACCACCCCATCCACCCGCCACCGCAACCCCGGAATATCCCCCAGGTGCTGTTCGAGCGCGACCAAGTAGGGCTCGGCGACCACCGCGCCTTCATAGGCCCCCACCTGCTCAGTGGCCTCGCTAAGGCTGGAGTGATAGTCCACGGCGCCCTCCCAGGCCTGCTCCTGGGCCTGAAAGGCAGGCTGATGCAGACGCTGGATCCAGTCGCGCCACAGCGGCTGCTGCACCGCCCAATCGCTGAAGCGCTGGGCATCGACCTCCGCCAGTACCGCAGCCCCCAGCCGCTCGACGGTCGCCTCGCTCAGTTGCGCCAGATACCCGAATGCGATCGCCTGCGGCTGCGGCGGCAGTCCCAGGCGTGCCTGCAGGCGCCGTCTGGCGTCGAGTTGGATTTCGATTTCATCGATCAGGAAATTGGCTGCCCCCAAACTGGCGTCGCCCAGGTCGTCATCGGGATGCAGCGGTGGAAGCTCAGTCGCCATCCCCGTATCACCAGGTTCGGCCAAGGCCCGTCTACGGGCGACTCGAGCGTCGTAGAGGCGGGCGATACGCTCATCCAGCAGGTGCTGGCGCAACACGCCAAGCGCACTGCCGAGCAGGGCCTGGGCATCGTCCGCCGATGGGCCGGCGTGCGAGAACATATGCCACATCAATACATCGGTTTCTGTCTGCTGAAACAACAGGCTGGCCTGGTCGACACAGGTCTGTGCCGCATCTTCCAGGCGTGCGCTGATCTGCTGCAAGAGCTCGGCCCGCCCCCAGCCACCCTCGGCGCCCGGCTGGACAGGCTCGCTGAGCAAGCGCACCACCTGCTGCATGCGCTGGATCACCTGTGCCGGATGCTGCTGGTACTCGGCGGTGTCGGGCATCCGTGCGAACAGCGCGTAGAGCGGCTGCCACTGGGGGTGTTCAGCGGTGTCGGAGACATGGTCGAGCAGGTCCATCGGCCAGTCGAAATACCAGCCATTTTGCATCGGGTAGTCCGGTGAAGCGGACAGACCGGCATCGGTCAGGCGTTGCAGGCTTTGCTCATCCAGCGGGTTGCTGTCGAAGTTGTAGAGCGTGCCTTCTTCTGCGGCGGCCGCCTGGGCGAACTGAGTACCCGCCAGGGGCGGTAGTTCGGTCAGCAGATTGTCACTTAGGTCGATTTGGCGAAGGCGCAAGGGACGCTGGTCAAGCAGTGCCGTGAGGCCCACCGGCCATTCGAAGATTGAAGTGTCCTGCAGGTCCAGCAATTCCAGGCGTGTCCAGCCGGTGAAAACGGGCGACAGTTCCAGAGGGTTGTCGCTCAGATAGAGCTGTTCGAGGCGGTTGAGTCGCGCCAGCGCATCGCGGCTCTGCACCGTCAGGTGGATGCTGTTGTCTCGCAGGCTGAGCGCCCGCAGCGCCGGCCACTGTTCCAGCGCCTGCAGTTGGGCCGCGTCGAGATTGAGGTTGTTGGATTCGATTTGCAGCGCTTCCAGACGCGGCAGTTGCGCCCAGCGTTGCAGGGCGGTGACCGGCAGGTTGGAGATAGCGTCCGTCAGATTGAGTTGGCGCAGCCGGGTCAGCCGGGCAATGACCTCGACGTTCTCCGCGATCTGGAGATCGATGAGATTCTCCGCCAGCACCAGGCTCTCCAACGCCCCCAGTCTGCCGAGCTGCGTAGGCAGACGACCCAGCAGGCAGGATGAGAGGTCCAGGTGGCGTACGGCGCGGAACGCCTCGAGAAAACCACCCAGGTTCGAGGTTTGGCCACCGTCCAGATTTACCAGGCTCAATGATCGAACCTGGGTCAGAGGGCCTGGCAAGTTCGGCAGTCTGCCCACGCGGCTGGCGTTCAGATGCAGCACCAACCGGTCGAAACCGCCCAACCCATGCATGGGCGCTTCGCGCCGCCAGGCCTGGCGTATGCTCTGGGCGAAAGCGATGCGCGCCGTGCGCCGAGCCTCGGGGTGTTCCAGTGGCGGGGTGTGCGGTTCCTCCACCCACAATTCCAATGCGCTGTTCAGGCGCCGGTAATCCTCGCGCAGTTCCAGCAGCAGGCGCGAGAAGGCATGGGGCGCGGCGCCCGCCTGCTGGCGCAGGTGGTTACGAAGGGCCTGGCGGTCGTCGTTAGGCGTACTGGGATACAGCTCCTCGAACAGCGCGTCGGGATCTAGCCAGCCCTGGCCGCGACCGCTGAGGCGGTAGCCCAGACGTGGATCGCCGGGTTGACGCGTCGGCAGGCGCAGCAGAGGACGGATGGGCGGCATGCCCAGCGCTTGGGCGCAGCCCTCGCGGTCGTTGGCGGCCAAGTCGAACAGGACATCGCTCAGGCGCTGTGGCTGGTGGATGTCGATGGACAGAGTGACGCGCTCGGCGTCCGGCAGCGCCTGCAGCAAGGCCTGGAACAGGTCGGTGTCGTTGCCGAGGGTGAGTCCGGTTTCATCGAAGGGGCGGTAGCGACTGCCATCGCGCACGATCACTTTGCAGGCCCCTTCCTGCGGGCCGGCGGCCGCCAGCAGGCGACCGGCGAGGCGTTGTTCGCGCAGTTCTACCCGGGTGTTCCCGCTCCAGCCTGGTAAGCGTTGCAACTGGCGCAGGACGATCAGGTCGCGGTCAGCGTACGCGCCCGTATCGAGTTGAAAGGCGCTCAAGGCGCGGTTGAGGCGGGCATTGCGCAGGTACAGCCGAGCCGATTCGCCAATCGCCAGCGGCAGCCGCTGGCTGCGTTGCAGTTGGCGCAGGTCGTCGTGCTGGGCGCTGGCCAGCAACTCGCTGCGGACCCGCTCGCTGAGCGACGGAAAATGCCGGGCCAGTACCTCGGCCTCAGGGCCGAGCGGTACGGCGTCACTCAAGCCGCTGGCGCCTTGGGTTTGCAGGCTGTCCAGAAGCAGGGCCGGCAGCGGCTGATGATCGACCACCCGTTGTCTTACTTCGGCTTCGCTGTAACCACTGCAACGCAGCGCCCGTTCCAGGTTGGCGTCGTCGAGCCCCGTGCTGATCGGTGTCAGACGCCTGAGCAAGGTCTGTCGATCCCAGGCCAAGGGATTTTCGTGTTCGAATACCGGCACGCTCGCACTATGTCCTCTCAACGCGGGTGCGACGGTGTGGGTCCCGGCAGGATTGTTCAAACGCCAGCGCGCATCGGTGTCACGGCCCAGCGCATAAGCCTTGGCGTCGATCTCCAGCCATTGCCGGCCTTGCCAGTGCAGCAAACCATCGGCAGAGACGTTGGTCCCTGACGGCCAAGGGCGATTAGCCGCGAACAATGTCGTGTCGCCGTTCCACAGGCGTTGCCTGCCCTGGTGTTCCAGCAAGTGCCAATCCTGCAACGGGCCTTCGACCTCGACGTAGCGGGCCGCAGCGCCCAGGGCCGCGAAGGTGATCAGACTGTCGAATACGCCGAACAGGTGCGCGATGGCGGCATCGCTGTCGCCTTCATTGAGCGCGTGAACGCCATCGAGGAACTCGTCCACCACCTGTGCAGCTCCGACGACCATCATCACCGTGCCCAGGGCCGGAACGAACAACCCGGCCAGGCTGGCGACATTGATACCCAACTGCAACCACCCCTCCAGGCGCTCGCGCTGAGCGGCGGCGTTACGCTCGGCAACGGGGACGGCCAGGGTGGCTGCATCCGTCAACGCGCGGACGACGTTCTGCCGGGCACGCGCAGCGAACGGGTCGCCGGGCCACAGCCCGCAGGTCCAGGGCAATCGCGCATTCTTGTCCAGTGTTGGCTGCCAGATACTGTGCGGCGAGGGAAACGCACGCTCCAGCCAACTGATCGCCTGGCCCTTCTCCAGGACCGGGTCGTGCTGCACCGTGGTGTAGGGGTAGAGCGGATACAGCGCCTGGCGCAGGCGCGTGGCGAACAGCGTGAACTGCTTGTGGCTGACGAAGCCAGCGAAGTAGCGACGAACGTCCGCTTTCCAGAGCTTGCGGGTCAGCGCGCTGCCCAGCGCCTGCATCGAGGGGTACTGGTGCAGGGATTCGCCTGGCGCCCCCGGCAGATAGAGCAAGCAGGGTTCGGTCGCTTCGCGGGGTTCCAGGCGAATCAGCAGCGGGCCGTGCAGCGGGATGCCGAATACGCTCAAGTACGCACACTGCAGCCGTCTGGACTGACCATCGGCCATCGGCAAGTCGAATTGTCCAGACAGCACGGCATCGCCCAGCATCTGGCCGCGGCTGTCGATGCGCCGCTCCAGTACGGCGAGCAGTAGCTCGGCGGCGAATGCACTTCGGTCTTGCTGCAGCAGCCGTCCACGGTAGTCGTCGTTATCCAGATGCTCGCGCAGATGATTCTGGTAGCGCCATCCCAGGTCCAGGTTGCGCACGCCTTTGACGAACCGCGCGCTGTCCAATGGCAACGGACGCAGGTCTTGGGCCGAGACATGCAGCGAGATCGGCTCGTTGGCGTCGAAATTCTGCAGGGCCGCTTCCAGCCACGTGCTTTCACGCACGGGGTCGCGGCGTTGCACGATGCCTTGTTCAGGCGTAGGCAGCGGTGTGTCCGGATACCAACTGGCGAGCGCCTCGATCAGCAACGGGCGGCAGAAGCTGTCGACATCCTGCACCTGGGCAAGCACCTCGCGCACCCTCCGGGCAGCGTTGACGCTGTCTTGCACGCGCCGTTGCAGCAGGTCGCGTTGCCCCGGTGTGGCGCTGTGCATCCATGCAGGCAGGCGGGCATGGATGAAATCAAGGGTCGGGGAGGGGTGAGGGGCTGGCATCGGCACTGCTCCTGTGGGGATGAGGCTGCGATGCTAGGCGGCGGCGTCAGCGGCCGGGCCGTAGCCGATTACCACCTGCCGACCCCGGTAAATTTTCTGGCGCAGGGTACGTTCTAGCTTGGATAGAGGCCGCAGCATGGCTGCAACGGACAGAGACGCAATGACCATTTCCCGACGAGGATTCATCGCAGGCCTGGCAGTGGCGGGGGCCGCGGGGGGCGCGGCCTATCATGCACACAAGGTGCTGACCCACGATCCGCAGGACGATGTCGTCACCCCGGGCGAGGCCAGCGTCGAGCTCGCCGACCTGGCCGGGCAATGGCTCGCCGACCAACTGCGCGGGATCTGGGACATTCGTTTCGAGGGCCGCGATGGTGGCCTGGAGGGTTTGCCGGGCGCGGGCGTCGAGGTGTTTTTCGACATCGCTACCAAGGGGCGCGGCCTGCGCGGCTTCGTCGACACCGGCGAGCGCCTGCGTGGCGTAGGCCCTGCCGCCTACCGGGTGTTGGGCGACCTCGTCGGCGCATCGTCGGCCCAGGTGCGCTGGCGTCTCATCGGCCAGCGCGGCGGACCGAGCTATGAGTGCGTGGCCAGCCTCGACGAGGTCTGGGGCGCATTCGCCAACGCCGGCAGTGGCACGCTCAGCGGGCGCTTGCAGCGCCTGGACCGCCCGTTGACCTTGCTGGTGCCGGACAGCCGCTTCGTGGCCGTCAAGCGCCTGTTTCCCGAAGCCCGCGAACGCCTGCCCTACAACGCGGCCATGCAAGCCTGGGTGATCAGTCCCGAGCACCGCTTGTTCCATCAGCTTTGGCACGCCAGTCGCGACCAATGGCACAAGATGTCCGATGAAAAACGCAATGCGCTCAGGGGCCTGGGCTGGCAACCGGGGCCGCGCGATCGCGAGCGTGATGCCCGAGGGCCGCGCAAACACCGTAATGGCTCGGGCGTAGACTTTCTATTCATGCACCGGCACATGCTCGGCACCGCCCGGGCGTTGCAGGACCTGCCGTCCTGGCAGCAGTTTCCGCTGCCGCAGCCCAGCGTCGAGTTCGATCGCCAAGGCTTTGCCCGTTACTACGATAACCACGACGGTTGCCGCGTGCCGCCGCCCTGGCGAGCGCCGGGCGACGACGACTACGGACAGTGGGTGTCGGCGATCAAGGCCGGCGAGACCTTCACCAGCAACTTCCAGGTGTGGGAGTCGCAGTACCAGGACCCGCTGTACCTGTCCAAATTGAGCCTGGGCGCCTTTGGTTCCGAGCTCGAAATGAACCTGCACGACTGGCTGCACATGTGCTGGGCGTCGGTGCCGCGCGATCCGTCCAATGGTGTGCCGGTGCCGTTCGCGCGTGAGCAGGACGACTTCGCCGGACGCTGGTTCGCGCGCGAGAACGATTTTCTCGGCGACCCGTTTTCATCCCATGTGCACCCGGTGTTCTGGGGCTTTCATGGGTGGATCGACGACCGCATCGAGGACTGGTATCGCGCCCACGAGCGACACCATCCCGGCCAGGTCCGCCGCCTGGAGATCAATGGCGTGCAATGGTTCGCGCCGGGGCCCTGGGTCGAGGTGGCCGATCCCTGGCTCGGCCCGGATACCCATGGCTGCAGCACACTGCCAGGTATTCGTCCCGGCAAGAGCGTCGAAATGGACCCTGAGGTGATGAAGCTGGCGCTGCGCATCACCTTTGGCGAGCCGGACTCGCTCGATCAGTGGCTGCGCCGTGTGCCGCGTCGGCCGTGGTATGCGCGGCACCTGTCGATGAGGAACATCCTGTCCTGAGCGGCGAGTGTCGCCCTGTGTTTGCCGCCCGCACTCCTGCAGGCGGCGTCCATCGCCTCAAAGTCTCCAGCCGCCGCCCAAGGCCTTGTACAGTGCCACGCTGCCCTGCAGGCGAGCCAGGCGCAGTTGGGCCTGCTGATCCTCGGCCTGGTACACGGTGCGCTGGGTTTCCAGTACCGTCAGCAGCGTCTCGGCGCCGGCGGCGTAGCGCTGCTCGGCCAGGCTGAAGGCGATGCGCGCCTGCTCCACCTCTTGGTCCTGCCACTGGCGTTGGCGCTCGACGCCGTCGATGGCATTCAGTGCTTTCTCCACGTCGCCGAAGCCCGCGATGATTTGTTGGCGATAGATTTCCAGCAGCTCCTGCTGGCGTGCCGTGGCCCGGTCGCGCTCGGCGCTACGCCGCCCATGATCGAAGATCGGCGCGGTGAGCGCGGTGGTCAGGGTGTAGAACGGACTGCCGAGGACGTCGGCGAAGGTTCGCGCGCCGCTGCCCAGTTCGGCACCGAGCACCACGCGCGGCAACAGCGCCGCCCTGGCCACTTGCACGTCAGCACGGGCCGCTGCCAGGCGAGCTTCGGCAGCGGCGATGTCGGGGCGACGGCTGAGCAGCTCGCTGGGCACGCCGCTGCCGATCGCCGGCCAGCTCAGTTGGGCGAGCGATTCGCTGCCGGTGCGCAAGCGCTGTACCGGCTCGCCGAGCAACGTGGCCAGGGCCACTCGGTTGTCCTTCCAGCGCTGTTCGAGCAGCGGCACCTGCCGCTCCTGGGACGCTACCAGGCTGCGCTGCTGAGCCAGTTCCAGGCGCGTGGACGCGCCGGTACGCTCGCGTGCTTCGACCAGGTTCAATACGTCGCGGGCATTGGCCAGGTTGAGGCGGGCGATGCGCAATTGCTCCTCAAGGGCCAGGCCTTGCAGGTAACTGTCGGCGACAGCACTGGTCAAGGTCAGTTCGACGGTCTGACGGTCGAAGCGGCTGGCCTGAAGTGTGTTCAAGGCGCTATCACGCGCGCCGCGCAGCCCGCCCCAGAAGTCGATTTCGTAGCTGGCGCTCAGGCGCGTGCTGAAGGCGGTGCTGGTGCGTTCGCTGCTCGAGGCATCGAGCCGATCGCTGCCTTCGCCACGCAGCAGGCGCTGACGGCTACCGTCCATCCCGAATTGCACCTCCGGCAACAACGGCGCTCCCGCGATCACGGTGCTGGCCTGGGCTTGGCGCACGCGCGCAGCGGCGGCGGCCAGGTCATGGCTGTTTTCGCGGGCACGCAGGATCAAACGGTCCAGTTCCTGGCTGGAGAACGCTTGCCACCACGCTTGATCCGGCAGCGCAGCTGTCGGATTGGCAGCCCCTTGCCAGGTGCTCGGCAGTTCTATCGGCGTCTGCGGCGCAGGCGCAGTGGCGCAGGCGGCGAGGCAGAGGCTCAGGGTCAGCAGGCTGATGCGGCTTGGCAATGTCATGGGCTACACGCTGGTAAGGGCTTTGACCGGGTCGAGTCGGGCGGCTTTGCGCGCTGGCATGAAGCCGAACACGACACCGGTGATCACGGCGCAGGCGAAGGCGCCGAGGATGGCGGGCAGGGCGAAGGCCACGGCGATATCGGCCAGCAGCAGCGCGCCGCCGATACCCAGGGCCAAGGCGATGCCAGTGACGCCGCCGACCATCGACAGCATCACCGCTTCGGTGAGGAACTGGCGCAGGATGTCACGCTGACGGGCACCGGTGGCCATACGAATGCCGATCTCGCGGGTGCGTTCGCGCACGGTCATGAGCATGATGTTCATCACGCCGATGCCGCCGACCAGCAGCGAGATGGCGGCAATCGCGCCGAGCATCAGCGACAGGCTGTTCTGGGTGCGCGCCTCGGCCTGGATCAGTGCAGCGTCGTTGGTCAGGTCGAAATCGCGCTTGCCTTGGCGTCGCTTGCGCATCAACTGGTCGATGGCCGCCTCGGTTTCCGACACCCGGCTCGAGTCGGCGGCGGTCATGATCACGTATTCGGGGTCGCGCGAGCCGAACAAGCGGGTCGCAGCGGCCGAGTAGGGCACCACGATGCGCTCGTCGCTGTCCTGGTTGCCGGAGCTGGCGCCCTTGGCAGCGAGCACGCCGACCACCTGGAATGGCACATTTTCGATCAGCAGGTACTGGCCCAGCGGGTCGCTGCCCGGTGCCAGCAGCTTGTCGCGGACTTTCTGGCCAATCACTGCCACGGCCGCGCCGCGCTGTTCATCGGCTTCGGTGAACAGGCTGCCCTGGACGACCGGCCAGTTGAGGATCTGTGGAAATTCGGTGTTGTTGCCGCCCACGTAGAACGTCTGGTTGTTGTTGCCGTGGCGCACCATCAGCTCGCCGCCGATCACTGGCATGATGCGGTGCACCTGGGGCAGGCCGCCGATGGCGGCGACATCGTCGAGGGTGATCTGGCCGGCCGCTTCGCGTGAGGTGGCGTGCTTGGCACTGATGTAGAGGATGTTGGAGCCGAAGGCGGCCATCTGCGCCATCACCTGGCGCTTGCTACCTTCGCCGACCGCCAGCATCACCACCACCGAGGCCACGCCGATGACGATGCCGAGCAGGGTCAAGGCGGTGCGGAAGCGGTTGATCCACATCACCCGCCAAGCCGCTTGCAGCGACTCGATCAGCTCGCCTTTCCAAGCGCCGCGCAGGCTTGCACCGCGGTCCAGGCGTCGGCGCAACTCATCGGCCTGCACGCCGGGCACGGTGGGTGGCTCGGCGCTGGCCGAGTCGCTGACGATCTCGCCGTCGCGAATCTCGATGATACGTCGCGCCCGCGCCGCCACTTCTCGGTCGTGGGTGATGAGAATGATCACGTGGCCCTGGCTCGCCAGTTCGTCGAGCAGGGTCATCACCTCGGCGCCACTGTGGCTGTCGAGGGCTCCGGTGGGTTCGTCGGCGAGGATGATATGACCGCCGTTCATCAGCGCGCGGGCAATCGACACCCGTTGCTGTTGACCGCCGGACAACTGATGCGGTCGGTTGCCGGTACGGCTGGCCAGGCCCAGCCGCTCGAGCAGGGCGGCGGCCCGGGCATGGCGCTGGTCGGCAGGCGTACCGGCGTAGATGGCCGGCATCTCGACGTTTTCCTGGGCTGAGCCTGAGGGAATCAGGTGATAGCCCTGGAACACGAAACCGAAGGCTTCGCGGCGTAGCCAAGCCAGCTCGTCGCTGTCCAGTTCGGCGACATCGCGTCCGGCGAAGCGATAACGGCCGCTGGACGGACGATCGAGGCAGCCGAGGATGTTCATGAGGGTGGACTTGCCCGAGCCAGAGGCGCCGACGATGGCGACGAATTCTCCGGGTTGGATGCTCAGGCTGATGCCGCGCAGCACCTGAACCTCGGGGGAGTCGATGCCGCCGTAGACTTTGTGGATGTCGTCGAGCTCGATCAGCGCTGCACTCATTCAGCCTCCACTGGCGCGCGGCGCGCCGATGACCAGGTGCTCGCCTTCGCGCAGCCCGTCGAGAATCTGCACCCGAAGGCGGTCGCTGAGCCCGGTGCGCACCTGGCGCTGTTCGACCTTGCCGTCCGGGTTGAGCACCTGGGCCAGGCGCAGGCTGTCATCAGGTGCATCGTCCAGCGCGGCCAGCGGCGCGGTGAGCACTTGGCGGGCTTGACCGGCGACGAAGAACACCTGGGTGGTCATCTCGGCCATGAGCGCGCCATCGGGATTCTCCACATCGAGCAAAACGGTGTACTGCACCACTTTGCTGCCCGTGCTGCCGCTGCTGGCGCTGGTCGGGCTGCCGCCGCCCTGACTGCTCTGGTCGAGTGGCTTGGGCGGGATCGGCAGGATCTGCCGCACGGTGCTGGTCCAGCGTCGCTTGCCACCGGCCAGGGTGGTGAAGTAGGCGGTCATGCCCGGTTTGACCTGGCCGATGTCCGCCTCCGAAACCTGGGCCCAGACGGTCATCGGCGACAGCCGGGCGATGCGCAGGATCAACGGCGTCTGCTGCTGGGCGTTGAGCGTCTGGCCTTCACGGGCATCGACCGCCACCACGGTGCCGTCCATCGGCGCGTAGATGCGTGTGTAGCCAAGCTCGGCTTCGTCGCTGCGCAGGCTGGCCTGGGCCTGGAGGATCTGCGCCTGGTACATGTCGATCCGGGCCTGGGTCACTTTCAATTCCGCCTGAGCGCGCTGCACGTCCTCTTCGCGTGTGGCACCGGCGCGAGCCAGATCTTGCTGGCGCTTGACCTGTTGTTGGGCCAAGAGATGCTGTGCGCGCTGCTCGGCCAACTGGGCCTTGAGGTTCTCGATCGAATAGCGTCCGGCATCCAGGCGCGCCTGTTGGGTGGACGGGTCGATCTCCACCAGCAGTTGGCCCTTTTTCACCTGGTCGCCGGCTTCGACGTGCAGCGTGCGGATTTGCCCGGAGGCCTGGGCGCCGACATCGACGTAGCGACGCGGCTGCAGGGTGCCCAGTGCGGTGACGCTGCTTTCGATGTCGGCGCGGGTGACGGGCACGGTGCTCAGCGATGGTGCGCCGAGGGGCAGGGTTTTCCAGGCCAGCAGGGTACCCAGTGCCAGCAGGCTCAGGGCGCCGAGCAGCAGTCGACGGGGGAGCGGGGAGGTGCGTCTCATTGCAGACTTCCAGGCGGAGGTATGAGGCGTGGCATGGCGTGCAGGCACATACGAACGTCCCCGATAGACGAACCTTGTGCACCGGGATTTAGCGGACCGGGTGGGCTGCGTTGCTGAGAATGGGTGTAATTTGTAATATGTCACACTGATATCACCGATGCGCATTCTCAACTTTATCGGTGTTGCCTGGAGGAGAAGCGAAGGCCGTGGTGGAACATTACTATCGCGAACTGTTGAGCTTTCTCTGCGCGCGGCTGGGCAGTCGGCATGCGGCCGAGGATGTGGCGCACGATGTCTGGGTTCGGTTGCTTGAGCGCAGCGGTCAGCCGCCGATCGAACGGCCTCGCCCGTTCCTCTATCGTACGGCGCTGAATCTGGTCATCGACAGGCATCGGCGGCAGTTGGTGCGGCAGGTCGAGCCGCTGGAAGTGCTGGAGGACGATGAGCGCTGGCACAGTCCGGCGCCTTCGCAGCAACTGTATCTTGAGCAGCGATTGGCGATGGTGCGGCGGGCGCTGGATGAACTGAGCGGGACGTGCCGGGAATGCTTTTTGCTGCGCAAGCTCGAGGGGTTGTCGCATGGGGAGATCGCGGCGAGGCTTGGGATATCGCAGGGGATGGTCGAGAAGCATATCGTTAATGCCATGAAGCATTGTCGGGGGCGGATTCGGGGGTGGGATCGGTGATTTTCCCTGGCCGGGGGGGCTTATCCGTTGGCTTTGGTGGGGCTTAGTCACCTTTTCGCCCTTACGGCGACCCCCTTTTTTTCTTGGAAAAAAGGGGGCAAAAACCGCTTGCTCCCGCATACGGCCCCTTCGCTGCGCTGCGGGGTTCCCTCGCGCCGGTGGTACTCCGGGGGTACCGCGCTTAGGGGCCATCCATGGCCCCAAGCGCTTGACGGGCATCCATGCCCGTCAACCCCCTCCATGCCACCTCTGCTCGGCCTCCTGAGGTCGCGATGGGCGGCGTCTGAACTGGCGCGCGCTTAGAAGCAGGGCGGTGGGGCAGATGTTCTGGAGCGCTGCGCGATCGAATCGCCGTTGCCGTTGCCGTTGCCGTTGCCGTTGCCGTTGCCGTTGATTTTGATCTTAGTGCGCGGTAGTTCAAACACCGCCCATCGCGACCTCAGGAGGCCGAGCATAGGCGTTGCGCAGGGAGGTGACGGGCATGGATGCCCGTCAAGCGCTTGGGACCACGATGGTCCCTAAGCGCGGTCCTCCCGGAGCGACGCCGGCGCGAGGGAACCCCTGTGCGCAGCGCAGGGGCCGTATGCGGGAGCAAGCGGTTTTTGCCCCCCTTTTTTCCAAGAAAAAAAGGGGGTCGCCGTAAAGGCGAAAAGGTGACTAAGCCCCACCAAAGCCAACGGATAATCACCCCCAAAACCCAAAACCCAAAACCCAAAACCCAAAACCCAAAACCCAAAACCCAAAACCCAAAACCCAAAACCCCAGAAACCTCAAGCCGTCCCAATCACCCCCCCATCATCCCGCTGAATCACCACCGTAGAGGCCCGCGGCCGAACCTTCCCCCCCGCCGGCGTCACATCGGTCGCCTTATCGGTATAAGGCCAATTCCCCGGATGCTGAATATTGATGAACAACGTCTTGTTATCCGGCGTAAAGGTAATCCCCGTCACCTCACACCCATTGGGCCCAACGAAGAACCGCCGCAAGTCCACCTGGTTCTGCGCATTGACCGGCACCTGCTTACCCGCCGCATCGACCAGGTCAGTCGGAATCACCGCCAGCAGTTGATCGTTGGTGTAACTGGTGACACTGCTCTCACCGTTATCGGTCTCGAACCACAACACCCCCCGGCTATCGAAGCTCATGCCGTCAGGACTGGCGAACTGGTTCAGTTCGGTCAGCCCGGACCGGTTGATCTCAGGTGCCCCGCCCGCATTGGCGCCGAACACGAAGATATCCCAGGTGAAACGCTGGTGATCATCGCTGTCGTGCCAGCGAATGATGTGCCCATGACGGTTCGGCCCCCGCGGGTTGGCCGCATCGACCTTGGCCGCAGTACGCGCGCTGTTGTTGGTCAAGGTCAGGTAGGCGTCGCCATTGAGCGGGTTGACCGCAGTCCATTCCGGACGGTCCATGGGCGTCGCGCCCACCGCGTCCGCTGCGCCACGGGTGTTGAGGATGATGCCCGGCAGGTCGCCGAACTGCGCGCCCAAGGTGCTGCCAGCGATGGTTGGTGTGGCCACGTCCAGCAGCAGCCAGACACCCGAACCGTCGGCATTGAAGCGCGCCACGTAGAGCTTACCCTTGTCCAGGTACTTGGCACCGGTGGCCAGGCGGTCGGCGGGCTTGGCGTCCGCCGGATCCCAGACCGCCTCGGAGACGAACTTGTACAGGTACTCGTTGTTCGAGTCGTCGCCGGTGTACCACACCAGCGGCTTACCGGCCACCGGCAGTCCCGGGCAGCAGCCCTCGTGGCGGAAGCGGCCCAAGGCGGTGCGCTTCACCGCCAGGGTGGCGCTGTTGTAGGGGTCGATCTCGACGATATAGCCATAGGTGCTGGCTTCGTTGCGGTAGTCGTCGGTGGCGCTGGCGCCAGTCGGGGTGACATCGAAGCGGGTGAATTCGTCCTGCACTTCACTGGCATCGCCCGCAGCGGTTTCCCAGCGGTACTGGCCTCGCGTGGCACTGACGCCGATGCGCACCTGATCGGCCGGACGCGTGGCCTTGTTGACGAAGATGCCCGGCCAGTTTTCCTCGCAGGTCAGGTAAGTGCCCCACGGGGTGTAGCCGTTGCCGCAGTTGTTGTTGGTGCCACGGGCCTGGGTGCCGGTCGGCGAGAACTTGGTCTTGACGTGATCGGTGCCGCGCATCGGCCCGGCGATATCCATCAGCGAGGCGGTGGTGAAGCGACGGTTGAGCGGGTCGTTCTGCACCACCTGCCAGCGCCCGTTGACTTTGCTCAAGCGCACCACGCCGGCGCCATGGGCGTTGATCTCCTTGCGCACTTCCTCCACGGGCCGCTTGCCGGCGGCATCCACGGTCGGACCGTTCGGGTGCAAGGCGTCGGTTTCGATGTACTCGAAGTTGATCGCCAGCAGGCCGTCGTCGGAGCTGCCATTGATGGGGAAGAAGTGCATGCCGTCATGGTTCATGCCCATGGCATTGGCCTGGTCGGTCGAGGTGTTGCTGCCGTCGGACTTCCACGGGTTGCCATTGCTGTTGAGCGGGGTGCCCCACGGCGCGATCACATAAGCGCTGTAGCCAGCGGCGACCACGCAGGCGTCGGTGCGCGAGCCGGCGATCGACTGGAAGCCCAGCTTGAGCTTGGCCGGGGGTTCGGTGGTCGGCGGCGGAGTGGTCGGCGCGTCATGGTGGGAGCTGCCGCCACCCCCGTCGAAGCAGGCGGTCAGGCCGGTTCCTGCGATCATCGCGATGGCCGCACCGAGGCTGCCGCGCATCACCGTGCGACGGCTGAGGTAGGCATCCATCACGCTGGCCATCGGCAGGTTGCTGCTGGGGTTCCGGTCCAGGTTGTCGCCGCTTTCTCGACTCATCAGGGGTTCCTTGTAGTGGTTGAACAGAGGGAACCGCGACTCTAGGCGGCAAGTGTGATGATTCATTGGCAGAAATGTTAATGACCGCTTAAAACCTGGCGCTATTAGTAACAAGATTTGTCTAACCTTTTCGCCAGGCCTGTCCGATTTCTGCCATCAAACTGTCACGCAGCCTGCCCAATATCCGTGGCCCAACATGAAGTGGGTCGAGGATGACGGTGTCGATGGCAAGCAGTATGGGCAGGCGCGAAGTCATGGGGTGGATGGGTGTCGGGGCCTTGGCACCTTTGCTCGGCGCCTGCTCGGCATTCCCAGGACCGCGCAGCCGTGAGGCTTCGGTGGAGCTGTTGTACGTCGCCGATACCCTCGATGCCCGCGAGCCAAGTCTGCCGGTGGTGCCGGCGACCCGCCTGGGGCCGGTCAGCCACCTGGGCCGCGCACCGTGGATGACCGGTCGCCAGGCCAGCAGCGGTCATGCCGAACTGGCGCCGTTGCTCGACGCCGATCAAGCCGGTCAGACCCCATCGGGCGGTTATGCGGTGCTTGCCGCGTTGCTGGAGCAACTGCGCCGCGAAGCCGGCGACGAGCGCTGCCTGACCCTGGAGAACGGCCAGGGCTGGAACGGCAGCGGCCTGGCCTATCTCACCCAGGGCGAAAGCGGCGTGCAGGGCAGTCGCCTGCTGGCCAGCGATGTGCGGGTGAGCAGCGATGAACGCGTACTGTGGCCTCAACGCTGCGCGGCGCTGTATCGACAATCCTCGGCCGTAACCCTAGGTGCCGGCCTCGCGGCCGAGCAGGCCAGCGCACTGGGCCTGGAGCCGCTGCGGATCTTCCAGCGCGGCGGCGCACGGATCGCCGTGGTCGGCGTGACGGATCCCTACGCCCAGGATCAGAAAGCCTCGCTCAAACAGTGGTATCAATCGCTGCTGCCCAGCTTCGAGCAGGCCCGGCGCGAGGCGGATCTGGTGATTGCGCTGGCCGATGTCGGCACCGGCCCAGGTCTTTGGCTGGCCGAACGGATCGATCAGATCGACGTGATGCTCTGCGCCCGTGGCCAGGACCTGTGGCCTGCCCCGGTGAAGGTGACGCAAGCGTCCGGCCGTCAGGTACCCGTGCTGTTCGCCGGGTGTCGCGCCAGCGGCGTCTACCGCCTGCAATGCCGGCAGCAGGCCGGCGAGTGGCGCTTCGACGCCCGCTTCATCCCCACCTTCTTCAACCAGTTGAATGCTGCCGCCCAGGCCCGGGCCCATCAGTTACGCGCCGCGCTCGAACAACAGCGCGCCGGTCACGCCGCCTGGCTCGACCAGCCGCTGGCCCGCGCGCCTCAAGCCCTGTGGCGGCGCGACACCCGCGGTGGCAGTTGGGACCGCCTGCTGCACCAGGCCCTGGCCGACGATTCGAGCATGCCGGTGCTGTTGCCCGGCTTGCGTTACGACTATCCCCTGGGCGCCGGCCAGGCGATCACCCGCGAGCACCTGATCAGTCTCACCGGAGGTTACCCGGCGCCCGTGGTCGAGGCACCGGCGCGCCAGGTGGAACAGGTGCTGGAAAACGCCGCCGAGCAGTTGTTCGGCGACCCGCTGCTCTTGGACAACAGCCAGGATCTGCCGCGTTGGCTGGGTCAGGCCTGGCAGGTCAGCTACAGCCCTTCGGGCAAACGCATCGCCGGGCTGACGACGGTGCAGGGCCTGTGCCGCACCTTCGGCCTGCATTTCGACGCCCAGGCCGGTGAGCCGCTGTGGCAGAAGGTCGAGGCCTGGCTGGCGCGGCAGACGCCGGACTGGCAGTTGGCACCGCTGCAGTTGCCGCAGATGCGCTATGTCCAGGGCCACCCGGGCTGGCACCCCCGTCAGGACGTCGCGTGAGCCTACGCCCGCGACTGACCAGCGTCGTGCTGCTGACCCTCGCCGGTTGGCTCGCGGCCCAGTGCCTGTTGCAACTGAGCCGCGAGCCGCAGCCCGTGACTGCCGTGCGCCAGTCACCCAGCGAACTGCCGGGCCTGCTCGCCGGCCACTGGCAGGCGCCGGCGGAGCAGGGGGGTATCCCGCTGACGCGCCTGCCGTTGCAGTATCTGGGTGGGCTCAAGGCCGAGCCGCTGTCGGCCAGTGTGGTGGTGCTGCGCTTCGGTCAGCAGGTGCGCACCCTCGGCCGTGGCCAGCGCCTGGCGCCGGGGATCGTGTTGCAGGCCATCGACGCCGATGGCCTGATTTTCGACAACCAGGGGCGGCGTGAGCGCCTGCCCTGGCCGCCACGGCCTGCCGTGACCGGCTTCAAGCGGCAAGGGTGAGCGATGATCGCAAGATACTGTGTGGCCAGCGTGCTGAGCCTGGGCCTGTGGTGTGCTTCGGTGTGGGCCGAGGCGCCGGAGGTGGACGATGACGGCGTGCCGCAGTACGAGGTGAACTTCGTCGACACTGACATGGGCGAGTTCATCGACAGCGTCTCGCGCATCACCGGCACCACCTTCATCGTCGATCCACGGGTCACCGGCAAGGTCACGGTGCGCACCGTGGACCGCCACGATGCCGAGGCCATCTACGATATCTTCCTGGCGCAACTGCGCGCCCAGGGCTTCGCTGCCGTCGACCTGCCCAACGGCAGCGTGAAGATCGTCCCCGACCAAGCGGCGCGACTGGAACCGGTGCCGGTGGAGCATGCCGGTAAACAGGGCAAGAACAGTGACGGTGTGGCCACACGGGTCTTCAATGTGCGCAACGCCGCCAGCGAGCAGATGCTCGGCATCCTCAAGCCGCTGATCGACCCGCGCGTGGGTGTGATCACGCCGTATCCGGCGGCCAACCTGCTGGTGGTGACCGACTGGCGCAGCAACCTGGAGCGTATCGATAAATTGCTGCGTCAGCTCGACCAAGTCAGCGACGAGCCGTTGCAGGTCATGCCCTTGCAGCACGCCAGCGCCACCGACACCGCGCCGCTGCTCACCCGTCTGCTGGCCCGCGAGCAGGGGGCCGACAGCGCCCAGGTGGTGGCCGATCCACGCAGCAATGCCCTGCTGGTGCGCGGCAGCGCCGACAGCCGTGAGCGCGTGCGCGCCTTGCTCGGCCAACTCGACCGGCCCGGCGACACCCTGCGCAGCAGCAATACCCAGGTGATCTACCTGCGCCATGCCAACGCGGGCGAGGTGGTGAAAGTGCTGCGCGGCCTCGGTCAGGACGGCGCAGTGCCCGAGGCGGCGGTGGGCGAGGGCAAGCAGGCGGCCGTGCGCACGACCAGCGATGCAGGGGTCCGCCTTGAATATGAAGAAGGCGCCAACGCCGTGGTCATGGTCGGCCCGGACAGCGAGCTGGCCGCTTACCGCAACATCGTCGAGCAGTTGGACATTCGCCGTGCCCAAGTGGTGGTCGAGGCGATCATCGCCGAGGTCTCCGACAGCAGTGCCCAGGAGCTGGGGGTGCAATGGCTGTTCGCCGACCAGAAGTTCGGCGCGGGTATCGTCAACTTCGGCAGCAATGGGGTGAACATCGCCAATATCGCTGGAGCGGCTGCCGCCGGAGACAATCAGGGACTGGGCAAGCTGCTGTCGGCCACCACTGGCGCGACGGCCGGTATCGGCCACTTCGGTGGCGGCTTCAACTTCGCCATGCTGATCAACGCGCTCAAGGGCAAGACCGGGTTCAACCTGCTGTCCACCCCGACCCTGCTGACCCTGGACAACGCCGAGGCGTCGATTCTGGTGGGCCAGGAAGTGCCGTTCGTCACCGGGTCCGTGACTCAGAACAACGCCAACCCCTACCAGACCATCGAGCGCAAGGAAGTGGGGGTGAAGCTGCGCATCAAGCCGCAGATCAACAGCGACAACAGCGTGCGCCTGGACATCGTCCAGGAGGTGTCGTCCATCGCCGATTCCAGCGCTGCCAGCGATGTGATCACCAACAAGCGCGAGATCAGGACCAAGGTCATGGTCGACGACAATGGCCTGGTGATCCTCGGCGGCCTGATCAGCGACGAATCCACTGCCAGCGACCAGCGCGTGCCAGTGCTCGGCGACATTCCAGGCGTGGGCCGGCTGTTTCGCTCCGACAGCCGGCGCAACGTCAAGCAGAACCTGATGGTGTTCATCCGCCCGCGCATCCTGCGCGACGGGCCGAGCCTCGCCGGCCTGAGCCAGGAGAAGTACCGCAGCCTGCAACGCGACACGCCGCTGCAGATGCCCGAACTGGCCGAGGGCGGTGGTCTGTTGCAGGCCTTTCCCGCCAGCCGCGCGCGCCTGGAAGGCGGCAACTGGTGAGGCTGGCCTACCGCGTAGCGCGGCACAGCGGCGTGGCCATGGCGAGCGACGAGCCAGGCTGGCAGCTCTGGCTGCGCGAGGACGCCGACAGCGACCAGGTACAGGAACTGCTGCGCGTGCACGGCCAGCCCAGCGCTGTACAGCACCTGGACCGCGCGGCGTTCGACGAGCGTCTCGGCCAGTTGTACCAGGCCGGCGACTCGGCCACTGCGGCGTTGATCGAAGGCATCGGCGAACAGGTCGACCTCGACGGCCTGATGAGCGAAATGCCGCGCATCGAGGACTTGCTGGAAAGCGACGACGAGGCGCCAGTGATTCGCCTGATCAACGGCCTGTTCGGCCAGGCCCTGCGTCTGCGTGCGTCGGACATTCACATTGAGACCTTCGAACAGACCCTGGTGGTGCGTCTGCGGGTCGACGGCCATCTGCGCGAAGTGTTGCGCCCACCGCGTGCGCTGTCGGCGATGCTGGTGTCGCGGATCAAGGTGATGGCGCGCCTGGACATCGCCGAGAAGCGCCAGCCCCAGGACGGGCGGATCAGCCTGCGGGCGGCCGGTCGCGAGGTGGATGTGCGGGTGTCGACGCTGCCGGGCATCCATGGCGAACGCGTGGTGATGCGCGTGCTCGACAAGCAGGCCAGCCTGCTGGCGCTGGACAACCTGGGCATGCCGGCGGCTGCCCTGCACGGGCTGCGCACCTGCCTGGCGCGGCCCAATGGCATCGTGCTGTCCACCGGGCCGACCGGGTCGGGCAAGACCACCACGCTGTACGCCAGCCTCAACAGCCTCAATGACGGCAGCCGCAACATCCTCACTGTCGAAGACCCGGTGGAGTACGCCATCGCCGGCATTGGCCAGACGGCCATCAACCCACGTGCCGGATTGACCTTCGCCAGCGGCCTGCGCGCGATCCTGCGCCAGGACCCGGACGTGATCATGCTGGGCGAGATTCGCGACCAGGAGACCGCACAGATCGCCGTGCAGGCCAGCCTCACCGGGCACCTGGTGCTTTCGACCCTGCACACCAACAGCGCCGTCGGCGCGGTGACGCGGCTGCGCGACATGGGCGTGGAACCCTTCCTGATCGCCTCCAGCCTGCGCGGCGTGCTGGCCCAGCGTCTGGTACGGCGGCTGTGTTCGTGTGCCGAGGCCCGACCGCTACAGCCGGCCGAGCAACGCCTGTGGCCGGAGTTGGCGGCATTGCACAGCACCCATCATCCGGTGGGCTGCACGTTGTGCCAGGGCAGTGGTTATGTCGGCCGCCTGGGGCTGTACGAATTCATCGAGCTGGATGCAGGACTGGTCGCGCTGCTGTACGAAGGCGCCAGCGAAGTCGCGATGCAGCACTACCTGGCCTCCCGGCGCCAGAGCCTGGTGGCCATGGCCAGCGACTGCCTGGCGCGCGGCGATACCAGCCTGGCCGAAGTGCTGCGTGTGGTGCAGGGCTGAGCATGCCGACCTATCGCTACCAGGCCGTGGACATGGCGGGCAAGACCCACAAGGCCAGCGTGCAGGCCGACAGCGAACGCCATGCCCGGCAGTTGCTGCGCGACCAGGGCCTATTCGCACGATCGTTGCAGCGTCATCAAGGCGCAGCGTTGCAACCGCGTCGTCAGCGCCTGACCCGTGCCCAACTGTGCGAGCTGACCCGGCAGTTGGCCACGCTGACCGGCGCGGGCATCGCGCTGGTCGACGCCCTGGCCACCCTCGAACGGCAACTGCGTGCCCCGGCGTTGCAGGCGGTGCTGGTGGCGGTGCGCGGTGCCCTCGCCGAAGGCCTCGGCCTGGCCCGTAGCCTGGCCCGGCAGGGCGCGCCGTTCAGCGGCTTGTACTGTGCCCTGGTCGAGGCCGGCGAGCGCTCCGGGCGCCTGGCCCAGGTGCTGACGCGCCTGGCCGATCATCTCGAGCAGGTCCAGCGCCAGCAGCACAAGGCCCGCACTGCGCTGATCTATCCCTGCGTGCTGATGGGCGTGTCGCTGGCCGTGGTGCTCGGCCTGATGACGTTCGTCGTCCCCAAGTTGACCGAGCAGTTCGCCCACTCCGGGCAAGCCTTGCCGTTGATCACCTCGCTGTTGATCGGCCTCAGCCAGGGGCTGGTCAGCGCCGGCCCCTGGCTGCTGGGCGGCGCGATGGTGTCGACCGTGCTGGGCGCTTGGCTGCTGCGCAAGCCGCACTGGCGCCTGCGTCGTGACCAGTGGTTGCTGCGTCTGCCGCGGGTCGGCGCGTTGTTGCAGGTGCTGGAAAGCGCGCGCCTGGCGCGCAGCCTGGCGATTCTCTGCGGCAGCGGCGTGGCGCTGCTCGAAGCCTTGCAGGTGGCCAGCGACACGGTGGCCAACCAGCGCATCCGCCTGGCCCTGGAGCAGGTGCGCCTGCAGGTGCAGGGCGGCACCAGCCTGCACCGGGCGCTCGATGCCTGCGGCCAGTTCCCGCCGCTGCTGGTGAACATGGTCGGCAGCGGTGAGGCCAGCGGCACCCTGGCCGACATGCTCGAGCGCGTGGCCGACGACCAGGAGCGCGGCTTCGCGCGCCAGGTGGACACCGCCATGGCGCTCTTCGAACCCCTGATGATCCTGGTGATGGGCGGCGTGGTGCTGTTCATCGTGCTGGCGGTGCTGTTGCCGATCATGCAGCTCAACCAGGGTCTGCAACTGTGAAAAGGAGCCCCCTCATGCCCTCATGCGCCAAGCGCCAGCGCGGTTTCACCCTGATGGAAATCATGGTGGTGATCTTCATCATCGGCCTGCTCATCGCCGTGGTCGCGCCCAGCGTGCTGGGCAACCAGGACAAGGCCATGCGCCAGAAAGTCATGGCCGACCTGGCCACGTTGGAACAGGCCCTGGACATGTACCGTCTGGATAACCTGCGCTTTCCCAGCACCGAGCAGGGGTTGGCTGCGCTGGTGAAGAAGCCGACCCAGGAGCCGCTGCCCCGCGCCTGGCGCAGCGATGGCTACATTCGCCGTCTGCCTGAAGACCCTTGGGGCACGCCTTATCAGTACCGCATGCCCGGTGAGCATGGCCGGGTCGATGTCTATTCGCTCGGCGCCGATGGCGCGGCCGGGGGCGAAGGGATGGACGCCGACCTGGGCAACTGGGCGCTCTGAGATGTCGGGCCAACGCGGCTTCAGCCTGCTCGAACTGCTGGTGGTGCTGGCCATCGCCGGGCTGATGAGCGGGCTGAGCGTGGCCTGGCTCGACAACGGTCATTCGGCCGCCGAGCAGGCCTTGCAGCGTCTGGCGGCGGCGGTGCGCGAGCAGTCTGGCCTGGCCCGCCACGGTGGGCAGTTGCGCGGCTTGCGCTGGAGCGGCAAACGCCCGGAGTTCGTTCGCCATGATGGCAATGGCTGGAGAGTGGAACCGGTGGCGTTGGGCGAATGGCCCGCGCAGTTACGCCCGGACTGGCTGGCGGCCGAGGCGCCGCAACTGGTGTTCACCCCCGACGGCTGGGCTCGGCCCGGCACGTTGCAGTGGCGCTGGCCCGAAGGCGCGCAGCGCTGGAGGTGGGCCCGGGACGGGCGTTTGCAGGTGGTGGAGCTTCCATGAAAGCGCGGCAGCGGGGATTCACGTTGCTGGAGGTGTGCGTCGCGCTGGGCATTGCGGCGGTACTGGCGGTGATGACCAGCCAGGTGCTGCGTCAGCGCCTGGCGGTGCAGGCAGGCGTGCAGCAGCATCGGCTCGGCGCACTGTGCGCCCGCGAGCTGCTGGCGCGGTTCAGCGTGGAACAGTATTGGCCGTCGAGCGATGTCGGCAGTGGCCAACTGCAGCAGGGCGGGCAGGTGTGCCATTGGCACCTGCAACTGCGCAGCACGGGTGTGCGCGACCTGCGTCGTGGCGAATTACGGTTGTTCGCCGACCGCGATCAGCGTCTGCCGCTGGGGCAATACACGTTGTTCCTGGAGCGTCCATGAAGCGGCGCCAGGCGGGGTTGACCCTAATCGAGCTGATGGTAGCGCTGGCCTTGACGGTGGTCCTCGGCTTGCTGCTGGCCGCCCTTGTGCAGGGCTGGCTCAGCGTGCGCGAGCGCCTGGCCGGACAGTCCGATGACAGCGATGTGCTGGAGTTCTGCCTGGCGCTGGAGCGCCGTTTCGACAGCCCGGTACTGCGTCAGTTGTACGAGCAGCGCTTGCCGCTGGCCACGCGCTGGCTCGACTGGCAGGCCCAGAACCAGCAGTTGCTGTGGGTCGCTGCGGCCGCCTGGCCACAGGCCGAGGGCGGCTCGCGGTTGCAGCGCCAGCGCCTGCGTTTCGACGCCAAGGCGCAACGTCTGCTGGTGGAAACCTCCGCCGACCTGTACGCCGCCGAGCGCCCTTTGTGGGTGTTGCGCGAGCACCTGGAGCGGGTCAGCGAAATGAACATCCTGTACTTCCAGGCCGGCAGTTGGCTGACCTGGCCGGCTGATCAGCCGACGCACTCCGGACGAGGCGTGCGCCTGCATCTGCAACGTGACGGAGCACCGTATGTCTGCACATTCGTTCTGCCCTGGGGGCGCTCATGAAGGTTAAACGCCGCTGGCGGGCAGCGGCGCGTCCCTGGTTGTTGCTGTGTCCCGGCGAGCACGGCTGGCGCTGGCGGTTGCAGGAACCTGGTGAAGGACGCGTCGAGGGGCAGGGGCGTGCGCCGCAGATCCCCGGTGCCCGGGTAGCCCTGGTGGTGCCGGGTGAGGCGTGCAGTCATTTCCAGTTGGCGGCGCCGCCTGGGCTCAAGCGTGAAGAATGGCCGCTGCTGCTGGAGGATCGCCTGGTGCAGGACTTGGACGCCGTTGACTGTGCGTGCATCGGCCGGACGGCGGGGCAACTGCGTCTGGTGGTGACCGCCCGCCATCGGCTCGATGAATGGCTGGCGCAATGCGCGGCCCGGGGCCTGCAGGTCGAGCGCTGCTGGGCCGAATTTCAACTGCCCGCGGCGCCACGGCCAGGGCAGGGCTGGCATTGGCAGCAGGGCACGCAGGACCTGTGCGCGCGGATCTCCCAGGAGGGTCGCGAGCAGTGGCTGGCCTGGCCGCAGGCGCTGGGCGACGTGCCTTGGGACGATGACGGGGTTTTGCGCTTCACAGGCGACTGGCCACCGCACTGGGCGGATCTGGAGCGTTTGCCGAGCCTGCGGCCACTGCGTCGAGCGCGCCGGTCGCTGCAATCGACGCCGTTGCAGCGCCGTACGCTGATCGCCTGTGCGGCGCTTGCCGTGGTCTGGGCGGGACTGTGGCTGGGTCAGCAGTGGCGTCAGGCCGAGGTCTTTCGTCAACAGGTGCTGGCAGTGACCGGCGCGCAAGCCTCGCCGCGCCAGGCCGCGCAGCGGCTCAGAACCCTGCAGCAGGATGATGATGACGCGGCCTTGCGCCTGCGCCGTCTGCAGGTGCTGCAAGAGCAGGTCAACGGTTGGCTGCTTGCTCATCCGCACTGGCGCTTGCGCGCCGTGCGCTTCGATGGCCAGTGCTGGTCCGTGCAACTGGAGGGCGAGGGCGCGGCGCCGCCGTGGCAGGACATGGCCGCTGCGGTCGGTGCCACCGTTCAGGTGCAAAGCCCCGCGGTGGTATTCGATTTGGGGAGCCGCGCATGAGTCTCACCTTCACCCGTGGTCAACGCCTGCTGTTTGCCTGGCTGCTGATCGGCCTGCTGATCGGTGTGCTGCTGGTGCGCGAGGGTCTGGCCCGCTGGGCCGAGCTGCACCAATGGCGCGCATTGGCCGAGTCTGCCGTGCGCCTGCAACACGGTCCGCCCATGGGCCTGGACGCGTTGCGCCAATCGGCCGAGAGCCGCGCCATCAGCCTTTGCGAGATCGAACCGCAGGACGGCGACTGGCGAGTGCGCGGTAACGTCGACGACGCGCAGCCGTTGCTGGCCTGGCTGCAGGCCTTGCAGGCCGAAGGTGTGCAGCCGTTGCAGTGGGGGCTGGAGCAGGACGGCAAACGCCTGCGCTTCGACCTGCGGTTACGGCCATGAAGGCGCGCGTGCTGCTGTGGCCGCTGTTCGTTTTTGTGCTGACGCTGGTGGCCGAGTGGCCTGCTCGCTGGCTGGCGGCGATGGCTGGGCTACCGGCCCAGGGCGTGAGCGGCAGCCTGTGGCAGGGAGAGGCTGCGCAAGTGGGCGATGCCGGTCCGCTGAAATGGCAGGTTCAGCCGTGGCGACTGCGGGCGCAGATGCGCCTGGGGTATCAAGGTCAGGATTGGCAGGTGCAGATCGCCGGCTGGCCCTGGCGTTGGCACGCGCAGTTGGCGGCGCTGGAACCTACGGCGAGCGTTGCGGCGGACTATCGATTGGCCGGTCATTGGCAAGGACGGCTGGACATCGACGGTGCCTGGCGCCGCTGCCAACACGCGGCAGGACGGCTGCAGACGCAGTCGCTGGCCTTGGTCGCGCCTTGGTCGATGGCGTTGGGCGAGGGTTGGTTGCAGTTGCAGTGCGACGACGACTGGCGGGTGCAGGGGGCGCTGGCGCTGGCGGGGCAGCACCGGGTCGATCTGGAGGCTTTCCTGGGGGCTCGGCGGGGTCGGCTGACCTTCGCGGTGCAGCCCCAGGCGGCGCTGACACCCTTGCTGCGTGGCGCCCAATGGCTGGGGCCTGAGGCCAGCAGTGGCGAGCGGCAGTGGCGCTGGTAGCGCGGGCGCGGGTTACATCGGCGGCGACTGTTCGGCCGGCTTGTCCTTGTTCACGCCCGGTACATGCAGGTTGCCCTCGGCGACCTGGCCTTCGAGCTGCGGTTGGGTCACCCAGGTGAGGATGTCGTAATAGCGACGGATGTTGGCCACGAAGTGCACCGGTTCACCGCCGCGGGCATAACCGTACTTGGTCTTGCTGTACCACTGCTTCTGCGACAGGCGCGGCAGCATCTTCTTGACGTCCAGCCACTTGTTCGGGTTCAGCCCTTCGCGCTTGGCCAGGGTGCGGGCGTCTTCCAGGTGACCGGTGCCGACGTTGTAGGCGGCCAGTGCGAACCAGGTCCGATCCGGCTCGGCGATGCTGTCGTCGAGTTGCTCCTTGATCAGCATGAAGTACTTGGCGCCGCCCATGATGCTCTGCCGTGGGTCGAGCCGGTTGGACACGCCCATCGCCTGGGCGGTGCGCTGGGTCAGCATCATCAGGCCGCGCACGCCAGTCTTGGAGGTGACCTCCGGCTGCCACATCGACTCCTGATAGCCGATCGCTGCCAGCAGGCGCCAGTCGACCTGCTCGGTCTTGGCGTAGCTCTTGAAGTGCTTTTCGTACTTGGGCAGGCGTTGCTGCAGGTGCTGGGCGAAGGTGTAGGCGCCTACATAGCCGAGCACGTCGACATGGCCGTAGTAACGGTCCTTCAGGCGTTGCAGGGTGCCGTTCTTTTGTGCCTTGTCGATGAAGTCGTTGATCTGGTTGAGCAGGCTATTGTCTTCGCCGGCCGCCACCGCCCAGCGCTGGTCGCGAGCGTCGCCCAGGTCGAAGGCCACGCGCACGTTGGAGAAGTACACCTGGTTCATCGCCAGCTCGTTGGAATCGACCAGGGTGAGGTCGATCTGACCCTCGTCGACCATGCGCAGCAGGTCCACCACCTCGACCGCGTCAGATTCTTCGTATTCCAGCGTCGGATACTGTTTTTTCAGCTCGGCCAGTTGTTCGGCATGGCTGCTGCCCTTGAGCACCATGATCTTCTTGCCTACCAGATCCTTGGGTTCGGTGGGACGCGAGCGGCCGTTTCGGTAGATGACCTGAGGCGTGACTTGCAGGTAAGGATGGGAGAACTTGGCCTGGGTCTGGCGCTGCGCACTGCTGACCAGCCCGGCGGCGGCCAGCACCGGGCCGGCCGGCTTGCCGAGCTGGGCGAAGAGGTCATCGAGGTTGTCGGCGGTCTCGATCTCCAGCTTCACGCCGAGATCGTCGGCGAAACGCTTGACCAATTCGTACTCGAAGCCGGTTTCGCCGTTGCGGTCCTGGAAGTAGGTGGCCGGGCTGTTGCGGGTGACCACGCGCAGCACACCGTCCTCCTTCACACGCTCGAGAGTGCTGGGTTTTTCAACACAGGCACCGAGCATCAGGAAGAGTCCGGTTGCGAAAAGCCATCTGGCGCAACGCTGGCGCAAAGCAGTGTGGGCGAACATGGGGTGCAGTATACGCAAAGCACTGCTGGCGCCATATCTCGACAACAACCAGGGAGTCTGATAGCAGCTTGTGAGCTGCAAGCTGTAAGCGGCAAGCTGCAAGAAAAGCGGGCGCGGCGCAATTCGCTCTTTCTTGCCGCTTGTAGCTTGTAGCTTGTAGCTTGCCGCTGCTTTTCTGACCCGAAAGTCCGGTTCAACCGCCCGGCCGGCATGGCGTACAGCGGGTGCCGAAAGCCATTCATTTAGGCTAGAATGCACGGCCTCCAAGTACACCCCTTCCTGAGGCTGTCCCGACGATGTTGATCCTGCGCGGCGCTCCTGCCCTTTCTGCCTTTCGCCACGGTAAATTACTCGAGCAACTGAGCCAGAAAGTCCCCGCTGTTTCTGGTTTGTATGCCGAATTCGCCCACTTCGCCGACGTTGACGGCGAGTTGACCGTCGACCAGCAGCAGGTGCTGGGGCGTCTTCTCAAGTACGGTCCGAGCGTACCGGTACAGGAGCCCAACGGCCGCCTGTTCCTGGTCGTGCCGCGCCTGGGCACCATTTCGCCCTGGGCCTCCAAAGCCAGCGACATCGCCCACAACTGCGGCCTGCAGTCGATCCAGCGCCTGGAGCGCGGCATCGCCTACTACGTCGCCGGGAACCTCAGCGAGGCCGATGCCGCGTGTGTCGCGGCTGAACTGCACGACCGCATGACCCAGCGCGTGCTCGGTCAACTGGAGCAGGCCGCCGACCTGTTCAGCCATGCCCAGCCCAAGCCCATGACCTCGGTGGACATCCTCGCTGGCGGTCGCGACGCCCTGGCCAGGGCCAACGTCGCGCTGGGCCTGGCCCTGGCCGAAGACGAGATCGACTACCTGGTCAACGCCTTCCAAGGCCTCAAGCGCAACCCGAACGACATCGAACTGATGATGTTCGCCCAGGCCAACTCCGAACACTGCCGTCACAAGATCTTCAACGCCAGTTGGGACATCGACGGCCAGGCTCAGGAAAAGAGCCTGTTCGGCATGATCAAGAACACCTACCAGATGCACAGCGAAGGCGTGCTGTCGGCCTACAAGGACAACGCCTCGGTCATCGTCGGCAGCGTCGCCGGCCGCTTCTTCCCGAACCCTGAAACCCGCCAGTACGGCGCGGTGAAGGAGCCGGTGCACATCCTGATGAAGGTCGAGACGCACAACCACCCGACCGCCATCGCCCCGTTCTCCGGTGCCTCCACCGGTTCCGGCGGCGAGATTCGCGACGAAGGCGCCACCGGCCGTGGCGCCAAGCCCAAGGCCGGTCTCACCGGCTTCACCGTGTCCAACCTGCGTATCCCCGGCTTCGAGCAGCCGTGGGAGCAGGCCTACGGCAAGCCGGAGCGCATCGTCGATGCCCTCGACATCATGGTCGAAGGTCCGCTGGGCGGCGCGGCGTTCAACAACGAATTCGGTCGTCCGGCGCTGACCGGCTACTTCCGGACCTTCGAGCAGGCCGTCAATACTCCCCACGGTGAAGAGGTGCGCGGTTACCACAAGCCGATCATGCTCGCCGGCGGCATGGGCAACATCCGCGAAGATCACGTGCAAAAAGGCGAGATCACCGTCGGCGCCAAGCTGATCGTGCTCGGCGGCCCAGCCATGCTCATCGGCCTGGGCGGCGGCGCTGCCTCGTCGGTGGCCACCGGCGCCAGCTCGGCCGATCTGGACTTCGCCTCCGTGCAGCGGGAAAACCCGGAAATGGAGCGCCGCTGCCAGGAGGTCATCGACCGCTGCTGGCAGCTGGGCGACGCCAACCCCATCGCCTTCATCCATGACGTGGGTGCCGGCGGCATCTCCAACGCCTTCCCCGAACTGGTTAACGACGGCGGCCGTGGCGGTCGTTTCGAGCTGCGCAATGTGCCCAACGACGAGCCGGGCATGGCCCCGCACGAAATCTGGAGCAACGAATCCCAGGAGCGCTACGTGCTGGCAGTCAGCGCCGAAGACTTCGAGCGCTTCCAGGCCATCTGCGAGCGCGAGCGCTGCCCGTTCGCCGTGGTCGGCGAAGCCACCGCCGAGCCGCACCTGACCGTCACCGACAGCCATTTCGACAACACCCCGGTGGACATGCCGCTCGACGTGCTGCTGGGCAAGCCGCCGCGCATGCACCGTTCGGTCACCCGCGAAGCCGAACTGGGCGATGATTTCGACCCTAGCGCGCTGGACCTGGACAACGCCGTCGAGCGCGTCCTGCACCACCCGGCGGTGGCCAGCAAGAGCTTCCTGATCACCATCGGCGACCGCACCATCACCGGGCTCGTGGCCCGCGACCAGATGGTCGGGCCATGGCAGGTGCCGGTGGCCGACTGCGCGGTCACCGCCACCAGCTTCGACGTCTACACCGGCGAAGCCATGGCCATGGGCGAGCGCACCCCGCTGGCCCTGCTCGATGCCCCGGCGTCCGGGCGCATGGCCATCGGCGAGACGGTCACCAACCTGGCCGCTTCGCGTATCGACAAGCTGTCCGACATCAAGCTGTCGGCCAACTGGATGTCCGCGGCCGGCCATCCCGGCGAAGACGCCCGCCTGTACGACACCGTCAAGGCCGTCGGCATGGAGCTGTGCCCGGAACTGGGCATCACCATCCCGGTCGGTAAAGACTCGATGTCGATGAAGACCCAGTGGACCGATGAAGGCGTCGACAAGAGCGTGACGTCGCCCCTGTCGCTGATCATCACCGGCTTCGCCCCGGTGACCGACATCCGCAAGACCCAGACCCCGCAGTTGCGCATGGACAAGGGCGAGACCGACCTGATCCTGATCGACCTGGGCCGTGGCAAGAACCGCATGGGCGCCTCGATCCTGGCGCAGACCTTCGGCAAGCTCGGAGCCCAGGCACCGGACCTGGACGACGCCGAAGACCTCAAGGCGTTCTTCGCGGTGATCCAGGGCCTGAATGAGGACGGCCACCTGCTGGCCTACCACGACCGTTCCGACGGCGGACTGCTGGTCACCGTGCTGGAAATGGCCTTCGCCGGCCACTGCGGCCTCGACCTGCACCTCGATCCGCTGACCGACAGCCGTAGCGACGTCGCCGCCATCCTGTTCAACGAAGAACTCGGTGCCGTCATCCAGGTACGCCAGGACGCTACCCCGGATGTGCTGGCCCAGTTCAGCGCTGCCGGCATCGGCGAACAGTGCGTGGCGGTGATCGGCAAGCCGGTCAACAATGGCCAGGTGTCCATCAGCCTCAATGGCGAAGTGCTGTTCGACGACGACCGTCGCCTGCTGCAGCGCCAGTGGGCCGAAACCAGCTACCAGGTCCAGCGCCTGCGCGACAACGCCGAGTGCGCCGACCAGGAATTCGACGCGCTGCTCGAGGAAGACAACCCCGGGCTGTCGGTCAAGGTGGGCTATGACGTCAACGAGGATGTCGCCGCCCCGTACATCAAGAAGGGCGTGCGTCCGCAAGTGGCGATCCTGCGCGAGCAGGGCGTCAACGGTCAGGTCGAGATGGCTGCGGCCTTCGACCGCGCCGGGTTTGCGGCCATCGACGTGCACATGAGCGACATCCTCGCCGGTCGCGTCGACTTCGAGGCGTTCAAGGGCTTGGTCGCCTGTGGCGGCTTCTCCTATGGCGACGTACTCGGTGCCGGTGAAGGCTGGGCCAAGTCGGCGCTGTTCAACAGCCGCGCCCGCGACGCCTTCCAGGCGTTCTTCGAGCGCACCGACAGCTTCGCCCTGGGCGTGTGCAACGGCTGCCAGATGATGTCCAACCTGCATGAGCTGATTCCCGGCACCGAGTACTGGCCGCACTTCGTGCGTAACCGCTCGGAGCAGTTCGAAGCGCGGGTGGCCATGGTCGAGGTGCAGAAGTCCAACTCGATCTTCCTGCAGGGCATGGCCGGTTCGCGCATGCCGATCGCCATCGCCCACGGTGAGGGCCATGCCGAGTTCGCCAGCGAAGAGGCGCTGTTGGAAGCCGACGTGTCTGGTTGCGTGGCCCTGCGCTACGTCGACAACCACGGCAAGGTGACCGAGCAGTACCCGGCGAACCCGAACGGATCGCCCCGGGGTATCACCGGCCTGACCAGCCGCGACGGCCGCGTGACCATCATGATGCCGCACCCTGAGCGGATGTTCCGTGCCGTGCAGAACTCCTGGCGCCCGGACGAGTGGCAGGAAGATGCCGCGCTGATGCGCATGTTCCGCAATGCGCGGGTGTGGGTGAACTGAGTGTTCAAGCTGGCCTTCTTCGTGCCTGCCAGCCATGTCGAGGTGGTCAAGGCCGCTGTGTTCGCCGCCGGTGGCGGGCGTATCGGCGACTATGACCACTGCGCCTGGCAAACCCTCGGCCAAGGCCAGTTTCGCCCGCTGGACGGCAGCCAGCCGTTCATCGGGCGAGCCGGTCAGGTCGAGGCGGTGGAGGAATGGAAGGTCGAGCTGGTGGTGGCCGATGAGCATGTCGCTCAGGTGGTCGCCGCACTGAAGCACAGCCATCCTTACCAGACGCCGGCGTACGAGGTCTGGCCGCTGGCCGACTATTAGCGTCGTCGCGCTCGCGGTGACCCGCTGCAATCGACAAGCCCCGTCAGTCTTCTGCCGGGGCTTGTCGTTTTCTGCGGGTCAGTCGAACCCTTAGGCCCGGCTGCGTCTGGTCACGCCGACGCTTGCGCAGGCCAGCAGGCCCGCCTCGAACAGCAGCCACATCGGTACGGCCAGCAGGGTCTGGGAAAACACATCGGGCGGCGTCAGGATCATCCCGGCCACGAAGCACCCGACGATCACGTAAGGGCGACTGCGGCGCAGGCTGGCGACATCGGTCAGCCCCACCCAGACCACGATGAAGGTAGCCACCGGGATTTCGAATGCCAGGCCGAACGCCAGAAACAGCGCCAGGATGAAGTCCAGGTACTGGCCGATGTCGGTCATCATCGCCACCCCGTCCGGTGTCACGCTGGCGAAGAACGCGAACATCAGTGGAAACACCAGAAAGAACGCGAACGCCATGCCGCCGTAGAACAGCAGGATGCTCGACACCAGTAGCGGCACGGCAATGCGTCTTTCCCGCCGGTACAGACCCGGGGCGATGAAGCCCCAGACCTGATGCAGCAGCAGCGGCATGCTGATGAACACGGCGCACATCGCGGTCAGTTTGAACGGCGTGAGAAAGGGCGAGGTGACGCTGGTGGCGATCATGCTCGCGCCTTCGGGCAGGTAGCGCCGCAGGGGTTCGGAGACCAGGGTGTAGAGCGTCTGGGCGAAGGGGAACAGGGCGGCGAACACCAGCGCCAGGGCCAATAGCATGCGCAGCAGGCGCCGGCGCAGATCGCGCAGGTGCTCGGTCAGCGGCAGGGCCCTGTGTTCGGGCAGTACCAGGCTCATGGCGTGGGCTCCTTGGCCGGGGCCTCGGTCAGGCGCACGCCTTCACGGATCTCCTGTTCGAGCGCGCGCAGCGGCGCGCTGTCCAGTGTCGGCAGGTCGATCTCCCGCTCGACCTGGGCGCGCAACTGGTTCATTGCCCGGCGCGCCTGGCCTAGACCGCGACCGATGCTACGCAGCGCCACCGGCAATCGCTCGGGTCCGAGTACCAGCAGCGCAACGATGCCCACCAGCAGCAGCTCGCTGAAGCCGACCTCGAACATCAGCCCTGGCGTTCCGTCGACTGTTGCGCCTGAACCTGGGTGTCGGCTGCAGCTTTGCTGTCGCTCTCGCCGCCCATCGACTTGCGAAAGCCCTGGATGGCCTCGCCGACATCGCTGCCCAGGCCTTTTAGGCGCTTGGTGCCGAACAGCAGGAAGACGATCAACAGCACGATCACCAGTTGCCAGATGCCAATACCACCCATGTGCGAAAACTCCTTCAGGTCGCGAAAAGAGCGCCAATCCTGCCTGGCTCAGATGACGCTCAGGTGACGGCTGCCATCTCTCTGCAACACCCGCCCTGTTGACTGTCGGCTTCGATGAACGACGAGGCGCCCTGTGAACAGTGCCGAACGACAACGGGGCGTGGCCCTGCTGATGGTGATGCTGGCATTGGGCATGCTGGCGGCGGGTCTGGCCTGGCTGGTGGAGGAGGGACGGCGCCAGGTGGACGAAACTCGCTTGCTGCGCCAGCGCGTGCAGATCCGCGCCATGGAACAGGCGGGCCTGGCCTATGCCAGCCAGGCCTTGCGCGATCCAGCCTGGCGTGCCAGTCCGCTGTTCTGGCAGGCCCTGCGCGGTCAGGCGCTGAGCTATGATTTCGGTGCAGGCACGGCGCGCTTGCAGGTGCGCGACCAGCACAGTTGCTTCAATGTCAACGCGCTGCTCGGCGAGGATGCCGAGCGCGCCGAGCGGCAACTGCGGCGTCTGCTCGGTGATGACCTGGCGGCCGAGCGGCTGGTCGATGCCTTGGCCGACTGGCTGGACCCCGACAGCGACAGTCGCCTGCAAGGCGCCGAGAGTGCGCAGTACCTGCGTCAGCGCCCGCCGCGCCTGGCCGCCAACCAGCCCATGCTCGACACCAGTGAGCTCAACCTGCTGCTCGAGCCCGATGCGCTGCGCCAGGCGCGCTACCCGATGCTCTGCGCGCTGCCGCTGACCAGCGCTTGGCGGCTGAATGCCAACGCCCTCGACCTGCAACACCTGCCGTTGCTCGAAGCACTCTACGAAGGCCGCTTTTCACGCGCGCTGCTGAGCCGGATCGTCAGCAATCGTCCGCCTTCTGGGTATGTCGATGCTTCGGCGCTGCGTCAGGCGCTGGGGGCGGTGGACGACGAGACCTTCACCCGGCTCAGCGAAGGGTTGCTGCTCAACAGCGGGCATTTCCTGTTGCAGTTGTCCTTCGAGGAAGCGGGGCAGGTGGTGCGCAGCCAGTTCCAGGTGGAGGCGCTCGGCGTGGTGCAATGGCATGCCCGGGTGCCGGCGCAGCAGGTACGGGTCAGGGCGCGCGAGCCCCTGCCCTGAGTGAGTCGGCCCGGCCTCACGCCAACCGGCGTTCGGCCAGCGCGGCTTGCGTCGATCCACGGCGATACAGCAGCAGGTAGTAGCAGCCCAGGCCGATCAGCCAGCAGAACACCGCCGTCCAGACGTTGTGCGAGAGGAAATGCGCGCCCTGCATCATCCTGCCCAGTGACAGCACGATGCCCAGGCCTGCGGCCAGGCCGAATGCAGCGCGGGCCAGGCGTGGCTTGCGGTCGCGCAGCACGAAGAACAGGGCGAACAGGCTGAAACCGGTGGTGGCATGCCCGCCCGGCCAGCACAGGCCTGGCTTGTCGGTGGCCGGACGGGTTTCGAGCAGCTTGCTATAGGTTTCCTTGCCGCCGAATTCGGTGAGGCTCCATGGGCATTGCACGCCCGTCAATTGCTTGAGCGGGGTGACCATGCCGGTGGAGATGGCCAGCGCCAGCACCAGGCAACCCAACTCGCGGCGCCAACTGGAAAGGCCCGACCAGAGGAAGCTGAGGATCAACGCACCGACCGAGAGCAGTCCTACGCCGATCACTGCCTGCTTGACCCAGTCGTGCAGCACGGTCTCCAGGAAGTAGCTGCGCCGCCCGATGAATTGACCGGCTGAGGGATCGAACATCAGCTTGGCCAGGTCCATGTCCAGGGAGGTGAGTTCGAGCAACAGCAGCGCCACCGCGACCGCCAGCGGAACACCCAGGTACAGCCAGAGATTGATCGGACGGGGACGGGTGGGGTGCATGGCGGCTCCTGAGGCACGGGCTCGAGACAAAAGATCGGGCATTCTCGGGCTGTCGCTATGCTGGGTGCGTGAAGCTTGCGTGAAAAAAACGTCAGTTGCCTTGAATGTTCGTCAAGGCTGGCGATGCCTGGCCATTGGCCGTAAGCTGCGCCTGCCGCGCACAGCGAAGCGCCGCACAGGAGACCCCGATGCGCATTCTACTGGTTGAAGACAACCGCGATATCCTCGCCAACCTGGCCGACTACCTGGGCATGAAAGGCTACACCGTCGACTGCGCCCAGGACGGCCTGTCGGGCCTGCACCTGGCCGCCACCGAACACTACGACCTGATCGTGCTCGACATCATGCTGCCGGGCATCGATGGCTATACCCTGTGCAAGCGCCTGCGCGAAGACGCCCGCCGCGACACCCCGGTAATCATGCTCACCGCCCGCGACCAGTTGGACGACCGCCTGCAGGGCTTCCGTTCCGGGGCCGACGATTACCTGCTCAAACCGTTCGCCCTGTCCGAACTGTCGGCGCGCATCGAAGCGGTGCTGCGTCGCGCCCAGGGCGGCGGGCGGCGCACCTTGCAAGTGGCCGACCTGAGCTACGATCTGGACACCCTTGAGGTAACCCGGCAGGGCAAGCTGCTCAAACTCAACCCGGTGGGCCTGAAGCTGCTGGCGGTGCTCATGCAGAAAAGCCCGCACGTGCTGCGCCGCGAGGTGCTCGAAGAGGCCCTGTGGGGCGATGACTGCCCCGACAGCGACAGCCTGCGCAGCCATGTGCACCAGTTGCGCCAAGTGATCGACAAACCGTTCGAAAAGCCCCTGCTGCATACCGTCCATGGCGTCGGCTATCGCCTCGCCGAGGGTCGCGATGGAGTTTAAGCAAAGCCTTGCCCAGCGCATCATCATCGCCTTCGCGTTGATGAGCGCGCTAGTGGCCGGGGCGTTCGCCTTCGGCATCGTCGCCACCGTCCACCTGGTCGAAGAGCGGCTGATTTCCTCGGTGCTCGGTGGCGATCTGCAGCGCCTGCTGCGCATGGACAGTGTCAGCGACTGGAGCCATCGCCCGCGTCCGGACCAGTTGTTCTACTTCGACGGCGGGCGCGACGATTTCGAGTTGCCCAAGGACCTGCGCCATCTGGAAGCCGGCTTCCATGAGGTATTCCGCGACCAACTGTCCTACCACGCCATGGTCGAGGTGGTGGACGGCCGCCACTACGTCCTGCTGCAGGATCAGAGTGACTTCGAGGAGCGCGAACGGGTGCTGTTCGCCGTGGTGACCGTGGGCTTCGTGCTCAGCCTGGCGCTGGCGGCCTTCCTCGGCTGGCTGCTGGCGCGCCGGGTGATGGCGCCGGTGATCCGCCTGGCTCGCCAGGTGCGTCATCGCGATCAACTGCTCGGCCTGGCACCGCCGCTGGCACCGGACTACGCGGCCGATGAAGTCGGCCAATTGGCCGTGGCCTTCGACGACACCTTGGGTCGGCTGCGCGATGCGTTGACCCGCGAGCGCCTGTTCACCAGCGACGTCAGCCATGAGTTGCGCACCCCGCTGATGGTGCTGGCCACCTCGTGCGAGCTGCTAATGGAAAATCCAGGGTTGGACAGCCGGTCACGCAGCCAGGTGGAGCGCATCGCGCGGGCCACCGAGGAAATGCGCGAGCTGGTCAAGACCTTCCTGATGTTGGCGCGTGCCCAGCGCGACGAAGGGGCGGTGGCCTCGCGGGCGAGCCTGCGCGAGGTGGGCGACGACCTGATCGGTGTCTGGCGCGACACCATCGAGCAGAAAGGCCTGACGCTGTACTACGACGGTCGGGTCAGCGCCAGTGCGACCCTGTACAACGCCACCTTCCTGCAATCGGTGATGGGCAACCTGCTGCGCAATGCGGCGCACTACACCGACAGCGGCTATATCCGCCTGAGCCTGGAAGCCAATGGCTTTAGCGTCGAGGACAGCGGTGTGGGCATTCCGGAGGAACAGCGCGAGGCCATGTTCAAGCCCTTCGTACGCGGCGACGAGCGGCGTGGCGAAGGGCTCGGCCTGGGCCTTTCGCTGGTGCAGCGGATCTGCGATGACCAGGGCTGGCGGGTGACCCTCACCGCGACCTCGCCCCACGGCTGTCGCTTTCAGGTCGACCTCAGCCAGGGCAGCCCGGTGCTCCAAGAGCAAGAGCCGGCCCAGTAGCAGCGCGGGGCTGTTCAAGCCCCGCTGATCTCATACCCTCTTCTACATATCTCGTAAGACCTATCTCCTTGGTGTGACAGATTTTTCACACGGTCATGACCTGATGCCGACGCTTGCCCGCCTAAGGTGGCCGGCGTCGATTCAGGAGACCGTCCATGCGTAGCCCTATCAAACTCGCGTTTTCCGAAAAGTACGACCAGCAACACGCGCGGGAGTACTTGCTCAAGCACCAGGAAGGCCTGGCCCGGCGGCTGTCCCACGCGCGCGACGAGCAACTCGCCCGGCGCGCCCTGACGCTGGCCGGTGAACCGGGTCTGGTGCTCGATTTGCCGTGCGGTGCCGGCCGCTTCTGGCCGTTGCTGGCGGAAAAGCCCAACCGCGTGATCATTGGCGCCGACAACTCGGCGGCGATGATCGAGACAGCCTGTGCCGCGCAATCGCCAGAGGTAGTGGCGCGGGTACGACCTTTGCAGACTTCCGCCTTTGCCATCGATTTGCCTGACAACGCGGTTGACAGCATCTTTTGTATGCGTCTGCTGCACCACATCGGCGATCCTGCTCACCGCAAGCAGATTCTTTCTGAATTTCAGAGGGTTAGTCGCGACAGCGTGATACTTTCGCTGTGGGTGGATGGCAACTTCAAAGCTTGGCGCCGGCAGAAGCTCGAGGCACGCCGCCGCGCCAAGGTGGAGCAGGACAGTTACCAGAATCGCTTTGTGTTACCTGCTGCTACGGTTGAGCAGGAATTTGTTTCGGCAGGCTTCAGGATTCAGGAACGACTGGACTTCCTCCCGTTCTATGCCATGTGGCGAGTTTACGTATTACGCAAGGGGTAACGGTTTCATGGCAACAGTTCGGGATCAGACGTCGCGGTTCGACTATTACTGGCAGCAGCAGGGCGAGTGGGTCGAAGCGCCTAACCAGCGCCGCGGTGGCGAAAGCGGCGTCCAGCGTCTGGACGATGGCAGCGGTCACCTGCTCTACGCCAAGCGTCAGGTAGGGCATATCTATCGCAGCCTGTTGCACCCGTTCGGCCGTCCGACGGTGTTGCGCGAGCTGGATGCGCTCACCAGTTTCGAACAACTGGGGGTACGTGTTCCGCGCATCGTGTTCGCCGGTGCCGAGCGCGACGCCGACCAGCAATGGCGTGCGCTGTTGGTCAGCGAGGCGCTGGACGGGTTCGTCGACCTGGATACGTGGCATGCCGAGGGCGCCCGTGAGCGTTACCCGCAGGTGCTGCACGAGCGCATGCTCGAAGAACTGGCGGCTAATCTGGCGCGCATGCACCTGGGGCATTGGCAACACGGCTGCCTGTACGGCAAGCATGTTTTTGTAAAGGTGATCGGCGAGGATGATCAGATGCGCGCTGAAGTGGCGTTGCTGGATCTGGAAAAATGCCGTCGACGCATCAGTTGCCAGCGTGCTGCCTACAATGACTTGCGCCAGCTTCGGCGCCATTCGTCGCTGAACTCGGCAGAATTTGAAACTCTGCTCTACTTTTATCAGAGTGCGTTTGGCAGCGCTGTCAAAGGGTTAGGGTAATGAAACTAGAAATAGCTCGAGCTTTGTTCCTGGTAGGGGCGTTGGGTGTGACCACCGTCGCTGCTGCCTCTTGGGGCGAAGCGCGGCCCACGGTGTTCAGCAAGAGCGATGCTGCCGGCCAGTGCGCGTTGCCGCGTGTGGCCAAGGCGGAGCAGGGGCAGGCGAAACCGGATAATGATCTATTGCTGTTTCTGTTCGGCATGCGCCAAGGCTTGAGGCCGTTTGGCTGACGCCTGGATTTTCCAGCACTTCAGGGCCGCTTCGCGGCCCTTTGCGTTTTTGCCGAAAAACATGCTGTCTCAGCAACGTGGCCCGGGCAGGCCTGGATCATCCCACCAGATGCAGGTGGTTATCCCACAATCCTGAAGGCAGATTCAGCGGCTGACCCACCAGCTCGCGCTGTCGGCAGTCGTAGAACCGGCAACGCCCTTGCCCGGAGGTCACCACAAAACCGTCTGCGACAGCGCCAACGCCGGCACAGTCAGGCATCGGCGCATCGAGTTTCACCGCGCCGCTGTCCATGTCCCAGATGAACAGTCGATTGGCCCGCGGCGCGGTCAGCGCTACCAGGCGAAGGTCGCTGTGCACCGCGACGCTGGCGGTGTACTGGGCCATCGACTGCAACTGCCGATCCGCTACCGGAAACGCTTGGAACGGCTGACCGGGGCGCTTGATCGCCAGTAGCTCGGCGGTCTCCTCGGCACCGCCCATGAACTGCTGGCAGGCCAGGATGGTGCCGTCGGTGCCCACCGCCAAATGGCGCACGCTGTTCATCTGCTGGGTCAGGGTTTCCTGGCTCAGCAGCGTGCCGTCGCGTTGCATCAGCACCAGGCTCGGTTCCATGGCATCGAGGTTCATTTCCACCCGGCTTTCGGCCTCGGTGCGAATGCCGCCGTTGGCCACCACCAGGGTTTCGCCGTCGGGCATCCAGGCCACCTCGTGAGGGCCAATACCGTGGGTGGACAGTTCACCCGTGTACACCAGACGCTCGCCCTCGAACCGGTACACCCCCAGCACGCCACGTCCAGGATCGCGGGTGTCATTCTCGGTGGTGTACAGCCATTGGCCGTCCTTGTGGATGACCGCGTGGCCATAGAAATGCCGGTTCGGCTGCGAGGCGAGGGTTTGCAGCAGGCGTCCGTCGCGCAGGTCGATCAGGTAGCTCTCGGTGCCGGGACGGCGGGCCACGAACAGCGCGATCGGCTGTTCGGGGTGATGGATGATGGCATGGCAACGCTGGGCCACTTGGGTGGCGAACACTTGAGTGCCGTCGAGGCGATAGGCCACGGCATAGTGGCCGCCCTCGGCATCGTCGCGCGCCGACAACAACAGCGGCTCGCTGCCCTTGTTGCGCATCAGCGTCCAGCCGCCGAGCGTCAGGGCGCTGAGCAGTACGCTACCGAGTTTGAGGGCCTGGCGTCGCAGCATGATCAGTCACCGTCGTTGGCATTGAAGCCCAGCTGAATGTTCAACGCCTTGGCCAATTCGCCTTCGTGCAGGCGGTGGACAACGTTGAGGCTGTCGTAGATCTGGTTGAGGGTTTGCTTGCCGGTATCGTCGGCGAGCAGTTCGCCCAAGGTCTTTTGATTGTCGGCCAGCAGCTTGGCGGAAGTGGCGTAGGCATCGTCGATCTTTTGTGACAGCGCGCTCTGGTCCTTGCCCAACAGTCCGCGCAGGCCCTTGTTGTCGACGCCGGTCCAGACCGTTTCAGCCGCCTTGAGCGACGCTTCCAAGCTCTTGAGCGAGGAATGGCTGCGCCAGGCCTCGGCTTGCAGTGGCTGGACGATACCTTTGCTCTGGCGACCCATGGGGGCACCGAGTTTCTTCTTCAGCGTGTCCAGTGCGGTGACCTGGGCCCGCAGCAAATCGGCGATGGCCTCGTGGGAATCGGCGTAGCGCTGGTTGGGGAACTTGGTCATCTGCGAGAGCATGCCGTCGGTGCTGTTCCAGCTCTTGAGGATCTCCTCGGCCAGGGCTTTCTGGTGCTCGGCGATGGCCACCAGCAGCGGGCAGTAGCGCGCCTTCTGCTCGGCGCTGGCGATGTCCGGCTTGCTGTCGAAGAGAATGTACTCGTAGGCCGACAGGCCACGCACCACCACGCTGGCTTTGCTCAGCGCCTGGGCATCGACCGGCGTGTCGCCAGCCACCAGTTGCTCGACCTGGCGACCGACCAGGTTCTTCTTGTCTGGCCAGAATTGCACCTGCCAGGCGCGGTTGCCTTCGGCCAGCGGTCCGACCAGCAGCGGCTGCAGTTCAGCCCAGGCTTTCTGCGCGTTGAGGAAGTCGGCGCGGGCGCTGTCCAGGCTCTCTTTGCCTTCGCAGTAGGCCAGCGCGCTGGCGGCCAGCTGACGGTCGGCTTCGACCCAGCGGCTGTAGGTGGGCAGGATGACCTGCTGGGCGATGGCGGCCGAGGTGACGGCTTGCGGATCCTGCGGCGAGCAGGCGCCCAGGGCGATGGCGGCGAGGCTGGTGAACAACAGTTTGGGTCGGAACATGCCCGGCTCCTTGCGCGATTACAGTGAGTTCAGGAACGCCAGCAGCGCGGCGCGCTGCTCGGCATCGAAGGTCAGTACGTGACGGCGTGCGGCCTCGGCTTCGCCACCGTGCCAGAGCACAGCTTCGAGCAGGTTGCGCGCGCGGCCGTCATGCAGGAACTGGGTGTGGCCGCTGACGGTTTCGCTCAGGCCGATGCCCCACAGCGGCGGGGTGCGCCAGTCCTGACCACCGGCAGCGAACTCGCTGCGGTTGTCGGCCAGGCCCGGCCCCATGTCGTGCAGCAGCAGGTCGCTGTAGGGGCGAATCAGCTGATTGGCCAACTCCGGCTCGCTGTCGCTGCCGGTGGTGAATTGCGGGGTGTGGCAGCCTTGGCAGCCCGCTTGGAAGAACAAGGTCTTGCCGGCCAGGACCTGGGGTGCGTCGACCTTGCGCCGCGCGGGCACGGCGAGGTTGCGGGTGTAGAAGGTGAGCAGCCGCAGGATATTGTCGCTGACTTCCTTCTCGCCGTTCTGGCCGTCACCGTTGGGCGCGGCCAGGCACTCGACCTGCGCTGCTGTGCAGTCGTCCTCGGGCTTGAGGGTGCTGGTCAGGCCCATGTCGCCGGCCAAGGCGTGCACGTTCTGCTGGTTGACGTTCGGTTGCCCGGCCTTCCAGCCGAAGCGGCCGACCACGGTCTTGCCCTGGGCGTCGTCCCAGACCCGGTTGGCGCGGCCACGAATGCCGTCGCCGTTGCGGTCCTGCGGGTCTTCGTTGGCCAGGATCGCGGCTTCGGGAATGGCTTCGAGCAGGCCGAGGCCGATCATCGGCGGCGCGATGCGCGCGGAGAAACGGGTGTCGGGGTGCATCGGGCCGTACCCGAGCTGGGTGATCTGCAGGCGCGGGCGGCGTAATTCGACCTGATAGCCATCCTCGAAAGTGACCGGCTCGACGCTGTAGTCCACCCGCACCTTGGCCTCGGGGCGCACGCCGGGAATGGCCATGTCCTGCAATTGAGTGCCGTAGACCGGCTCGGGCACCACGCCCAGGCGCTGGATTTCCTTGACGTAGGCGGGTTGGTCAGGAATCGACACGCGCACCAGCATCGACACGGCATTGTTCGAATCGGCCTCGGGCGGGTGCCCGCGACCGTCGCGCACATGGCAGTTCTGGCAGGCGTTGGTGTTGAACAGCGGGCCCAGGCCGTCGCGTGCGGTGGTGGTGGACGGTGCGATGACCCAGGGATTGCGGAAGAAGCTGTTGCCGACGCTGAAATCCAGGCGCCGCTCGGGCGTGAGATTGGCCGATGGCATGGAATAGGCATTGCGGTCGCTGCGCAGCACCGTCGCCTGGCCGCCGGACAGGGCTTCGCCGGGCTCGGCCTGGGTGAAACGCGGGGCGTCGTCACAGGCGGCCAGGACGCTAGCCAGCAGCAAGAGGGGCAGTCGGGACAGCGGCGAGGACATCGACAATCCTGAGCATGAGCGAAAAACCGGCGGCAAGCTTAGCAAAACGGGGATGTTTGAATAAGAGCAATTTGCAACTACCGGGTGAAAAGCCTGCGGCCAGTGCACAGGACCAGGATCGCCCGCCACGCCTGCTCCATGAAAAAGGGCGACCCGAAGGCCGCCCCTTTCAGTCACCTTGCCCGAATCAGAACTCGTGGTCTGCGGTATCCGGATTCAGGTTGTCGATGCCCAGCTTGCCGGCGGCCTGCTCGATGGCGCCGGTCTGCTTGACCAGGGCGGCGATGGCGTCGCGCACGATCTGATTGCCGGCGGCATTGTCGGCAGCGATCAGTTGGTCGTAGTGCTCGCCCTTGAGCGCGTGGTCGACGATCACCTGGATCTTCGCCTCGGTGTCCTGCAAGTCGGCCTTGAGCGTGGCGTCGGTGGCCGGGTCGATCTTGGCCACCAGCGACGACAGGCTCGGGCCGCTGACCTTGGAGCCGTCGGGACGGGTGTACTCGCCCAGATAGACGTTGCGGATGCCCTTGGCGTCGTAGAAGTGCGACCAGTGGGTGTTGTCGCTGAAGCAGTCGTGCTCGTCTTCAGGCGAGTTGGCTTCCAGCGAGACTTTCATGCGCTCGCCCGCCAGTTCGCCCAGCGACAGGCTGCCCATGCCGAACAGCATCTTGCGCAGGCCGTCCTTGACCGGCTCGGCTTCCAGCGAGGCGCGGTAGTTGTCGGCGACGTTCGGTGCCCAGTTGTCGACCATCTCCTGCAGGTCGCTGACCAGCAGATCGGTCACCGCCTTGAGGTAGGCGCGGCGACGGTCGTTGTGACCACCGGTGGCGCCTGGGCCTTCCAGGTAGTCCGACGCTGGACGGTTGCCGGCGCCAGGGCCGGTGCCATTGAGGTCCTGGCCCCAGAGCAGGAATTCGATGGCGTGGTAACCGGTGGCGACGTTGGCCTCCGAACCGCCGAGCTCGTTCAGACTGGCGAGCTTCTCGGGGGTGATGTCCTTGACGTCGATCTTGTCTTCGCCCACCTGGATTTCCGGGTTGGCGATGATGTTGGCGTTGGCTGCCGGGTTGCCCAGGGCGTGCTCGTAGCTCTTGTCGACGTAGTCGATCAAGCCTTCGTCCAGTGGCCAGGCGTTCACCTGACCTTCCCAGTCGTCGATGATGGTGTTGCCGAAGCGGAAGGCCTCGCTTTGCAGGTACGGAACGCGTGAATCGACCCAGGCCTGCTTGGCGGCCTTGAGGGTGTCGTCGCTGGGTTGGGCGAGGAATGCGTCGATGGCGGTTTGCAGGTGCTTGGCGGTGCTCAGCGAGTCGCTGTAGACCGCGTGGACCATGTCGGCATACTGCTTGACCACGGCCTTGGCCGCTGCCTCGTCGACCGCTGCCGGCGCGCTGGCAGCGGTGCTGGCAGCCGGTGCCTGGGCTTGCGGGGCGGCAGCCTTGTCGTCCTTGCCTTCGCCGCAACCGGCGAGAGCGATGGCGATGGCCAGCAGACTGGCGGAGGCCAGAGGCATTCGAATCATTGTGAGTATCCCTGCGTCGTGTGGTTGGACCATGTGGTGCGGCCGGTGCGTGATGGCACGCTGAACCGGCACATGATGCGAAAGATTTGCATTTGATGTAAAGCGTCAGTCGCGCTTTTCGCGAAAATGGCGTTGCCGCGACCTTCGAGGTCGCTGCCGATCAGAGCACCGACACCTGGTTGCGCTGGGCCTGCTTGAGGAAGGCCGTGAGTTCACGCGCCGGCAGCGGCTTGCTGTAGTGGTAGCCCTGACCTTCGTGACAGCCTTGGGCGATGATGTAGGTTTCCTGCTCGGCGGTTTCCACGCCTTCGGCGATGACCTGCATGCCCAGGCTCTTGCCCAGTTGGATGATGGCGCGAACGATGGTGGCGTCGTCATCGTCGTCGAGCAAATCCTGGACGAAACTCTTGTCGATCTTGATCTTGTCCAGCGGCAGCGACTTCAGGTAACTGAGCGAGGAATAACCGGTGCCGAAGTCGTCGATGGCGATCAGCGCGCCGGAGCGGCGCAGACTGAGCAGGTGCTGGGCGGCGGTGCTGATGTCTTCCATCAGGCCGGTTTCGGTGACCTCCAATTCCAGGCTGCGCGGCGGCAAGCGATAGGCCTGCAACAGGTTGTTGACCACCCGTGGCAGCTCGGCGTGGTGCAATTGCACGGTGGACAGGTTGACGGCCATGCGCAGGTCACTGAAGCCCAGGTCGTGCCATTCGCGCAGTTGACGGCAGGCCTGGTCGAGCACCCATTCGCCGATGCTGATGATGTTGCCGTTCTGCTCGGCCAGGGGAATGAATTGGTCCGGCGGCACCATGCCCAGCTCTGGATGCTGCCAGCGCAGTAGCGCCTCGACGCCCACCACGCGGTTGTCGCGGTAGCTGATCTGCGGCTGGTACACCAGGTACAGCTGGTTACGCGGCAGCGCCTCGCGCAGGTCCTTTTCCAACTCGCGGCGGCGGCGCATTTCGCTGTCGACGCTGGCGATATAGAACTGGTAGCGGTTGCGCGAGCGGGCCTTGGCCAAGGTCATGGTCTGCTCGGCTTTTTGCAGCAGCTTTTCGGTGCTGTCGCCATCTTCGGGGAACAGGGTGATGCCGATGGTGGCGCGCAGGCGGATTTCCTGGTGGTCGAGGGCAAACGGGGTGTCCAGGTCGTCGAGAATGCTCTGCGCCAGTTCCGCCGCTTCGTAGGGCTGTTCGATATTGGCCTGGACCAGGGCGAACTGGTCGCCGCCCAGGCGCGCCAGGGCACCGAGCCGACCGCTGTGGGCACGCAGGCGGTCGGCCAGGGCCAGCAGCAATTGGTCGCCCACTTGGTAGCTGAATTGCTCGTTGATGCCTTTGAAGTCGTCCAGTCCCACGCACAGCACCGCCACACGGTGCTGCAGACGTCCGGCATCGGCCAGGATCTTGTCCAACTGCTGCTGCAGTTGCTGACGATTGGCCAGGCCGGTGAGGAAGTCGTACTGAGCCATGCGCTGCAGGCTGGTCTCGGCTTCGTGGCGCAGGTGGGTGTTGCGCTCGATGGAGGCCAGCAGTTGGTTGGCCGTGTCGACCCACAGCCCCAGTTCGTTGCGTTCATGGCCCTTGAGCTGGGGAATCTGGTGCTGACTGGGTCGATCCGGATTGATCTGGGTGAGGTGCTCGATGATCCTCGACAGCGGTTTGGTCAACAGCCAGTGGTAGACCAGATAAAGCACCAGGCCCATGGCCAGGGCGCGCAGCACGCCTGAGATGAAAATGATCACCGCATTGACCAGGAAGCCCTCGCCATAACTGGCGGTGTCGAGGGTGATGCTGAGGTCGCCGTAGTACTCGCTGTAGGGGCCACGGCCGACCAGTTGCGTGGTGTAGGTGCGTTCCTGACCGAGGATCAGGTCGGTCAGCCAGCGCAGTGGCATGTCCTGCAACGGGCGGGATTTCTGCGCGAGCATGGTCTCGTTGGGGTGGCCGATGGAGGCCATGCGCACCGACTGGTCCTGGAACAGTCCTTCCATGACCTGCATGCCCATCTCTCGGTCAAGACTGTAGACCGCCTGGGTGGACGGGTCGCGGAACATGTCGAGGATGCGCTGGGCGTCGTTGTTGACGGCCTGGCGGGTCTTGTAGGTGTCATAGACGATCTGCGCGCAACTGAGCACCACGCCCACCGCGAGCGCCGCCAGCAGCACGACCCTGAGCAACTTGACGGACAAGCTGTTCCGAAATTCCAGCTTCAAAGGGGGTTCCTTAATCCATGCGCATGCCATTATTTTGCCATCAACCCTGGCAATACACTATCGACCGATTGCCGCGGCAGGCGAGGAGCCCGTCGCTGGATGCACCCTGATGATTGTATCGGTTAAGCGACCCAGGGACTTGAATGTCCTGCGTCAACTTTCCAGATGGTTGATGTTAGCGCGCTATGGGCGCGGGGCAAGAGCGTGAGGGGCGGATAATGCCTCCCTCCGTGCAGTACGGCTGCAAGGGCGCACACCCGAAAACGAAAAACCCGGCAAATGCCGGGTTTTCGTGGAGCTGGAGGTGATCAGGCCTTGAAGGTCTTGCCTTCGAACTGCTCGGCCACGAAGGCCCAGTTGACCAGGTTCCAGAACGCCTCGACGTACTTCGGACGCAGGTTGCGGTAGTCGATGTAGTAGGCGTGTTCCCAGACGTCGCAGGTCAGCAGCGGGGTGTCGCCGCTGGTCAGCGGGTTGCCGGCACCGATGGTGCTGGCCAGGGCCAGGGAGCCGTCAGCCTTCTTCACCAGCCAGCCCCAGCCGGAGCCGAAGGTGCCGACCGACGTCTTGGTGAACTCTTCCTTGAACTTGTCGAAGGAACCGAAGGCAGCGTTGATGGCATCGGCCAGGGCGCCAGTCGGCTGGCCGCCGGCGTTGGGCGCCAGGCAGTTCCAGTAGAAGGTGTGGTTCCAGACCTGCGCGGCGTTGTTGAAGATGCCGCCCGACGACGTCTTGACGATGTCTTCCAGCGACTTGCCTTCGAATTCGGTACCTGGGACCAGGTTGTTCAGGTTCACGACGTAGGTGTTGTGGTGCTTGTCGTGGTGATACTCCAGGGTTTCCTTGGAGATGTGCGGCTGCAGGGCATCGTGGGCGTAGGGCAGCGGCGGCAATTCAAAAGCCATGGTGGATCTCCTGATTCAGGTCTAGTTCGCGGTTTGCGCAGGGCCGATCACGGGCGGCCCTTGGTACGTCGGCGAGTCTTTACTCTTTGCGACGTAAGCGTTCGATCATAGCACCGGCCCCCGCGCATAACCACGCAACAACTATAGGGATTAAGGGTTCCGGCGCGAGGGTGGCGGCGGCGACAGGAGGCCGCGTGGCGATCAGCCGAGAATCAACTGCGCTGCTACCGCGAACATCATCACCGCGACCATCAGGTCCAACAATCGCCAGGTCGTCGGGCGCGCCAGCCAGGGCGCGAGCCAGGCGGCGCCCAGCGCGAGGGTGAAGAACCACACCAGCGAAGCGCTCGCAGCCCCTGCCACATAGGCGCCGGGGACGCTCTGCTGGGCGCCCAGCGAGCCGATCAGCAGCACGGTGTCGAGGTACACGTGGGGGTTGAGCAGGGTCACCGCCAGGGCGCTGAGCAGTACCGCGCGCCGTGAGCGCAGGCCCTGGCCCTCCTGCTGCGCCAGGCTCTGTTTCGAGCAGGCGCGCTGCAGCGCTTTGGCGCCGTACCCGATCAGGAACAGCGCGCCGCCCCAACGCGCCGCCGCCAGCAACATCGGGTTGTGGGCCAGCACGGTGGCCAGCCCGAACACACCCGCGGCCACCAGCAGTGCGTCGCAGGCCACACACAGCAGCGCCACGGGCACGTGGTGTTCGCGGCGCAGACTCTGGGCCAGGACGAACGCGTTCTGCGTACCGATGGCCATGATCAGGCCGAAAGCCACCAACATGCCGTTCATATAACTTTGCCACATGGCCATAGACTCCAAGAGCGCCACTGCACGGTGCGACGCGGTTGCCTGAGAAGAGGCTGGCCATTGTGCGGAGCGCAGAGGTATAAGAAAAACAAATAAAGCTGATCAGGCATTAGTGAAATCGATGTTCGACTACAAATTGCTCGCCGCACTGGCGGCCGTCATCGAGCAGGGTGGGTTCGAGCGGGCCGCACAGGTGCTGGGCCTGTCGCAATCGGCGGTGTCGCAACGCATCAAACTGCTCGAGGCGCGGGTCGGCCAGCCGGTGCTGGTGCGCGCCACGCCGCCAAGCCCGACCGAGGTCGGGCGGCAATTGCTCAACCATGTCCAGCAGGTGCGCCTGCTCGAGCGCGACCTGCAGCGTCAGGTGCCGGCACTGGACGAGCAGGGCATCCCTGAGCGCCTGCGTATTGCGTTGAATGCCGACAGCCTGGCCACCTGGTGGGCAGGTGCAGTGGGCGATTTCTGCGCCGGCCAGCAGGTGCTGCTGGACCTGGTGGTGGAGGACCAGGATGTCGGCCTGCGGCGCATGCGCGCCGGCGAAGTGGCGGCGTGCCTGTGTGGCAGCGAACGGCCAGTGGCCGGCGCACGCAGTCTGGCCCTGGGGGCGATGCGTTACCGCGCGCTGGCCAGTCCGGCCTTCATGGCCCGGTACTTTCCTCGCGGCCTCGAGGTCGCGCGCCTGGCCCGCGCGCCCGCCGTGGTCTACGGCCCCGACGACTTCCTGCAACACCGTTACCTCGCGTCCCTGGGCCTGGGCGACGGCTTCATCCATCACCTGTGTCCATCCTCCGAGGGTTTTCTGCGTCTGACCGAAGCCGGACTTGGCTGGGGACTGGTGCCTGAGTTGCAAGCGCGCGAGCCGTTGGCCAGCGGCCAGTTGGTGGAAATCTGCAGCGATACCCCCATCGACGTGCCGTTGTACTGGCATCATTGGCGCAATGGCGGGCAACTGCTCGGCGACTTGACCGAACACCTGCGCCAGGCGGCGCCGGCGTGGCTGGTGCCCTTGTAGGCACGGGCAGCGTCAACTGCATCTGTAATCTGGCAAGGCGGAGTCTTACATGCGAATTCTGGTCACCGGCGCAAGCGGCTTCATCGGCGGGCGCTTTGCGCGCTTCGCCCTGGAGCAGGGCCTGCAGGTGCGGGTCAACGGCCGTCGCGCCGAGGGCGTCGAGCATCTGGTCAAGCGCGGCGCGCAGTTCATTCCGGGTGACCTGGGCGATGCCGAGGTGGCTCGGCGGTTGTGTCAGGGCGTCGATGCGGTGGTGCATTGCGCCGGGGCCGTGGGCACCTGGGGGCGTTATCAGGACTTCCATCACGGCAACGTGGTGCTCACCGAGAACGTGGTCGAAGGTTGCTTGAAAGAGCATGTACGGCGCCTGGTGCACCTGTCCTCGCCGTCGATCTGCTTCACCGGCCGCTCGCGGTTGGCGGTGCGTGAGGACCAGGTGCCGCGGCGCTTCCACGACCACGACGCGCTGACCAAGCACCTGGCCGAACAGAAAGTCTTCGGTGCCCAGGAGTTCGGTCTCGAGGTGCTGGCTCTGCGCCCGCGCCTGGTCACCGGTGCCGGCGACGCCAGCATCTTCCCGCGGCTGATGCGCCTGCAGCAGAAGGGTCGCCTGGCGATCATCGGCAATGGCCTGAACAAGGTCGACTTCACCAGCGTGCACAACCTCAACGAGGCGTTGCTCAGCGCCCTGTTCGCCGACGCGCCGGCCCTCGGCCAGGCCTATAACATCAGTAACGGCCAGCCCTTACCGGTGTGGGATGTGGTCAATTACGTGATGCGCCAGATGCAACTGCCGCAGGTCACCCGCTACCGCTCCTACGGCCTGGCCTATAGCATGGCCGCCATCAACGAGGCCGCCTGCCTGCTCTGGCCTGGCCGCCCGCAACCCACCCTGAGCCGCACGGCGGTGCAGGTGATGAGCCAGGATTTCACCCTCGATATCAGCCGCGCCCGGCATAATCTGGACTATCGCCCCAAGGTCAGTCTGTGGACCGCCTTGGATGAATTCTGCACGTGGTGGCAGCACCTGCCGGGGTCGCGCTGATCCGCCGAACCGGTCACGGTCATCACGACGTCGCGTGCTCGGTTTATAATGCGCCTTTTTGCTATCAGTTCGGTCGACCTAACCCATGCGCAACGATGCCCACGATGATTTCGATGACGTTCCTGTTCTCAGAGCCGGTACGCCCGACGATGACGAACTGCTGCCGACCCATGTGGCCCGCGTGCGCCAGAAAGCCGAACGTCCCGCCAGCAGCGGGCCGCTGTGGGCGCTGCTGGTGGCCTCGTTCGTCGCCCTCGGCGGCCTTGGCTGGTGGAGTTATCAGCAGATTTCGCTGATGGAGCAGCAACTGGTCGCCACCCAGGAAAGCTTCGCCCGCATCAGCGAAGAAGCGGCGGGTCGGTTGCAGGTGATCAGCGGCAAGGTGGAGGCGAGCGAGTCGAGCAACAGCTCTGGCAGCGAAGCCCTGAAGCAACAGATCAGCCAGTTGCAGGCGGCGTTGGCCGAGCAGGGCAAGCAGCAGGAAGGTGTCGCTGGTCAGGCGGGTGATATGGGCAAGCGTCTGGAGCAGGTGCTGGCGCAGACCGCAGCGCAGCAGAATGCGCTCACCGAGATGCAGGCCCAGTTGCAGGAGCAGCTCAAGGCGGTGAACGGCGAGCTGGCGGCGCTCAAGTCGGGTCAGGTGGACGGTGGCAAGCTCGATGGTCAGCTCAAGAGCCTCAGTGGCGAGGTGGCCAACCTGAAGAAGCAAGGCGCGGCGATCGACAGCCTCGCCCAGGATGTGCTGGTGCTCAAGAGCCAGGCCGACAACCGTCCGGCCGCGCAGGCTGCGGGGGCGTCCGTGCAGGAATTCGATGCCTTCCGTGGCCAGACCACCCGCAGTCTCAACACCTTGCAGAGCCAGATCCAGAACCTGCAGCAGCAGATCAACGCCCGGCCCTGACGGGGCATGCCACACGCTTGGACCGTCAAGCGGCCCTGGCGTGTGGCGACGGCTCACAGGCGTGGATAGTCGATGTAACCCACCGGGCCTTTGCCGTAGAAGGTTTCAGGGTGCGGCTCGTTCAGCGCAGCATCGGCCGCCAGACGTGCTGGCAGATCCGGGTTGGCGATGAAGGGTACGCCGAACGCCACGGCATCGGCCTTGCCGCTGGCCAGGGCGGCATTGGCGCTGGCTTTGGTGAAGCGCTCGTTGACGATGTAAGGACCGCCGAACGCTGCCTTGATTTGCGGGCCGAGGCTGTCGTCGGCTTCCTTCTCGCGCGAGCAGATGAAGGCGATGCCGCGCTTGCCCAACTCCCGCGCAACGTAGGTGAAGGTCTCGCTGCGGTTGGCGTCGCCCATGTCATGGGCATCGGCCCGTGGCGCCAGGTGCATGCCGACGCGCGCAGCGCCCCACACCTCGATCACCGCATCGGTGACTTCCAGCATCAACCTCGCACGGTTTTCCAGCGAACCGCCGTACTGGTCGGTGCGCTGGTTGGTGCTGCTCTGCAGGAACTGGTCGAGCAGGTAGCCGTTGGCGCCGTGGATCTCCACGCCGTCGAAGCCGGCGGCCTTGGCGTTCTCTGCACCCACCCGGTAGGCCTCGACGATGTCGGCGATTTCTTCAGTGTCCAGCGCGCGCGGCGTGGGGTAGTCGCTCAGCGGACGCACCAGGCTCACATGGCCTTCAGGCTTGATCGCGCTGGGCGCCACCGGCAGTTCGCCGTTGAGGTAGGACGGGTGGGAGATGCGCCCGACATGCCACAGTTGCAGGAAGATTCGCCCGCCGGCAGCGTGCACCGCCTGGGTCACATTGAGCCAGCCGCGCACCTGCTCGGTGGACCAGATGCCGGGGGTGTCCGGGTAGCCGACGCCCATCGGCGTCACCGAGGTGGCTTCGCTGAGAATCAGCCCAGCGCTGGCACGCTGCACGTAGTACTCGGCCATCAGCGCATTGGGCACGCGACCTTCGTCGGCGCGGCAGCGGGTCAGCGGGGCCATGATGATGCGGTTGGGCAGGGTCAGGTCGCCCAGGGTGATTGGATCGAAAAGCGTGGTCATGTCAGAAGCCTCGCGAGGGTAGGGTGGACGGTGAAGGCAGCGCCCGAGGGCGCCGCACAAGTGGGGTAACGGTCAAAGCTCCTGGCTCATTTGTTCGAGGAAGGCCTGGATGGTCGACTCGTTGCGTTTGAAGAAATGCCATTGCCCGACCTTCTGGCTGCTGATCAGGCCAGCGCGCTGCAAGGTGGCCAGGTGCGCCGACACGGTCGATTGGGACAGGCCGCAGCGCTGGTCGATCTGACCGGCGCACACGCCGAACTCGGTGCTGTGATGCTGTTCGGGGAAATGCGCGGCGGGGTCCTTGAGCCAATTGAGAATGTCTCGGCGGACCGGATGGGCCAGGGCTTTGATGATGTCATCGAGGTCGAGGGGCATGGCTGGGCTCGTGGTCTGTAGCGGTATATCGCGATAGAGCGAAATATAGATCGTCTGCTCACGATATACAAAGACCGAGCCGTTCTGAGTTGGTTCGAAATCGTTATATCGCGTTATAACGATATGTGCGGCGGCGGTGCTAGACTGCCGCCATGAATTATCTGGCACACCTCCACTTGGGCGGCCCTGCGCCCCAGCAACTGCTCGGCAGCCTGTATGGCGATTTCGTCAAAGGCTCGCTGCAAGGCCGCTTCGCTCCCGAACTCGAAGCGGCGATCAGGCTGCACCGACACATTGATACCTATACCGACAGCCATCCCCTGGTGCTGGCCGCGCTGGCGCGCTTTCCCAAAGAGCGGCGGCGCTTTGCCGGCATCGTGCTCGACGTTTTCTTCGACCATTGCCTGGCCCTGCATTGGCAGGATTATGCCCAGCAGCCGCTGGCGCTGTTCACCGAGCGCTTCTACCAGGTTCTGCTAGCCGAGCCCGAGTTGCCAGGACGCCTGGCGCGGATTGCGCCGTTAATGGCCGCAGATGACTGGTTGGGGGCCTATGCCGATTTCGCGACGCTGGAGGCGGTGTTTCGAGGCATTGGGCGACGGCTGTCGCGGCCCGAAGCGCTGCTCGGCGTGATGGCTGAACTGGAAGCGTTGTACGCGCCACTGACGGCTGATTTCCGCGCCTTCTACCCGCAGTTGCAGGCATTCGCGGCAACGCGACGCTGAGCGCGCCGCGCCCGCGATGCCTCACGCTGCCTTGGCCTGGCGTTGCGGCAGCGGCTCGCTTTCATGCTCGGCATACAGCGCCAGGTGGATCGCCTGCTGAGCCTGCAATGCCAGCACCGCGCGTTCCTTGCCTTGGCTGTGCAAGGGCGGCAGCAGATGGATCAGCACCTGACCAGGCGCCTGGCCGAACAGCCGCAGCAGGTGTGACAGCAAGTCGTCGTCGCCGATGAACGGCGCGATCGGGTCCGGCTCGCCCTCACGCAGGTATTGAATAGCCACCGGCTGGACCGGTGTGCCGTGATCGATGGCGCCCGCCAGCAGGCGCCCGTGGAAGGTACGCAGGGCGCGGCCATCGGTGGTGGTGCCCTCGGGGAAGATCAGCAGTGGGCAGGCCTGGCCCAGGCGCGCGCCGATCTGCTCGCGCAGGCGCTGGCTGTCGCCGCCGCCGCGACGGATGAACAGGGTGTCGGCCTTCTCCGCCAGCCAGCCGGCCAGCGGCCACTGGCGCACTTCGGCCTTGGACAGGAACGACAGCGGCGTGAGCATGCCCAGCAATGGGATGTCGGTCCACGAAATGTGATTGCTGACCCACAGCATCGGTTGCTGCGGCAAGGTGCCGACCACCCGCACTTCGAAGGGCAGGGCGCCGACCAGGTGTTTCATGAAGCGGCAGCTCCAGCGCTGGCGGCGTTCGCTGCCAGCGCGCAGGCCAAGACGTTCGCCGACGGCGATGAGCGTGGCCATGGCCACGCCCAGCAGCAGCACCAGCATCAGGCGCACCAGGCGGGCACTGGCCCGCACGCTCGGCATCAGACCGCCGCCTTGAAGTGCCGGGCGTAGCGCGGGCAGAGGTCGTCGCGCTTGAGCAGGATGAACACGTCGGCCACCTGGAAGTCTTCGTCCCAGCACGGTTCGCCGCAGATCTTCGCCCCCAGGCGCATGTAGGCCTTGAGCAGCGGCGGCATCTCGGTGATGACGTTGTTCGGCAAAGCCAGCGACGGCAGCGGCTTCTTCGGTTCGGCGCGCAGGTGTTCGTTGCACAGGTAGCGTTCGCGCAGGCGCTGCATGATCGCATGGGCCTGAACGCCGCCATCCTGCATGGGGATGCTGGCGCAGCCCATCAGGTAGCTGTAGCGGCCTTCGTTGAGCACTTCGGCCAACTCGCCCCAGAGCACGGCGATGGTGCCGCCATTGCGGTAACCCGGATCGACGCAGGTGCGGCCCAGCTCAAGGATCGGGCCTTGCAGTTGCAGCAGCCCGTGCAGGCTGAATTCTTCTTCGCTGTAGAAACGCCCCAAGCTGCTGGCGGCCTGGTGGTCGAGCAGGCGGGTGGTGGCGACCAACTGCCCGGTGGCCAGGTCGCGCACGCCGATGTGGCGGCAATGGATGTCGTAGTCGTCCATGTCCAGGCCGTGTTCGGCGCCCTTGAGCTTGGCCTTGAATTCGGCGCTGAACACCTTGTAGCGCAGGGCCTGGGCTTCTTGCAGGGCCGCGGCGCCGACCAGGCGTTCGGCTTGCAGACGGCGTTCAGTGCTGTTGTCGCCAGAGCGAGCGATCCGAGTCATTGCGAGTCTCCATAAGCCAGCCAAGGGCGGCCGGTCGGCTTTGTTGTGCAAGGTCAGCCTAGGTAGAGGCAGTGTCACCTCCATGACTCTTTGGTGATGCTTGCGTGACAGGCTGGGCGGTGCGCCGCCGCCGGATTGTCATGCGCAGATGGGAGGCTGCACGCAGTGCCTGCGGCGGGAGATGCTGATGTTCTGGAACAGAGGGTTGTGCTGCTGTTTGCAACTGTTCGCCTTGCCGGCGCTGGCCACGGCGTGGCCCGACAGCCAATGGCTGGAAGATCCCGCACACTATGATTGGCAAGCGGTGGATCGTTACGCCTTCGCCCCGCGCGATGACGTCGAGCGCCGTGGCGTGCGCAGCGACGCCCTGTTGATCGTGCGCGATGGCCGCATCCTGCATGAACGCTACGTAGCGCCCACCACCGCCGACACGCCACACTTGACCTGGTCGATCAGCAAGAGTGTGCTGGCCACGCTGCTGGGCATCGCCCAGGGGGAAGGACGCTTCCAGCTCGGCGATCCGGCTGCGCGCTACTACCCGGCACTCGCGGGGCACCCGCAGGTGCGTCTGCAGGATCTGCTGCACTGGGCCAGTGGTCTTGCCTGGCAGGAAGACTACGAGTACGCGCCGCTCAACTCTTCAGTGGTGGCCATGCTCTATACCCGCGGCCGCCACGACATGGCCGCCTATGCGGCTGCCAAGGCGCAGGCCGAGACGCCCGGGCGGCGCTTCGTCTATTCCAGCGGCGACAGCAACCTGCTGGCCGCCTCGCTGCGCGGGATGTTGGCGCCGGAGCGCTACGCCGACTATCCCTGGCAGGCACTGTTCGAGCCCCTCGGCATTGCCCATGCGGTGTGGGAACGCGACGGCGCTGGCACCTACGTGGGCTCCTCCTACCTCTACCTCAGCGCCCGCGACCTGGCGCGCATCGGCCTGCTGATGCTGCGCGAGGGGCGGTGGCGCGACCGGCAGTTGCTGCCCGCCGACTGGGTGACGTTCAACCGTACGCTGTTCCCCCAGGCCGAGCCGGTGCCAGGCGAGGCCAACCCGGGTGGTCACTGGTGGCTGAATCAGCCGCTGCCCGCCCAGCCGCGACCTTGGCCTCACGCCCCCACCGACACCTTCGCTGCCCTCGGCCACTGGGGGCAGGCGTTGTATATCCTGCCGACGCAGAAACTGGTGATCGTTCGCTACGCGGACGACCGCGATGGCAGCTACCGCCATGACGAGTTGCTCAAGCGGGTGCTGGCCGCACTGGCGGAGGAGGTTCGATGAAGCGTCGGTACGGGGTGCTGTCGATAGCCCTGCTGGTCATGGCGATCTGGGCCTGGTCCGAGCGCCAGGCACTGGTGGATTTCCCCGGCATCCTGCCGGCCTACTCGGCCAAGGAGTACTGCTCATGCCGCTTCGTCATGGGCTTGGACGAGGGCTATTGTCGGGGCTATGTGAAGCAGTACCTGCCGCTCACGCGCCTGGAGGAGCACACCGACACCCGCCGCGTGCTCGCCCAAGGGCTGGGCCGTCAGAGCCAGGCGGCGTGGCAGGGGCCGCGCGAGGGTTGTCGCTTGCTGCCGTGAATGGCCACGCGGTAAGGTTGGCGGTCTCGCTTTCCGAGGTATCTCCATGCTGCTGCGTCTGCTGCCCGCGCTGTTCCTGGCCCTGTGCCTGCCTGCCCACGCCAACTGGCACCTGGACGGTGAGTCCTCGCGCCTGTCGTTCATCACCGGTAACAACGGCGACACCGCCGACGTGCACCGCTTTCTGGTGTTGCACGGCACCATCGACCGAAAGGGCGCGGCGGGGCTGAGCATCGAGATGGATTCGGTCAGCAGCGGCATCCCGCTGCGCGACGAACGCATGCGTGACGGCCTGTTCGAGGTGGCGCGCTTTCCCGAGGCGACGGTGAGCGCCCAGTTGGACCTGCGCCCGGTCAGCGACTTGGCCAATGGCGCCCAATTGGAGCTGCGCCTGCCGGTGACAGTGACGTTGCGCGGCCAATCCCACACCTACAATGCCCTGCTGCTGGTCACGCGTCTGGACGAGCGCCGCTTTCAGGTGGTGACCCTGGAACCGCTGGTGTTGCAGGCCCAGGATTTCGACCTGCTGCCGAGTCTGGAAACGCTGCGCAGTTTCGCCGGGCTCAAGTCGATCAACCCGTCGGTACCGGTCAATGCGGTGCTGATCTTCACCGCCCGCTGACATGCCAGGGCCGGTCTTCCCCTGGCGGGATGGCAACCAGTTCGAACTGCTGGTCGACGGCCCCGAGTTCTTTCCTGTCATGCTCGCGGCGATCGAGCGCGCCGAGCGTCAGGTCGACCTTGAGCTCTACCTGGTCGAAGCGGGCGCCTGCGCCCAGGCGGTGGTGGAGGCACTGGAGCATGCAGCCTCACGCGGCGTGCGCGTGCGCTGCCTGTTCGACGCCTACGGTGCCCTGGCCTTTGCGACCGCCCTGCGCCAGCGGTTGCACGCCGCGGGCGTCGAACTGCGGCTGTACAACCCTCTGCACTGGCGCCGCGGCCTGCGCAACCTGTACCGCGATCATCGCAAGTTGTTGTTGGTGGACGAGCAGTGGGCGGCTGTCGGGGGAACCGGGGTCACCGATGAGTTCTGGACGCCGGGTCATGCCACCAGCGAGTGGCACGAGGTGATGGTGCGCATGCAAGGTCCGGTGGTGCTCGACTGGCAACTGCTGTTCGACCGCCAGTGGCATGCCAACCACCGCCGCACAGCCTGGCGTCCGCCCCAAGGCTTCGGTCTGTCGCGCCTGCCGAGAATACCTGCGCAGGGCCAGGGCCTGGGCCGGGTGGCCTACGCCGATGCCCGCCAGCACCGCGACATCCTGCGCGCGCTGGTGCGCGCCGTGAGTGGTGGCCAGCAGCGCATCTGGCTGGCCACACCGTATTTCCTGCCAACCTGGAGCGTGCGTCGCTCGTTGCGCCGTGCCGCGCAACGCGGCGTCGATGTGCGCCTGCTGCTCACCGGCCCGCGCACCGATCACCCGTCGGTACGCTATGCCGGCCATCGTTACTATCCACGCCTGCTGCGCGCCGGCGTGCGCATCTTCGAGTACCAGCCGTGCTTCCTGCACCTGAAGATGGCGGTGGTGGACGACTGGGTCAGCATCGGCTCATGCAACTTCGATCACTGGAACTTGCGCTTCAACCTGGAAGCCAATCTGGAAGCACTGGATCGGCCGTTCACCGAAACGGTGGTGGCCAGCTTCCAGCGCGACTTCGCGCTCAGCGAAGAGGTCGACCTGGATCACTGGAAAGCCCGGCCACTGTGGCGTCGGGTGCAGCAGCGGCTCTGGGGCTGGCTCGACCGACTGGTGGTGATTCTGCTCGACCGGCGCAACTGACGCGGCGCGCAGTATCGGTCATCGACGAAGCCGACTATGGTGCAGGGAATGTTCCCTGCACACGAAGGAGTGGATGCGATGACGGCCAAGAAGATTCTCATGCTGGTGGGTGATTACGTCGAGGACTACGAGGCGATGGTGCCGTTTCAGGCCCTGCAGATGGTGGGCCACACCGTGCATGCGGTCTGCCCGGAAAAGATCGCCGGGCAGACGGTGCGCACGGCCATCCACGACTTCGAAGGCGACCAGACCTACAGCGAGAAGCCGGGTCATCAGTTCGCCCTGAACTTCGATTTCGTCCAGGTGCGTGCCGAACGCTATGACGCCCTGGTGATCCCTGGCGGACGCGCCCCGGAGTATCTGCGCCTGGACGAACGCGTGCTGGCCTTGGTGCGGGCGTTCGACCAGGCCGGCAAACCCATTGCCGCGGTGTGCCATGGCGCGCAACTGCTAGCCGCTGCCGGCGTGCTGCAGGGGCGGCAGTGCAGTGCTTACCCGGCGTGTGCGCCGGAGGTGAAGCTGGCCGGTGGGCAATTCGTGGACATTGCCGTGGACCAGGCCCATGTCGATGGCAATCTGGTCACCGCGCCCGCCTGGCCTGCGCATCCGGCCTGGCTGGCAGCGTTTCTCAAGGTGCTGGGTACGCGCATTTCGTGAGTGAGGGTGACCGGCTTCAGCTCACCTGCTCGAGCCAATCGTTGAGGTTGTAGTAGTTGCTCACCCGGGCGATCTTGCCGCAGTGAATATAGAAGAACGCCCCGGCCGGCAACACGTAGGTCTGACCGTTGGCGGCGGGCAGGCCTTCGTCGTCGGCCAGGTATTCACCGTGCACGGTGAACTCGGCGGCGGCGCGGCTGCCGTCGGCGTTCTGCATCACCACGATGTCGGCCAGGCGCTCGCGGTAGCAGCGGTTCATCTTGTCCATGAAGGCGGCGAAGCGGGCCTTGCCCATCTGCCGCTCGCCCTGGTTGATGTCGTGGATCACGTCTTCGCTGAGCAGGGCGAGGAAGGCCGGCATGTCACCGGCGTTGAAGGCGGCGTAGTAGGCGGTGACGAGTTCGGTAGCGGTCATGGAGAAATACCTGTCGCGGAGGGGAAAGGGCCGAGCGTGCCGCCGATGATAGGGTTTCCCTTCAGGCCCGGCTTAGCCGAGCGCGTCATCCCTATCGACAAAACGACCGTCCCGCATGGAAATACGCCTGCTGCACGGCGCTGCCATCGCGCCTTACCTCGATGACCTCGCTCGCCTGCGCCTGACGGTGTTTCGCGAGTTTCCCTACCTCTATGACGGCACGCCGGAGTATGAATCCGACTACCTCGCCACCTACATGGCCTCCGAGCGCAGCCTGGTGGTGCTGGCGGTGGATGACGGCCAGGTGGTGGGCGCCTCCACCGGCCTGCCCCTGGGCGACGAAACCGATGCCTTTCGCCAGCCTTTCCTGGATCAAGGCCGCGACCCGGATACCGTCTACTACTTCGGTGAGTCCGTGCTGTTGCCGGCCTATCGGGGGCGCGGGCTGGGGGTGCGCTTCTTCATCGAGCGCGAATCCTATGCGCACAAGCTCGGCGGTTTTCACTACTGCACGTTCTGCACCGTGGAGCGTCCCAACGGACACCCGCTGCGCCCCGATGACTACAAGCCATTGCATGGTTTCTGGCGCAACCGCGGCTTTCTTCATCAGCCTTCATTGCGCACCACCTATGCCTGGCGCGACCTGGATCAGGACGATGCGTCGGACAAGACCTTGTCGTTCTGGCTCAAGGACCTGTTGCCATGATTCGGCTCGCAGCGTGCCAGTACGCCATCGAACTGCATGAAACCTGGGATGCCTACGCCGATCATCTGCGCGAGCTGTGCGTCGAAGCGGGGCGCAGCGGTGCCCAACTGTTGCTGCTGCCCGAGTACGCAGGGCTGGCGCTCAGTGGCCAGTTACCGCCCGACCAGCGCAGTGACCTGCACGGTTCGATCGCCGGTATCCAGCCTTTGGTCGCGCCTTGGTGGGCGTTGTGCGAGGGCCTCGCCAAAGACTTGGGTGTGTATCTGCAACCTGGCACGCTGCCGGTGCTCGACGCCGATGGCCGCTATCGCAACCGTGCCTGGCTGTTCGGTCCAAGCGGTGCGCTGGGTTTTCAGGACAAGTTGATGATGACCCGCTTCGAGCGCGAGCACTGGAACATTGCCGCCGGGCAGGGCCTGAAGGTGTTCGATACGGCGCTGGGGCGTCTGGGCATCTTGATCTGCTACGACACTGAATTTCCCCTGTTGGCACGGCGTCTGGCCGAGCAGGGTGCCGACTTGCTTCTGGCGCCGAGTTGCACTGACACCGAGGCCGGTTATCACCGCGTGCGCATCGGCGCCCAAGCGCGGGCGCTGGAGAACCAGGTGGCGGTGTTGCAGAGCCCGACGGTGGGGCTGGCGCCCTGGTCGCCAGCGTTGGACGAGAACATCGGCCGCGCCGGTTTGTATGTGCCGCCGGACCGTGGCATGCCGAGCGATGGGGTGCTGGCCCAGAGCGTCATGCTGTGCCCTGAGCAGAGCCAGTGGTTGGTGTGCGATGTGGATGTGGACGAGGTGAGGCGGGTGCGGCGAGAGGGGCAGGTCTTTACCAAGCGGGATTGGCCGGAGCAGGTCGAGCGGCTGGGGTGAGCGTGAAGCGATAGCCACTGCGGATTGATCCGCAATGGCTACGCCGCTGTTACCGCTGTATCACTTCACTTCCACCGCCAGGCTCTGGGCGATCTTGCTCTGCCACAAGGCGGGACCGGTGATGTGCACCGACTCGCCGTTGCTGTCCACCGCCACGGTGACCGGCATGTCCTTGACCTCGAACTCGTAGATCGCTTCCATGCCCAGCTCGGCGAATGCCAGGACCTTGGACTTGCGGATCGCCTGGGCCACCAGGTAGGCCGCGCCGCCGACGGCCATCAGGTACACGGCCTTGTTGTCCTTGATCGCCTCGATGGCGGTCGGGCCGCGCTCGGACTTGCCGATCATGCCCAGCAGACCGGTCTGTTCGAGGATCTGGCGGGTGAACTTGTCCATGCGCGTGGCAGTGGTCGGGCCGGCTGGGCCGACCACTTCGTCACCGACCGGATCGACCGGACCCACGTAGTAGATGAAGCGGCCTTTCAGGTCCACCGGCAGTTCTTCGCCACGGTTGAGCATCTCGACCATGCGCTTGTGCGCGGCGTCGCGGCCGGTGAGCATCTTGCCGTTGAGCAGGACGGTCTCGCCTGGCTTCCAGCTGGCGACTTCTTCCGGGGTGATGTCGTCGAGGTTGACCCGGCGTGCGCTCGGACCCGCTTCCCAGACGATTTCCGGGTAGGCGTCCAGCGATGGCGCTTCGAGTTCCGCAGGGCCGGAGCCGTCGAGCACGAAGTGGGCGTGACGGGTGGCCGCGCAGTTGGGGATCATGCACACCGGCAGGGAGGCGGCGTGGGTCGGGTAATCCATGATCTTGACGTCGAGCACGGTGGTCAGGCCGCCCAGGCCCTGGGCGCCGATGCCCAGTTGGTTGACCTTCTCGAACAGCTCCAGGCGGATCTCTTCGATGCGGTTCTGCGGGCCACGGGCTTTCAGTTCATGGATGTCGATGGATTCCATCAACACTTCCTTGGCCATCACCGCGGCCTTCTCGGCGGTGCCGCCGATGCCGATGCCGAGCATGCCGGGCGGGCACCAGCCAGCGCCCATGGTCGGCACGGTCTTGAGCACCCAGTCGACGATCGAGTCGGACGGGTTGAGCATGGCCATCTTCGACTTGTTCTCCGAGCCGCCGCCTTTGGCGGCCACGTCCACTTCGACTTTGTCGCCGGGCACGATGGAGTAGTGGATCACTGCCGGGGTGTTGTCCTTGGTGTTCTTGCGCGCGCCGGCCGGGTCGGCCAGGATCGAGGCGCGCAGGACGTTCTCCGGCAGGTTGTAGGCGCGGCGCACGCCTTCGTTGATCATGTCGTCCAGGCTCAGGGTCGCGCCGTCCCAGCGTACGTCCATGCCCACGCGCACGAACACGGTGACGATGCCGGTGTCCTGGCAGATCGGCCGGTGGCCGGTGGCGCACATGCGCGAGTTGATCAGAATCTGGGCGATCGAGTCGCGGGCTGCTGGCGACTCTTCGCGCAGGTAGGCCTCGTGCATCGCCTGGATGAAATCGACGGGGTGGTAGTACGAGATGAATTGCAGGGCGTCGGCCACGCTCTGAATCAGGTCGTCTTGCTTGATCACGGTCATGCTGCGCGCTCCTCTTGAAGACGGGAACATTCGTAAAGGCCTCGACACCGCCGACCAGCGCGTCGAATCACCTTGCAAGGCGCGCCGGCAGGTCAGGCCGGCGCAAAAAGGGCGCGGCAGTATAGCGCGCATCCTGGCGCGGTACACCTGCACGCGCGCTGGACCAAGGTCGGTCGGACGCTGGCCGCGGTTTTGCAGCGCCAAGCAGGCGAGGGGCTTAGAATCGTTGCCGCGGTGTCGCGATACCAGGCCGCGCTTACACGAACAGCGTCATCCGGGCGCTCCTATGGCGCGACGATGACCACTCAATCGGCGGAGAAACCCCGAATGCCCGAACTCTGCGTGGGCCACCGCTGCTGGGCGGTGCCCTCCGGCAGCAACCTGCTCGACGCCCTCAACGGCGCCGGCTTGAACGTGCCCTATAGCTGCCGCGCCGGCAGTTGCCAGGCGTGCCTGGTGCGCTGCCTGGACGGGCTGCCCGACGATGCGCGGCCCGAGGCGCTGAGCACGGACGCCCGTGAACAGGGCTGGCGCCTGGCCTGTCAGTGTCAGGTGACGGGCGACCTTCGAGTGGCGGTGTTCGACCCGCAGACCGATGGCGTGCCGGCTGAGGTGAGCGCGGTGCACTGGCTGGGTGATGTGCTGCGCCTGCACCTGCGTCCGGCACGGGCGCTGCGTTACCGCGCCGGCCAGCATCTGCTGCTGTGGTTGGGCCCGGTGGCGCGGCCCTATTCGCTGGCGAGCCTGCCAGGCGAAGACGCCTTGCTCGAGTTCCACATCGACTGCCGCCGACCCGGTGCGTTCTGCGATCAGGCGCGGAGCCTGAAGGTGGGTGATGCATTGGCATTGGGCGCATTGAGCGGTGGCGCGCTGCAGTACGATCCAGACTGGCAGACGCGACCGTTATGGCTGCTGGCGGCGGGAACGGGACTGGCGCCGTTGTGGAGCATCCTGCGCGAAGCGCTGCGTCAGGGGCATGAGGGGCCGATCAGGATCCTGCATGTGGCGCGCACACCTTACCTGGCCGAGGCATTGAAGGCATTGGCTGGGGAGCGGGTGCGTGTCGAGCAGGTGAGCCGAGAAGGTGCGGAGCAGGCGCTGGCGAGGTTTCAGGTGTCGTCGCGCCAGACGGTGGCGCTGGTGTGTGGTTCGCCGCAGTGGGTAGAGCAGGTGGCGCGTCGGCTGTTCCTGGCCGGGGTGCCGAGGAACCAGGTGCTGGCCGAAGTGTTCAGCGAGAGGGCTTGAAGGGATGGCGCGCCTCACGGCCCATCGCGGCGTTACTCGCGATGGGCCGTAAGAGCGCCTCGGGCTGAGGGTCAGCCGACCAGCGGATCACCGACATGCAGGATCTTCATGCCATTGGTGCCACCGATGGTGTGGTAGCTGTCGCCTTTGGTCAGGATCACCCAGTCACCTTGCTCGACCAGCCCACGCTTGAGCAACTCGTCGACCGCTGCCTGGCTGACCTTGTCGGCCGGCTGCGAAGCCGGATCGAAGGCGATCGGGTAGACGCCGCGGAACATCGAGACGCGAGCCTGGGTGGCGCGGTGCGGCGACATGGCGAACACCGGCACGTGCGAGCGCAGGCGCGACATGATCAGCGGGGTGTAGCCACTTTCGGTGAGGGCGATGATCGCCTTCACGCCCGGGAAGTGGTTGGCGGTGTACATGGCCGCCAGGGCGATGCTCTCGTCACAGCGCTCGAACGTGGTGTGCAGGCGATGGCTGGAGCGCTGGTTGGTCGGGTGCTTTTCGGCGCCCAGGCAAATGCGCGCCATGGCTTGCACGGCTTCGATCGGGTAGGCACCGGCGGCGCTCTCGGCCGACAGCATCACCGCATCGGTGTTGTCCAGCACGGCGTTAGCCACGTCGGACACTTCGGCACGGGTCGGCATCGGGTTCTGGATCATCGACTCCATCATCTGGGTCGCGACGATCACCGCTTTGTTGTTGCGGCGGGCGTGCTGGATGATCTTCTTCTGGATACCGATCAGCTCGGCGTCGCCGATTTCCACGCCCAGGTCGCCACGGGCGACCATCACCGCGTCGGAGGCGGCGATCAGGCCGTCGAGGGTTTCGTCGTTGGCCACGGCTTCGGCGCGTTCGATCTTGGCCACCAGCCAAGCGCTGCCGCCGGATTCATCACGCAGCTTGCGGGCGTATTCCATGTCCTTGGCATCGCGCGGGAAGGACACGGCCAGGTAGTCCAGGTCCATTTCGGCGGCCAGCTTGATGTCGGCCTTGTCTTTCTCGGTCAGCGCCGGAGCGGTCAGGCCGCCACCTTTGCGGTTGATGCCTTTGTGGTCGGACAGCGGACCGCCGACGATCACCACGCAATGCAGGGCATCGGCAGTGGCGGTTTCGACGCGCATGACCACACGGCCGTCGTCGAGCAGCAGCTCGTCACCCACGCCGCAGTCCTTGACCAGGTCAGGGTAGTCGATGCCGACGATGTCCTGGTTGCCTTCGGTGAGCGGGTGAGCGGTGGAGAAGGTGAAGGTGTCACCGATCTTCAGTTCGATGCGCTTGTTGCTGAACTTGGCGATACGGATCTTCGGGCCTTGCAGGTCACCGAGCAGCGCGACATGGCGGCCATTCTTGGCGGCGATGTCACGGATCAGCCGGGCGCGGGCCTTGTGCTCGTCCGGAGTGCCATGGGAAAAGTTCAGACGTGCCACGTCCAGGCCAGCGAGGATCAGTTGTTCGATCACTTCGGGCGAGTTGCTGGCGGGGCCCAGGGTGGCGACGATTTTGGTACGGCGGATGGTCATGCACAGACTCCTATAGTGAAGCGCAGCGAAAGGCTACTCCTGAATTTGGCTGTAGTCACTCAGGAGGCGGGGGTAAAAGCTGCAAGCTACAAGTGGCAAGCTACAAGAAAAAGCGCGGGTGGCGGCGGGGGCTGGTTTTGTTTGCAGCTTGCAGCTTGTCGCTTGCGGCTGAAGAATCCTTGGACGCGGCCGATAGGCTGTGCAGCAAAGGAGATTCCCATGCGAGCCCTGATCGTTTTAGTCATGGCGGCCAGTGTCGTTGGCTGCACCCGTTGGTCCATGGACCACCATCTGAACAATGCCTACCGGGCCTATGACCGCGGCGACTGCCAACGTGTGATGCTGGAGCTGTCGCAGGTCGACCGCACCAGCCGGGCGCGGCCGTTCATTCACCCCGAAGTGGCGATGCTGCGTGGGCAGTGTCTGGAGCGGCAGAAACTCTACGTCGATGCGGCGCAGACCTATCAGTTCCTGATCCAGCGCTACCCGCAGAACGAGTACGCCTATCGCGCCCAGGCGCGTCTGCAGACGTTGCAGCAGCTTGGCCATCTGCGTGGCGAAGCGGCTGTCACACAGGCAGCACCCGCCGCGCCCTGGCGCTGATTGCCTCGACCGATGATTTCAACGTGCCTGCGCCGCAGGCTGAGCTAGGCTCTACAGTACCTTCAACGCGCCGACGGTACCTGCTCATTTGGCAAAGGTACGGAGAATCATGTTCACCGAACGACAGATCGATCGACACCAACTGCCCTACGTGCTCAGAGTGTTCAACCGGTTCACCGATCAGGAGATCGGTTTTCTGGGTAACGCCTCCGAGCATGGCGTCATGGTGATCAGCCAACTGCCCATCATGGTCGGCCCGGATTTCGAGTTGCAACTGCGCGTGCCGCTTGCAGGGGGCGGTCACCAGTTCATCAACCTGACCGCCAGTTGCCTGTGGAGCCGCGAGGATCAGACCCCCGGCTATTACGATGCAGGCTTCATGCTGTTGCAGGCGCCGCGCGAGTACGACGAGTTCGTGCGCTCGTTGCGCGAGTTCTTCAGCTTCAGGCCGCTCAACGAGTCGGCGTGAGGTTGTTCGTCCGGTAGACTCGTCCGCGAACTTTGTACAGGACGACACCGTGAGCTCCAGCATCTTCTGGCACGATTACGAAACCACCGGCATCAACCCGCGCTGCGATCGACCGCTGCAGGTCGCCGGCGTGCGCACCGACTTCGACCTGAACGAGATCGAGGAACCGGTCAACCTGTATTGCCGTCCCTCCGACGACATCCTGCCGCATCCGGCGGCCTGCCTGGTCACGGGCATCACCCCGCGACAGTTGGCCGACAAAGGCCTGTGCGAAGCGGATTTCATGACCCGCGTGCACGCCCAGTTGGCGCGCCCGGGCACCTGTGGTGCCGGTTACAACACCTTGCGCTTCGACGACGAAGTGACGCGTTACAGCCTGTACCGCAATTTCTTCGATCCTTATGCGCGCGAGTGGCAGGGCGGCAACAGCCGCTGGGACCTGATCGACGTGCTGCGCACCGCGTATGCCTTGCGCCCGGAGGGCATCGTCTGGCCACAGCAGGACGGCCGCACCAGCTTGCGCCTGGAGTTGCTCAGCCAGGCCAATGGCATCGAACATGGTCAGGCCCATGAGGCGCTGTCCGATGTGCGGGCTACCATCGCCTTGGCGCGAAGAGTGCGTGAACGACAGCCCAGGCTTTACGACTGGCTGTTCCAGTTGCGTAGCAAGCATAAGGTGATGGAGCAGATTCAACTGCTGCAACCCTTGGTGCATATTTCGGGTCGCTTCTCCAGCGAGCGCAGTTATTTGGGCGTGGTATTACCGTTGGCCTGGCATCCGCGCAACCGTAATGCCCTGATAGTGTGCGACCTGCACATGGAAACCCTGCCTTTGATAGGGGAAAGTGCCGAAGCATTGCGTCGCCGTTTGTACCGGCGTCGCGACGAAATGGCTGACGGAGAACTACCCGTTCCGCTGAAGTTGGTGCACATTAATAAATGCCCAGTGGTGGCACCTTTGAGTGTGTTACGCCCGGTCGATCAACAACGATTAGGCCTGAATATGTCGCACGTGAACGAGCGCGCCGAACGATTGATTCAGCAGCAGGGGGCGTGGCAAGACAAGCTTGTGGAGATCTACGGCGCCGAGGAATTTGCCCCGAGCGAAGATCCCGAACAACAACTGTATGAGGGATTTATTGGCGACCGTGATCGACGCCTGTGCGAGCAAGTTCGACTCAGTGAGCCGCGACACTTGGCCGACGGGCAGTGGATGTTCGACGATCAGCGCCTGCCTGAATTGCTGTTCCGTTATCGGGCGCGCAACTTCAACGAGACACTGAATGCGCAGGAGCAGCAGCGCTGGCAACATTTCTGTCAGCAACGCCTGATGGATCCCGGATTGGGTGCACCCAACACGTTGAAGGCTTTCGAGCAGGCGGCAGGTGCGCACATGGAGGGAGCTGGCGAGGGTGGACGCGCGGTGCTCGAGGCGTGGCTGGTGCATGCGCGGCAATTGCGTTCGGACTACAGCCTGACCGAGTGATAGACAATAAAAAACGCCAGCAATGCGCTGGCGTTTTTTGTACGGGATCAGCAACTGCAGGATCAGTCCAGCAACGTGGACCAACCTTCGACCACATCACCGCCCCATTTGGCTTTCCACTCTTTCAGGGTCTTGTGGTTGCCACCTTTGGTTTCGATGACTTCGCCATTGTGCGGGTTCTTGTACTGCTTGACCTTGCGTGCACGCTTGGTGCCGGTGGTCTTGACCGCGCCGCGTGGGGCTTTGCTCAGTTTGGACTCTGGGTCGAGCAGGGCAATGACGTCACGCAGCGACTTGGAGTATTCGCCCATCAGCGTGCGCAGTTTGCCTTCGAATTCCAGCTCTTTTTTCAGCTTGTCATCTTGCGACAGGTTGGCCAGACGAGCTTGAAGTTCCTTGATGGCTTCTTCAGTGGCGCGGTATTCGTTGATCAGGGACATGGAGTGTTCCTTGGTAAATGTACAGGGAGACAGTGCGCCAATAATAGACAGGCGATACTCGCAAGTAAACAAGTAATAATCAGTGGGCATGTTGAAATGTGTTGAAGCAACAATTAACACGGCGAAGATTAAGAAAATTTAACCGGGTAATGCTGCGCCTTTTTCTATGCGCAGGGTCGCGCGTCGACACTGCATCAAGCGCTACCCCAGCGGCGACCGCCCCGTCGATGACTACTGCGTTTTTCTCGGCAGGTGGCTAGAATATGCGCCTTTGCGAAGTATTCGGAGTTTTCATTGATGCGCACCTATCGCCTGACGATTGCCTGCCCCGACCGTGTCGGCATCGTGGCAAAGGTCAGTAACTTCCTGGCCCTGTACAACGGCTGGATCACCGAAGCCAGCCACCATTCCGACGAGCAGAGCGGCTGGTTCTTCATGCGCCATGAAATCCGCGCCGAATCCTTGCCGTTCGGCCTGGAAGCCTTCCGCGAAGCCTTCGCGCCGATTGCCGACGAATTCTCCATGGCGTGGCACATCACCGATTCGGCGCAGAAGAAGCGCGTGGTGCTGATGGCCAGCCGCGAGTCCCACTGCCTGGCCGATCTGCTGCACCGCTGGCACACCGATGAGCTGGACTGCGACATTCCCTGCGTGATTTCCAACCACGACGACCTGCGCAGCATGGTCGAGTGGCATGGCATTCCATTCCATCACGTGCCGGTCGATCCGAAGGACAAGGCGCCGGCCTTCGCCGAAGTGTCGCGTCTGGTCGCCGAGTACGGTGCCGACGTGGTGGTGCTGGCGCGCTACATGCAGATCCTGCCGCCGCAACTCTGCCAGGACTACGCGCAGCGGGTCATCAACATCCACCACAGCTTCCTGCCATCGTTCGTCGGCGCCAAGCCTTATCATCAGGCGGCCCTGCGCGGGGTCAAGCTGATCGGCGCCACGTGCCACTACGTGACCGAAGAGCTGGACGCCGGTCCCATCATCGAGCAGGACGTGGTGCGGGTGAATCATGCCGACAGCATCGAGGACATGGTTCGCTTCGGCCGTGACGTGGAGAAAATGGTGCTGGCCCGTGGCCTGCGCTACCACCTGGAAGACCGCGTGCTGGTCCATGGCAACAAGACCGTGGTGTTCGACTGACTTAGACAAAAGGGGCGTCGATGGCCGATCCGCGTGACAAAGCCGCTGCCCAGCCCCCGCCAACCCTTGGCGAAGGCTGTCTGGCCCGCTATGACCCCGATGCGCTGAGCGATGAGCTCGGCACGGCGTTCGAGGGCGCCGCCCAGCTCTGGGCGCAGCTCAACCGGCCTGACGACGCCAGCGCTCCAGCAGGGGACGCGCCAGCAAGCAGACGAACACCGGTCCCCCGGCCAGCAGGTAGAAGTAGTAGGTGATGGCGCGCCAGATCAGGATCGCCGCCGCCGCCGTCGAGCTGCCTACCAGCGGTGACAGCAGGGTGGCCGAGGTCAGCTCGGCGGCCCCCGCACCGCCTGGCAGCAGGCTGAATTGACCGGCGCTGAGCGAGAGCATCTGCACCAGAAAGCTTGGAATCCACGCCAGGTCCACACCCAGCCCCTTGAGCACCAGATACAGCACGCTGTAGCGCAGGCTCCAGTGCACGCAGGTGAGCGCGAAGACCAGCGCCAGGACGCGCTTGGGCAAGCGCCAGGTGTCGATCAGCGCGTGGACGAAATGCAACAGCTTGCGCGCCCAGCGCCGCCGCCGCACTGCCGAGACGCCCAGACGCCGCAGCAGACGTCCGTTCCCGCGCATCATCGCGCGCCGATAGCGCGACAGCAGCACGATCACCGCCAACGCCACGCACAGCAACGCCGCACTGCCCAGCAACATGCCTTCCTGGCTACGCCCAAGGCTGTGGAACAGGGCATAGCCGGCGATGGCCAGCATGGCGCAGAAGAAGAACAGCAGGTCGTTCAACTGGTCCATTGCGAACACCGCGCCACTGCGCGCCGCACCGATGCGCTCGCGCGCCAGTAGGGTCATCAAGGTCAGCGGGCCACCGCTGCCGCCGGGGGTGGTGCAGATGGCAAATTCCGTGGCCATCACCACGCCCAGGCTGCGCAGTCGGCCCAGTTGCGCGCCTTGCTGGCCGAGCAGTAGGCGCAGGCGCGCCGCGTTGATGATCCAGCACAGCACGATCATGCCCAGCAAGGTCATCATCAGTCCAGGATCGAATCGCTGCAGACGCGGCAACAGCTCGCCGCCGCCAAGCCAGGCGGGCACCAGCACAGCCACCAGCAACGCCAGGCCTAGCCAGAGCAGGCTGTTCATGCAGACAACCTGCGCTCCAGCCAGGCGGACTTGGTCAAGGGTTGGCGCCCTTGCTCGACCAGCTCGCGCACGGTGCGCAGCCAGTAGTCGCGCGAACTGGCGTGGCGCATGTCCACTGGGTGCAGGCCCAGGCGCAGTGTCTCGGCCTTGTGCCAACGCCGCACCTGCCAGTCGCAAAGCACTCGCGACAGACCCCGGCGCCAGGCACTGCGCGCACTCCAGACCAGGCCCGGTGCTTCGATCGCGGTGAAGTCCGGCAGGCTGTACAGATGCTGCGGGGTACTGGTGTAGCGCAGGGGCAACTGGCGCAGGGCCTGGCGCGTGCCTTCGCTCATCAGCCAGGCCGGGGCGACGAAGCCGGACACCGGCCAGCCCAAGGCCGTGAACAACTCCAGGCCTGCCTCCAGGCGCTGCATCGCCTCTTGCTGCTCCAGCGCATAGAACTCACCTTCATGGGTGTAGATCCTGCGCATAAAGAATTCGCCTGGCCCGCGCGGTGCGGGGCCGTCATCGGCGTGGTAGAAACCGTGCAGCGCCAGCTCGTCACCGCGTGCCAGGCGACGGTCGAGCAAGCGACAGAAGGTCGGTGAGCGGTGCAGGGCATTGCGGTGATGGAAGTCCGGCACCACCAACCAGGTCATGGGCACCTCGCCCAGGGCGTCGATGGCCTCGACGAAGGGCTGGTAGTCCGGCCAGGTTTCCGGGGCGACGTCGTGCAGTACCAGCATGAGGCTGCGCGCAGAGGTGTGGGCGTCACGCATGGGCACGCACCTGGGGTTGGTGACCGAGCACCGCCTGGTAGTGCTGCAACAGGCCATCGACCACGCAGTCCCAGGCATAGTGCTGCTCCACATGGCGCCGGGCCTGCGCGCCCAGGGCGCGCACGTCCCCCTCGAAGATTTCACGCACGGCATCGGCCATGGCGCGGGCATCGTTTGGGCGGCACAGGCGGCCGCACTGGTCGTTGACGATCTCGCCGAACGCACCTGCGCGCACCGCGACCACGGGTATGGCGCTGGCCATGGCCTCGAGAATCACCAGGCCGAAGGTTTCCTGATCGCCGGCATGCACCAGCACGTCGGCGCTGGCGAGCAGGCGCGCGACTTCATCGGCCGGGCAGAAGTGGTCGATCACACTGACATTCTCTGGCACGCTGGCCGGCATGCCCGAGCCCACCAGTAACAGATGATAGGGGCTGCCGAGTTGGCGCATGCACTCGAGCAGCACCGGCAGGTTTTTTTCCCGCGAACCGCGACCCGCGAACACCAGCAAGCGCGTGGTATCGGGCAAGCCCAGTTCGGCGCGAACCTGATCGTCGCGTTTGCTCGGATGGAACATCTGCAGATCGACACCCAGTGGCTGCACATGCACTTCGCGTACGCCAAGACGGCGCAGCTTGTCGGCCATCACCTGACTGGGCGCCAACACCCGATCAAAGTTGCCATACAGCTTGCTGACATAGGCCTCGACGTTGGGGGTGAACCAGTTGCCCATGCGGTTGCTGACCAACAGGGGCAGGTCGGAATGGTAGAAGCCGATCACCGGCACATCCAACTGCCGCCGCGCCTCCAGCGCCGCCCAGGCGGTGAGGTAGGGATCGCCGACTTCGATCAGGTCTGGCTGCAAGCGCCGCAGCACATTGCACCAGGGCGCCAGGCGCACGGGGAAACGGTAGCCCTTGCCGAACGGCAGCGGCGGCGCCGGCACGTGATAGATGCCGTCGGCATGGCGGGCGTGGGCCCCGGGAATGAGGAGGCTGTGACGCACGCCGGCCATGGCATCGAGACGGTGGTGTTTGGCATCAAGATAGGTCCGTACGCCGCCGCTGGCGGGGGCATAGAACATGGTGATGTCAGCGATGTGCACGATCAGCATCCCTCCGGGATCGTCTTCGGGTCTGTCATCCGGCGGTAACAGGCCGGGGGTGACGCGCCTAACGATTGACCTTGGCTGGGACGGGTTCGTTCGATCGGGGTGGGGCACGCTGCGCTGCCTGCGACGGGTGTCGCAGACAGCGCGGCGAGTGGCGGATCAGATGCGGAAGCTGCCGACCAGCTGCTTGAGGCGGACGGTTTGCTGCTCAAGGTCGGAGCAGGCACGCAAGGTCGCCTGCAGGTTTTCCACGCCTTCCTGATTGAGCATGTTGATTTCGCTGATATCCATGTTGATCGACTCCACCACGGAAGTTTGTTCCTCGGTGGCGGTGGCGACCGACTGGTTCATGCCGTCGATCTCGCCGATGCGCTGGGTCACGCTGCCCAGGCGCTCACCGGCCTGGTTGGCGATCTGCATGCTGTCCTGGCTGTGGCGCTGGCTCTGGTCCATGGTCTCCACTGAAGTGCGGGCGCCGACTTGCAGCTCTTCGATCATCGACTGCACCTGCTGCGCCGATTCCTGGGTGCGGTGGGCGAGGTTGCGCACTTCGTCGGCGACCACGGCGAACCCTCGTCCCGCTTCGCCCGCGCGTGCCGCTTCGATCGCGGCGTTCAGTGCCAGCAGGTTGGTCTGCTGGGAGATGCTGGTGATGACTTCGAGGATCTGACCGATGTTCACGGTCTTGTCGTTGAGGGTTTCGATGTTGGCGCTGGAACTGACGATCAGGTCCGACAGGCGATTCATCGCCTGGATGTTGCGCTCCACCACCTGCTGACCTTCTTCGGCCAGCAGCCGCGCCGAGCTGGCATGCTGCGAGGCCTGGGCGGCGTTGCCGGCGATTTCCTGGGCCGCGGCGCCCAGTTCATTGATGGCGGCGGCCACGCTGTTGGTGCGGTTGGCCTGCTCGTCGCTGTTGTGCATCGACGAGTTGGAGGCGCTGATCACCCGCATGGCCACCTCGTTGACCTGCTCTGTGGCCGACGACACTTCGCGGATCGAGCCATGCACGCGTTCGACGAAGCGGTTGAAGGCACTGCCCAGCACGCCGAATTCGTCGTGATTATGGATCGTCAGGCGTTTGGTCAGATCGCCTTCACCCTCGGCGATGTCTTCCATGGCGCGGGTCATGGTCATCAGCGGCTGCATGAGGATGCGGATCAGCAGGCCGAGCAGGGCGATGATGATCACCACCGCCACCACGGTGGCGATCACCGCAGAAGTGCGGAAGGTGCTGAGCATGCTGAAGGCTTTGTCTTTATCCACCGACAGGCCGATGTACCAGTTGGCCGACGGCAGACCCTGGATCGGGGTGAAGGTAATGAGGCGCTGGTGGCCGTCGACCTCGACTTGTGTGAGTTTGCCGGTCAGTTTCGGGGTGTTTTGCGGGAACGCTTCGGTCAGCGGCTTCATCACCAGGGCGTTGTCAGGGTGCACCAGGATCTTGCCCTGGTCGTTGACCAGGAAGGCATAGCCCAGGCCGCCGAAGTTCAGCGAGTTGATGATCTGCACCAGACCATCGAGCGCCAGGTCGCCGCCGACCACGCCGACGCTGGTGGAGACTTTGTCGATCACGCCGATCACCATCTTGCCGGTGGTGGCGTCGATGTAGGGTTCGGTGAGGATCGGGCCGCCGGCATTCATGCCGTCCTTGTACCAGCCGCGCACGCGCGGGTCGTAACCGTCCGGCATCTTGCTGTCGGGGCGCACGCTGAAGCCGCCGTCGACCTTGCCCAGGTAGACCGTGAGGAAGCTGGAGATCAGGGCTTTTTGACCCATCAGGGTTTCCGCGTCGCTGGGGCTCTGGGCAATGTTCTGCGCCAGGTTCTCCACCAAGCGGATACGCCCTTCGAACAAACTGCGGATGTTGGTCGAGGTGGACTGACCCATTTCCGCCAGGTAGTTCTCCAGGTCTTCGCGAATGGCATTACGCTGGAGGTAATCGTTGTACAGAGTGAACAGCGCGAAGGCGAGTATCACGATAAGGGACGCCGCCAAGAGAATCTTGTGGCTGAAACGAAGGCTTTTGTTCATGACGTAATCCGGTCCGCTAAGGTTTATCGGGTCGCTCGCACAACGCACAGCAGCAGAAAGAACAGCGCAACAATTTTGCGGGCCTGGTGGGTTGCTTCCTGCAGTTGGGCCATTAACGCCTCTGGCTATCGGCCGCGTTGGGGCAAAGCTTGAGAAGAGGAAGAAAGAAGATGTCAGATTCTTCGCAAATCGTTGTAGGTGCCGGTCTTGACGGCCTGCCCGTTGGCCAGGCCATGCGTCTGGCCAACCGTCACGGCCTGGTCGCCGGGGCCACCGGCACGGGCAAGACGGTCACGCTGCAGCGCCTGGCCGAGGTGTTCAGCGATGCCGGGGTGGCGGTCTTCGCCGCCGACATCAAAGGTGATCTGTGTGGGCTGGGCGCTGCCGGTGCGCCTGCGGGCAAGGTGGCCGAGCGTATCGCCGACATGCCATGGCTGCAGCACCAACCGCGGGCTTATCCGGTGACGCTGTGGGACATCGCCGGGCAAAGCGGTCATCCACTGCGCACTACCTTGAGCGAAATGGGGCCGTTGCTGCTAGGTAACCTGCTGGAGCTCACCGACAGCCAGCAAGCGGCGCTGTATGCCGCGTTCAAGGTCGCCGATCGAGAAGGCTTGCTGCTGCTCGACCTCAAGGACCTCAAGGCGCTGCTCGCGCACCTGAGGGACAACCCGCAACTGCTTGGCGATGACCGGGCGTTGATGACCACAGGCTCCACCCAGGCGTTGTTGCGGCGCCTGGCAACCCTGGAGCAGCAGGGCGCCGAGGCCTTGTTCGGCGAACCGGCTCTGCAGTTGGAGGACCTATTGCGGGTCGATGCCGACGGTCGCGGGCGCATTCACCTGCTCGACGCCAGTCGCCTGGTGCACGAAGCGCCCAAGGTCTATGCGACGTTTCTTCTCTGGTTGCTGGCGGAACTGTTCGAGCAACTGCCAGAGCGCGGCGACGCGGACAAGCCGGTGCTGGCGCTGTTCTTCGACGAAGCGCACCTGCTGTTCAACGGCACGCCCAAGGCCTTGCAGGACCGGCTTGAGCAAGTGGTGCGGCTGATCCGCTCGAAAGGCGTCGGGGTGTACTTCGTTACCCAGTCACCGAGCGATCTGCCGGATGCGGTGCTCGCCCAGCTGGGCTTGCGTATCCAGCACGGGCTGCGGGCCTTCACCGTCCGCGAGCAGAAGGCGCTGCGCGCCGTGGCCGAGGGTTTTCGCCCGAACCCGGCGTTCGACACCTTGGCGGTGTTGACCGAGTTGGGCATTGGCGAGGCCTTGGTGGGCACGCTGCAGGACAAGGGCACGCCCGAGGTGGTGCAGCGTGTGCGGGTGGCCCCGCCGCAATCGCGCATCGGGCCGCTGACGGCGGCCGAACGCAGCGCGCTGATCGCCGCTTCGCCCTTGGCCGGGCGCTATGACCAGCCGATCGATCGCGAGTCGGCCTATGAACGGCTCACCCAGCGCAAGGGTGAGCCGGTCGAGCCGGCACCACAGCCCCAGGCCGAGCAGGAGAGCTTCGCCGACAAGGCCGGGGAGTTTCTGCAGGGCGCAGCGGGGCAGGCGATCAAATCGGCGGTACGCCAAGCCGCCAACCAGTTGGGTCGGCAGTTGGTGCGGGGGTTGATGGGGTCGTTGCTGGGCGGCAAGAAGCGTTGAGCAGACGATAGGAACGGTCGAGCGCCGTTCCTATCGCAATACGCTTCAGCCGATGGCCTTGGACGCCAGCCAGAACAGGCCGGCGGCCAGTCCCATGGAGGCGGGCAGGGTGAGCACCCAGGCCATCAGGATGGTCTTCACCGTGCTGCTCTGCAGGCCGCTCTTGTTGGCGACCATGGTGCCGGCGACACCCGAGGACAACACATGGGTGGTCGACACCGGCAGGCTGAACACGTTGGCCATGCCGATGGCGCAGGCCGCCGTGATCTGCGCCGACATGCCCTGGGCATAGGTCATGCCTTGCTTGCCGATCTTCTCGCCGACGGTGAGCACCACGCGGCGCCAGCCGACCATGGTGCCCAGGCCCAATGCCAGCGCCACCGCGACGATCACCCAGAACGGCGCGTACTCGGTGGTGGCGGTGAGGTCCTTGCGCAGCTTGTCCAGATCGGACTTCTCGCGGCTGTCCAGGCCCGGCAGCTTGCCGACCTTCTTCGCGGTGTCGTCCAGGCATAGCAGGTAACGGCGCACCTCGACCCGGCGCTCGGCGCTCAGGTCGCGGTAGTCGGTCACGCCTTGCAGCGAAGTCTGCAGCGCCGCGATGGTCGGCTCGGTCTGCTGCGGGTTGCAACTGAATTGCTCCGGCAGATCGGTCGACTTGGCCTTGCCCAACGCCAGGAACTCACCGAGGGTGGCGGCATTGCGCTGGTAGAACTGACTCATGTGCAGGGTCGCGTCGCGGGTGCGTTCGATCTGGTAGGTGGTGCTGTTGAGGTCGAGGACGAACTTGGCCGGCACGATGCCGATCAGTACCAGCATGATCAGGCCGATGCCTTTCTGGCCATCATTCGAGCCGTGCACGAAGCTCACGCCCATGGCCGAGATCACCAGCACCAGGCGATTCCAGAAAGGCGGGTGCTTCTTGTCGTCGAGCTTGCGGCGCTGGTCCGGGGTCTTGTGCATCTTCGACAGCGGGCGCCACCACTTCAGGCCGATCAGCACCAGGGCGGCGATGGCGAAGCCAGCTATCGGCGAAACCACCAGCGACAGGCCGATGTCGATCGCCTTCTGCCAATTGACGCCGTCGCCCAGCGCGATGTCGTTGAGCAGCGCGTTGGCCAGGCCCACACCGAGGATCGAGCCGATCAGGGTATGGGAACTGGAAGCCGGGATACCGAAGTACCAGGTGCCCAGGTTCCAGGTGATGGCGGCTGCGAGCAACGAGAACACCATCGCCAGTCCGTGCCCGGTATTGACGTTGATCAGCAGTTCGACCGGCAGCAGGTGGACGATGGCATAGGCCACCCCGACACCGCCGAGCAAAACGCCGAGGAAGTTGAAGACACCCGAGAAGAACACGGCCAGGTGCGGCGGCATGGCTTTGGTGTAGATGACGGTGGCCACCGCGTTGGCGGTGTCATGAAAGCCATTGATGAACTCGAAGGCAAGCACGAAGGTAAGGGCGAGCACCAGGCTCACGGCTACCCAGGCATCCAGTCCGCTGAATAAATCGATCATGAAGGTTGTCTGGCGGTCGTAGGGGGGGCGGATTATGCCAGAAAACCATGGCAATCGATGCACCCCTGACGCGTTGGCGGAACGATTTCACCCTCGAATCCAGAAAAGCGTTGATGCGTATCAATCCCTGGCGACTGCGCTAAAAAGCGCAAAATCCAGCGAATCGGAGGGTAACGCTCAAGCACCGGAGGGTATCTATCGTTTAAAACGGCCGTATGAAATTTATGTGCTTGTAGTTCTGAGCCATTTGAATTGCCTCACCGGACGTCAGTTTCCGTAAAAAACAGACGTCCGGTGAGCGCAGGATCAACGCTCCGGTTCAACTGGACGCAGTTCCTTTTCCATCTTTTCCAGTTCTTCGGAAAATGCCTGGTCCAGCAAGCTGGCACGTTTGCGCCAAGGTTTGCGTTCCGGTTCCGGTTGGGCAGCATAGGTGGTGACTTCGCCACCATAAACATCCTTGTAACGTTCTGCCTGGCGCTCGAGTTCGGCGCGCAGTTCATCTTTCGTCACAGTATCGACCTGAATTAAGTTGAAATAGCCCGGGGCGAGCGCTGCGGCTGCGAAAGGCTTTGGGTTCCATGTTCAACACCGGGCAGGGCCGGCGCCGCGGAGTATAACCAGTGCTCCACGCCCGCACACGCAGTTCCTGGTGAACTTGCCGGAGGCTGTGAAGTACGTCGAACTAACGCATCGGCCAAGGCACACGTGTGTTGGAAAGTTTGAGGAGGACGTCTTGGAAAAGTTCGAGCGCTGAGTCGCGCAAATAAAAACGGCCTCGCCGTGGGGCAAGGCCGCTGCCTCGAGTCTTCAACGGTGGGTACCTGACCAGTCTCTCCAAAGAAGCCACAAGGGCACTGGAAAGGTATAAGCAAACGTGTCGGCGGTCAATTGCGATTATCGGCCGTTTGTTCGATAATCGCACAAAGCGCCGTTTTTTTGAGGTCTGCCGATGAACGATGAAACCCCGTCTTTTCCGCCCAGCGATCCACTGCGGCCAGTGGCTCCCGCGCTGGCTCCGCCCATCGTGGCGTCCCCGGCGAAACGTATCCAGGCATTCACGGGCGATCCCGACTTCATGACCTCGCTGGCGCGCGGCCTGGCGGTCATCCAGGCGTTTCAGGAGCGCAAGCGCCACCTGACCATCGCGCAGATCAGCCACCGCACAGAAATTCCCCGCGCCGCCGTGCGCCGTTGCCTGCATACCCTGATGAAACTGGGCTACGCCACCTCCGACGGGCGCACGTATTCGCTGCTGCCCAAGGTGCTGACACTTGGCCATGCCTATTTGTCCTCCACGCCCCTGGCCGTTTCTGCCCAACCCTATCTGGACCGCATCAGCGAGCAGCTTCACGAAGCGGCGAACATGGCCACGCTGGAAGGCGACGATATTCTCTATATCGCCCGCTCGGCGACCGTGGAGCGTCTGATATCGGTCGACCTCTCGGTCGGTGGTCGTCTACCGGCCTACTGCACCTCGATGGGTCGTATCCTCCTCGCCGCGTTGGACGACACCAGCCTTCGCGAGTACTTCGAGCGCGCCGACCTCAAGGCCCGTACCACCCGTACGCTGAACGACCCGGAGTCGCTGTTCGCCTGCATCCAGCAGGTCCGCGCCCAAGGCTGGTGCGTGGTCGATCAGGAACTGGAGCAGGGCCTGCGTTCGATCGCCGTGCCCATCTACGACGCGTCCGGGCAGGTGCTGGCGGCGCTGAACGTCAGCACCCATGTCGGCCGGGTTACTCGTAATGAGCTGGAGCAGCGCTTTCTGCCGATCCTGCTGGCGGCCAGTCGCGACCTCTGCCATCAGTTGTTCGGTTGAATGACCAACGCAGCAGTTCCTGTTCGATAAACGCACAATGTCGCTGTGCAGCGATTGCGCCCCCGTCTGGCGCTGATTACTGTTTCTCGCAACGGTCGGCAGCGCCGACCGCACAATAACAACACGAGAGACCTCCATGACCATTGTCCCCTCGCTGCCTGGCGCAGTTGCCCGCCGACCCAGTTGATCGCAACGCCCGTACCCGGTCCCACCAGCCCTGTGCCTTGCCTGGCGCAGCGGTGTACTTGCGCCCCTCTTCTGGATAACCACTATGAACACACCGCAATCCGCCGTCGGCCAGTGCCTCGACGTCCAGTCCTTCATCAATGCCCAGCCGCTGTCGCGTTATCAATGGCGGGTGGTGATCCTGTGTTTCCTCATCGTCTTCCTCGACGGACTGGATACCGCCGCCATGGGCTTCATCGCCCCGGCGTTGTCCCAGGAGTGGGGTATCGACCGGGCCAGTCTGGGTCCGGTGATGAGCGCGGCACTGATCGGTATGGTCTTCGGTGCGCTGGGCTCGGGGCCGCTGGCTGATCGTTTCGGCCGCAAGGGCGTGCTGGTAGGCGCTGTCTTGGTCTTTGGCGGCTTCAGCTTGGCCTCGGCCTACGCCACCAACGTCGACCAGTTGCTGGTGCTGCGCTTTCTCACCGGCTTGGGCCTGGGCGCCGGCATGCCCAATGCCACCACGCTGTTGTCCGAGTACACCCCTGAGCGCCTGAAGTCGTTGCTGGTCACCAGCATGTTCTGCGGCTTCAACCTGGGCATGGCTGGCGGTGGCTTCGTCTCTGCCAAGCTGATCCCGGCCTACGGCTGGCACAGCCTGCTGGTGCTCGGCGGCGTGCTGCCGCTGTTGCTTGCCGTGGTATTGCTGGTGTGGCTGCCGGAGTCGGCGCGCTTTCTGGTGGTGCGCAATCGCGGGACCGACAAGGTGCGCCGCACCCTGGCGCCGATTGCCCCGGCCGTGGTGGCCCAGGCGGCGAGCTTCAGAGTACCGGAGCAAAGGGCCGTGGCCACGCGCAACGTCTTCGCGGTGATTTTCTCCGGCACCTATGGGCTGGGCACGGTGCTGCTGTGGCTGACCTACTTCATGGGCCTGGTGATCGTCTACCTGCTGACCAGTTGGCTGCCGACGCTGATGCGCGACAGCGGCGCGAGCATGGAGCAGGCCGCGTTCATCGGCGCGTTGTTCCAGTTCGGCGGTGTGCTCAGCGCGGTCGCCGTGGGCTGGGCGATGGACCGCTTCAATCCGCACAAGGTGATCGGCTTGTTCTACCTGCTGGCCGGGATCTTCGCCTACGCCGTCGGCCAGAGCCTGGGCAACATCACCCTGCTGGCCGTGCTGGTGCTGGTCGCGGGCATGTGCGTGAACGGAGCACAGTCGGCCATGCCGTCGCTGGCGGCGCGCTTCTATCCGACCCAGGGGCGCGCCACGGGTGTGTCGTGGATGCTGGGTATCGGTCGCTTCGGTGCGATTCTCGGGGCCTGGAGCGGCGCGACCTTGCTGGGGCTGGGCTGGACCTTCGAGCAGGTGCTCACCGCCTTGCTGGTGCCTGCTGCGTTGGCGGCCGTGGGCGTGATCGTGAAAGGACTGGTGAGTCACGCCGACGCGACGTGATCGAGGGCGCCGGCCGAGGGTGAGCGCGCCTTCTCACCCTCGATACGGGCCTGCATCGATAGCACGGACTCACCATTCAAACCGTTCGATAACCGCCCAAAAGGTCGATTATCGGATTGTAGCGCTCCACCAGCCTCCTTACTCTGAACCCATCGCAGCCCCGCTGCACCCGTACTCGACTCAGCCTGACCAGGAGTCTGCAATGGCAGCAATCCTCTCGCTTCACGACGCCGTGAAGCAGTTCGTCAACGACGGCGACTGTGTTGCCCTCGAAGGTTTCACTCACCTGATTCCCACCGCCGCCGGCCACGAGATCATTCGCCAGGGCAAGCGTGACCTGACCCTGGTGCGCATGACCCCAGACCTGATCTACGACCAACTGATCGGCGCTGGCTGCGCCCGCAAGTTGATCTTCTCCTGGGGCGGTAACCCCGGTGTCGGCTCGCTGCACCGCCTGCGCGACGCGGTCGAGAAGCAATGGCCGCACGCCTTGGAAATCGAGGAACACAGCCACGCCGACCTGGCCAATGCCTACGTCGCCGGGGCCTCCGGCCTGCCGTTCGCGGTGCTGCGCGCCTACGCCGGCTCCGACCTGCCGAAGGTCAACCCGCTGATCCAGTCGGTCACCTGCCCGTTCACCGGCGAAGTACTGGCGGCCGTGCCCTCGGTGCGCCCGGACGTCACTGTGATCCATGCGCAAAAGGCCGACCGCAAGGGCAACGTCTTGCTGTGGGGCATCCTCGGCGTGCAGAAGGAAGCCGCGCTGGCGGCCAAGCGCTGCATCGTCACCGTCGAGGAGATTGTCGACGACCTGCAGGCACCGATGAACGCCTGCGTGCTGCCGACCTGGGCCCTGAGCGCAGTGTGCCTGGTGCCGGGCGGTGCGCATCCCTCCTACGCCCACGGCTACTACGAGCGTGACAATCGCTTCTACCAGGCCTGGGATCCGATCGCGCGCGACCGCGAAGCCTTCACCGCCTGGATCGACACCTACATCCGCGGCACCGCCGATTTCACCGAATTCAAGCGCACGCTGGAGGCCGCACAATGAGCTACTCGACCTCGGAAATGATGACCGTGGCTGCCGCCCGACGACTGCGCAACGGCGCGGTCTGCTTCGTCGGCATCGGCCTGCCGTCCAAGGCCGCCAACCTCGCACGGTTGACCTCTTCGCCCGACGTCGTGCTGATCTACGAGTCCGGCCCCATCGGCGCCAAGCCCAGCGTGTTGCCGCTGTCGATCGGCGACGGTGAGTTGGCCGAGACCGCCGACACGGTGGTGCCGACCGGCGAGATCTTCCGTTACTGGCTGCAGGGCGGACGCATCGACGTCGGCTTCCTCGGCGCCGCGCAGGTCGACCGCTTCGGCAACATCAACACCACCGTGGTCGGCGACTACCATGCGCCCAAGACCCGCCTGCCGGGCGCGGGCGGCGCGCCGGAGATCGCCGGTTCCGCCAAGCAGGTCCTGATCATCCTCAAGCAGTCCAAGCGCGCCTTCGTCGACAAGCTCGACTTCATGACGTCGGTCGGCCATGGCGAAGGCGGCGACTCGCGCAAGCGCCTGGGCCTGCCGGGCGAGGGCCCGGTGGGGATCATTACCGACCTGTGCATCATGGAGCCGGAAGCCGGCAGCCATGAGTTCGTGGTGACCTCGATTCATCCAGGCGTGACGCGCGAGCAGATCGTCGCCGCCACTGGCTGGGCCATCCGTTTTGCCGACAGCGTGCAGACCACGCAAGCGCCGAGTGATCACGAACTGACCGCGCTGCGCGACCTGGAAGCGCGCACCGCCGCCGCCCATGGCCAAACCGCAGGAGAAGCCTGATGCGTGAGGTATTCATCTGCGACGCCATCCGCACGCCCATCGGCCGCTTCGGCGGCGCCCTGGCCAGCGTTCGCGCCGACGACCTGGCGGCCGTCCCGCTCAAGGCGCTGATCGAGCGCAATCCACAGGTGCAGTGGGCGCAGGTCGACGAAGTGTTCCTCGGCTGTGCCAATCAGGCCGGCGAAGACAACCGCAACGTCGCACGCATGGCGCTGCTGCTGGCCGGGCTGCCGGAGAACGTTCCCGGGGTCACCCTCAACCGCCTGTGTGCCTCGGGCATGGACGCGGTGGGCACGGCGTTCCGTGCCATCGCCAGTGGTGAGATGGAGCTGGCCATTGCCGGTGGCGTGGAGTCGATGTCGCGCGCGCCGTTCGTCATGGGCAAGGCCGAAAGCGGCTATTCGCGTGCCATGAAGCTGGAAGACACGACCATCGGCTGGCGTTTCGTCAATCCTTTGATGAAAAGCCAGTACGGCGTCGATGCCATGCCCGAGACTGCCGATAACGTGGCCGACGACTATCAGGTGTCGCGCGCCGACCAGGATGCCTTCGCCTTGCGCAGCCAGCAGAAAGCGGTCGCCGCCCAAGCCGCCGGCTTCTTCGCTGAGGAGATCGTGCCAGTGCGCATCGCCCACAAGAAGGGTGAGACCTGGGTCGAGCAGGATGAGCACGTGCGTCCTGACACCACCCTGGAAGCGCTGGCCCGGCTCAAACCGGTCAACGGGCCCGACAAGACCGTCACGGCCGGCAATGCCTCGGGGGTCAACGATGGTGCAGCGGCATTGATTCTGGCCTCCGCCGAGGCGGTGAAAAAACATGGCCTCACCCCGCGCGCCCGGGTACTGGGCATGGCCAGTGCGGGTGTCGCGCCCCGTGTGATGGGCATCGGCCCGGTGCCGGCGGTGCGCAAGCTGTGCGAGCGCCTGGGCATCGCCGTGGCCGACTTCGATGTCATCGAGCTCAACGAAGCGTTCGCCAGCCAAGGACTGGCGGTGCTGCGCGAGCTTGGTGTGGCCGACGATGCGCCGCAGGTCAATCCCAACGGCGGCGCCATCGCCCTGGGTCATCCGCTGGGCATGAGCGGCGCGCGTCTGGTGCTGACGGCGCTGCATCAATTGGAGAAGAGCGACGGGCGCAAGGGCCTGGCGACCATGTGCGTAGGCGTGGGGCAAGGCCTGGCGTTGGCGATCGAGCGGGTCTGATGCGCGTCGGCCTCATCGCGGATTCAACCGTGATGGGGCCGGTCAATACGACGCATGGCCACTGGTCAGACCCGAGGCGGAACGAGACTGTTACCGGGTATGTCTAGACTTCACGGTATCCCTCCAGGAGCAAGCAACCCATGACCTCAGTTCATTACACGGGCGAAGAGCGCAAAAGCCGCATCTTCGCTATCGTCGGTGCCTCCTCGGGCAATCTGGTGGAATGGTTCGACTTCTACGTCTACGCCTTCTGCGCCATCTATTTCGCCCCCGCCTTCTTCCCCTCGGACGATCCCACCGTTCAACTGCTCAACACCGCCGGCGTGTTCGCGGCGGGCTTTCTGATGCGACCGATCGGCGGCTGGATCTTCGGTCGCCTGGCCGACCGTCACGGACGCAAGCATTCGTTGATGATCTCGGTGCTGATGATGTGCGCCGGTTCCCTGCTGATCGCCTGTTTGCCGACCTACGCCAGCATCGGCGCCTGGGCCCCGGCGCTGCTGCTGTTCGCCCGCTTGGTGCAGGGCCTGTCGGTGGGCGGCGAGTACGGCACCACCGCGACCTACATGAGCGAGGTGGCGCTGCGCGGCCAACGCGGCTTCTTCGCCTCGTTCCAGTACGTCACCCTGATCGGCGGCCAATTGCTGGCGGTGCTGGTGGTGGTGATCCTGCAGCAACTGCTCAGCGATGAAGAGCTGCGCGCCTGGGGCTGGCGCATTCCGTTCGTGGTCGGCGCCGTCGCTGCGCTGATTTCGCTGATGCTGCGCCGTTCGCTCAAGGAAACCAGCAGCGCCGAGACCCGTCAGGACAAGGACGCCGGCAGCATCGCCGGGCTGTTCCGCAACCATACCGCCGCGTTCATCACGGTGCTGGGCTACACCGCGGGTGGCTCGCTGATCTTCTACACCTTCACCACCTACATGCAGAAGTACCTGGTCAACACGGCCGGCATGAACGCCAAGAGCGCGAGCTTCGTGATGACCGGCGCGCTGTTTCTGTTCATGATCCTGCAGCCACTGTTCGGCATGCTCTCCGACCGCATCGGTCGACGTAACTCGATGCTGTGGTTCGGTGCGTTGGGTACGCTGTTCACCGTGCCGCTGCTGATGGCGCTCAAAACCGTAAGCAGTCCGTTCATGGCGTTCGTGCTAGTGACCTTGGCACTGTGCATCGTCAGTTTCTACACCTCCATCAGCGGCCTGGTGAAGGCCGAGATGTTCCCGCCGCAGGTGCGTGCCCTTGGCGTCGGCCTGGCCTACGCGGTGGCCAATGCGGTGTTCGGCGGTTCCGCCGAGTACGTGGCCTTGGGTTTGAAGAGCCTGGGCATGGAGAACACCTTCTACTGGTACGTGACGGCAATGATGGCCATCGCCTTCCTGTTCAGCCTGCGCCTGCCCAAGCAGGCGGCGTACCTGCACCACGATCACTGAGGCGTTTCGATGAGTCAGGCGGATAACCAGCTGTTCGATCTTTACTTCACCACCCCGGCGATGCGCGCGATTTTCTCCGACCGTGGCCGGCTACAGGGCATGCTCGATTTCGAGGCGGCCCTGGCCCGCGCCGAGGCGAGTGTCGGGCTGGTACCGCACACGGCGGTGCCGGCCATCGAAGCCGCGTGCAAGGCCGAGCGCTACGATGTCCAGGCCCTGGCCCAGGCCATCGCGGTGGCTGGCAATTCGGCCATTCCGTTGGTCAAGGCGCTGGGCAAAGTGGTCGCCAGCGGTGTGCCCGAGGCCGAGCGTTACGTCCACTTAGGCGCCACCAGCCAGGACGCCATGGACACTGGCCTGGTGCTGCAATTGCGTGACGCGCTGGACCTGATCGAAGTCGAGCTGGCTGGGTTGGCCGAGGCCCTGGCCCGGCAGGCCCTGCAGCATGCCGATACGCCGCTGGTGGGGCGCACCTGGCTGCAGCATGCAACGCCTGTGACCCTGGGCATGAAACTGGCCGGTGTCCTGGGTGCGCTGACGCGTCACCGCCAGCGCCTGCGCGAACTGCGCCCGCGCCTGACTTGCCTGCAGTTTGGTGGCGCCTCCGGCAGCCTGGCCGCGCTGGGCAGCAAGGCGCTGCCGGTGGCCGAAGCGCTGGCCGCGCAACTTCGCCTGAATTTGCCCGAACAGCCTTGGCACACCCAGCGCGATCGGCTGGTGGAGTTCGCCTCGGTGCTGGGCCTGATCGCCGGCAGCCTGGGTAAGTTCGGCCGCGACGTCAGCCTGCTGATGCAGACCGAGGCCGGTGAACTGTTCGAGCCTTCGGCGCCCGGCAAAGGCGGCTCCTCGACCATGCCGCACAAGCGCAATCCAGTAGGCGCGGCGGTGTTGATCGGCGCCGCGACCCGCGTGCCCGGCCTGCTCTCGACGCTGTTCGCCGCCATGCCCCAGGAGCACGAGCGTAGCCTTGGCTTGTGGCATGCCGAGTGGGAAACCCTGCCGGAGATCTGCTGCCTGGTGTCTGGCGCGCTGCAGCAGGCACGGCTGATCGCCGAGGGCATGGAGGTGGACGCCGAGCGCATGGGCCGCAACCTGGAACTGACCCAAGGTCTGGTGCTGGCCGAGGCGGTGAGCATCGTGCTGGCGCAACGCCTGGGGCGCGATACCGCCCACCATCTGCTGGAACAGTGCTGCCAGCGCGCCGTGGCCGAGGGGCGCCCCCTGCGCGCCGTGCTCGGCGATGAGCGCCAGGTGACCGAGCAGCTCAGCGACGAAGAACTCGACCGTTTGCTCGATCCCGCCCACTACCTCGGTCAGGCCCGCGTCTGGGTGGCGCGCGCGGTGGCTGAACATCAACGTTTGACTGTCTGAAGGAGACCGCTGTGGCGCATTTGCAACTGCCCGATGGCGTACTGAACTACCGACTCGACGGCCCCGAGCATGCCCCGGTGCTGGTGTTGTCCAACTCGCTGGGCACCGACCTGCACATGTGGGACACCCAGATGCCGTTGTGGACCCCGCATTTTCGCGTGCTGCGCTACGACACCCGCGGCCACGGCGACTCGCAGGTCACCGAAGGCCCGTACAGCATCGAACAACTGGGCCATGATGTGCTGGCCTTGCTCGATGGCCTGAACATCCAGCGCGCGCACTTCTGCGGCCTGTCGATGGGCGGGTTGATCGGCCAGTGGCTGGGCATTCACGCCGGTGAGCGCCTGCTGCGCCTGGTGGTGTGCAATACGGCGGCGAAGATCGGCTCGCCGGACACCTGGAACCCGCGCATCGAAACGGTGCTACGAGACGGCGCGGTCGCCATGCGTGGCCTGCGCGATGCCTCCATTGAGCGGTGGTTCACGCCGGCGTGGTCGGCGGCCCATGCCGAGCAGGTTTCACGCATCACCGAGATGCTGGCCAGCACCTCGCCGCAAGGGTATGCGGCCAATTGCGCGGCCGTGCGCGATGCCGATTTCCGTGACCAGTTGGGCGCCATCAAGGTGCCGCTGCTGGTGATTTCCGGCGAAGCCGATGCGGTCACGCCACCGTCGGGCGGGCAATTCATCCAGGCGCATGTCGCGGGCGCGCAATACGCTGGCTTCCAGGCCGCGCACCTGTCCAACGTCGAGGTCGGCGAGCCGTTCAGCCGGCGCGTGCTCGACTTTCTGCTGGCCCGCTGAGGAGCGCCCGATGGACGAAAAACAACGCTACGACGCCGGCATGCACGTGCGCCGCGCGGTGCTGGGCGACGCCCACGTGGACCGCAGTCTGGAAAAGCTCAACGACTTCAACGGCGAGTTCCAGGAAATGATCACCCGGCACGCCTGGGGCGACATTTGGACCCGCCCAGGGCTGCCGCGCCACACCCGCAGCCTGATCACCATCGCCATGCTCATCGGCATGAACCGCAATGACGAACTCAAGCTGCACCTGCGCGCGGCCGCCAACAACGGCGTGACCCGTGAGGAAATCAAGGAAGTGCTGATGCAGAGCGCGATCTACTGCGGCATTCCGGCGGCCAATGCCACGTTCCACCTGGCCGAGTCGGTGTGGGACGAGCTGGGCGTCGAATCGCGCGAGTAGGGCGCAACGTCGGCCTTGCGTGCTTGCCAGCCGACGCCATTGAACGGTTACGCCGCTGCGGGTTTGCGGCGTATCGCCACCGGCCCGGCATTGGCCTCCACGGCGCGTTTCAGGTCGGGGCACATCCCGAGCATGAAGGCCAATTCCGCCACCACGAACAGCGGCCCGATGATCAGGCCGCTCAGGTCGTCGACGAAGGCTGGCTTGCGTCCTTCGTAGGCGTGGCCGATGAACTGGATCATCCAGCCCACCACGAACAGGCCCAGGCCAATGCTCAGCCACAGGCCGGTCTGCTGTTGCGCCAGCCATTGCCCTGCCCACAGGCACAGCCCCAGCAACGCGCCCATGAGCAGCCCCCAGCGCAGGTCCAGGCGCAAGTAGAACCACACCGACGCCGCCGCGACCAGCAATGCCGGAGACAACCAGAGGCCCGCCACGCTCCAGCCGGGCCTGGACAACAGGATGCTGACCGCGAGCACGATCAGCGGAATGCCGACGAAGTGGGTGGTGATGTTGCGCGGGTCACGGTGGTAGGCCGCGTACTGACTCAGGTGTTCGACGAGGGTCTTCATGGTTGTGCCTCCATCAGGGCAGGGTCCCTTGTCACCTTTCGGACAAGTGAGTGCTGCCCATCAGAATAGCCTGCTTGCGACTCGCTGTAGCGATTTCACGCCTGTCAGAGCAGGCTCAACGGATAGTTGAGGATCAGACGGTTCTCGTCGAACGAGTTGGTGTTGAAGTCACGGCGCATGCTGGAGTTACGCCAGCGCAGCGAGAGGTCCTTGAAAGTGCCGGACTGGATGACGTAGGCCAGCTCGGTTTCCCGCGCCCATTCCTTGCCATCGGTGACCGTGCCGGTCTGTACGTTGTCGCCTTTGATGTAGCGGTTCATCAGGGTCAGCCCAGGGATCCCGACGGTGGCGAAGTTGAAGTCGTGACGGACCTGCCAGGAGCGCTCCTTGGCATTGTCGAAGCTGGCGTTGTAACTGTCGTTGGCCAGGGTGCCCCCGCTGGTGCCGTTGACCCGCATCCACTCGGTGTCGCCGCTTACCTTCTGCAGGCCGACATAGAACGTGTGGCCCTGGTAGCGCGCCGAGAGCATCGCCGACGCCGTGCGGTTGTCCAGACTGCCGGCGCGAGCGGCGCCGTCGTCCTTGCCGATGAAGTAGCCCAGGTTGGCGCCCAGGGTCCAGTCGCCCAGGGGTTGGCTGTGGATCAGGTTGAGGTACTGCTGCTGGTAGATGTCCTTGAGCTGGGCATGCCACAGCCCGACCTGGGTGCGCTTGTCGTTGAAGCTGTACTCGCCGCCGGCGAAGTTGAAGCGGTCGGAGGTGAAGCCTGGGCGGCTGAACAGCGCCATATCCTCCATGCTGGCATCATTGCGCGGGCTGTTGCCGCGGAACTGGCCGCCGTAGAGGGTCAGGCCGGCGATCTCCTTGGAGGTGATCTGACCGCCGCGGAACGTCTGCGGCAGCGAGCGGCCGTCGTCCGAACGCAGGATCGGCAATACCGGCATCCACTCACCGACTTTGAGTTCGGTTTGCGAAACCCGCGCCTTCAGCGCCACGCCCAGGCGACCGAAGTCATCCGCCGGGCGGCCATCGTCGTGCACGGGCAGCAACTGCGTACCGGCCGTGCCCTTGCCGCCATCGAGTTTGAGCGAGTACAGCCCCAGCACATCGACACCGAAGCCGACGGTTCCTTGGGTGAAGCCCGAGCGGGCATCGAGGATGAAGCTTTGCGTCCATTCCTCGGCCTTGCCCTGAGCTCTGGCCGGATCGACGAAATTGCGGTTGATGTAGAAGTTGCGCAGGTTGAGAGTGGCCTTGGCATCCTCTGCGAAACCGCCGTCGTCAGCGAAGGCGGGCAGGGTGCAGGACAGGGCCAGAAGGCCCGGCAGCAACGGGCGTGCAGGTTGCAGAATGCTCATCTGTCTTGGATCTCTTGTTTTTATTGGGCGAGCCGAGGCCCTACGGGAGTGCCCATAGGTCGACGCTTTTCTTGAGAACTTGTGCAACGTTGCGTAGCCGATGGTGCGTGATGGGCTTGGCGCCAGGCAATTCGTGTCGAGCGGAATGGGGCGGTAATCGAACGTATTGTTGCGCTCCAGCGCGTCAGGGCGTCGACGCGCAGACAGCGCTGCGGCGAACCGCTGTCACAGGCGGCAGGCGGTCGCTGACAACCGGGCAACAAAAAGCCCACCGCAAGGGTGGGCTCTGTGTCGAAGGCTGATCACTCAGCCCTTGGGCGCCTGCATCGAAGCCTGTTGATTGGCCTGACCGGTGCGCTCGTACCAGCCACCGCCCAAGGCCTTGTACAGGTTGACCTCGCTGGTCAACTGCGACAGACGATCGCTGATCAGCGACTGCTGGGCACTGAACAGGTTGCGCTGGGCGTCGAGGAAGGTCAGGTTGCTGTCGATACCGATGCGGTAGCGGCGCTCGGCCAAGCGGTAGTAGTCCTGGTTGGCGGCCACCAGATCGCGCTGGGCCTGCAACTGTTCCTCGAAGGTCTTGCGTGCCGCCAGGCCATCGGAGACTTCCTGGAAGGCCGTCTGAATGGTCTTTTCGTACTTGGCGACGTTGATGTCCTTCTGGATCTTCGAGTAGTCCAGGCTGGCGCGCAGGCTGCCGGCGTTGAAGATTGGCAGGTTGATTTGCGGCTGGAACAGCCAGGTGCCCGAGCCGCCCTTGAACAGGCCGCCCATGTCCGGACTCAGGGTGCCAGCATTGGCGGTCAGGCTGATGCTCGGGAAGAACGCCGCGCGCGCCGCGCCGATGTTGGCGTTGGCGGCCTTGAGCTGGTGCTCGGCTTCCTGGATGTCAGGACGGCGTTGCAACAGGTCCGACGGCAGGCCTGCCGGCACTTGGGCGAGCTGGTCGGCATCGAGCTTGAGTGGAGCCGGCAGATCGCTCGGCACGCCGGTACCCAGCAGCACGGTCAGGCTGTTGAGGTCCTGCGCCACCAGGCGTTGGTACTGCGACAGCTTGACCCGTGCGCCTTCGACGGCGGTGCGCGCCTGGCTCAGGTCGAGCGCTGACGCCACCCCCACCTCGTTGCTGCGACGGGTCAGGTTGAAGCTTTCTTCGTAGTTCTTCAGCGTGTCCTGGGTCAGCACCAGCAGCGCCTTATCGGCCTGCCAGGTGTAGTAGGCATTGGCCACGCTGGCCACCAGGCTGATTTGCGTGGAGCGCCGTGCCTGTTCGCTGGACAGGTAGATTTCCAGGGCCTGCTCGCTGAGGCTGCGTACGCGGCCGAACAGGTCCAGCTCGTAAGCGCTGACCCCGAGGGTCGCCGAGTACTGGCTGTTGATGTTCGAGCTGCCAGTCTGCGACATGTCCGCTGGCACCCGCTGGCGACTGCCGCTGCCGGTGGCCGACACCGCCGGGAACAGGTCGGCGCGCTGGATGCGGTACTGCGCACGGTAGGCGTCGATGTTCAACGCCGCCACGCGCAGGTCGCGGTTGTTGACCAGCGCGGTCTGGATCAGCTTCTGCAGCGCCGGGTCGTTGAAGAACTGGCGCCAGCCCTGCTCGGCGGCGGCCACGTCGGCCGACTCGGTCGGCGAGTAGGCCGGGCCTTGCGGCCATTGCGCGGGCACCGGAGCGTCCGGGGTCTTGTAATCGGGAATCAGCGAGCAGCCGCCGAGAATGAACGCGGTGACTGTCAGGGACAGCAAAGACTTGGTCATTGCCCAGCCTCATTACGTGGAGTTTCAGGGGTGAAGTCGTGTTCCGGCTCTTTGCTGCCGAACAGCGACGACACTGCGACGAAGAATAGCGGTACCCAGAAGATCGCCAGCACGGTTGCGCTGATCATGCCGCCGATCACGCCGGTACCGATGGCATGCTGGCTGCCCGAGCCTGCGCCGCTGGCGATGGTCAACGGTACCACGCCGAGGATGAACGCCAGCGAGGTCATGATGATCGGGCGCAGACGCATGCGGCACGCCTCGATTGCCGCGTCGTACAGGCTCTTGCCCTGTTCGTGCAGCTCCTTGGCGAACTCGACGATCAGGATGGCGTTCTTCGCCGCCAGGCCGATCGTGGTCAGCAGGCCGACCAGGAAGTAGACGTCGTTGGAGAGGCCGCGCAAGCTGGTGGCGATCAGCGCACCGATGATGCCCAGGGGCACGACCAGGACCACGGCGATCGGAATCGACCAGCTTTCGTACAGCGCTGCCAGGCAGAGGAACACGAACAGCAGCGACAGGGCGAACAGCGCGGGCATCTGCGAGCCAGAGAGTTTTTCCTCGTAGGACATGCCGGTCCAGGAGAAGCCCACACCGCTTGGCAGCTCGCCAATGATGCGTTCGACCTCGGCCATCGCCTCACCGGTGCTGTAGCCGGGCGCCGGTGCACCGAGCACCTCGACCGCTTCCACGCCGTTGTAGCGCGAGAGTTTCGGCGAGCCGTAGGTCCATTCACCCTTGGCGAAGGAGGAGAACGGCACCATTTCGCCCTTGCCGTTGCGCACGTACCACTTCTGCAGGTCTTCCGGGCTCATGCGGGCATTGGCTTCACCCTGGATGTACACCTTCTTGACCCGACCGCGATCGATGAAGTCGTTGACGTAGCTGCCGCCGAGGGCGATCGACAGGGTGTTGTTGATGTCGGCGATGGTCACGCCCAAAGCGCTGGCGCGTTCGTCGTCGACGATCAGTTGGTACTGCGGTTCATCGTTCAGGCCATTCGGGCGTACCCCGGCCAGGATCTTGCTCTGCGAGGCCTTGGCGAGGAACTGGTTGCGCGCTTCCATGAGTTTCTCGTGGCCGACACCAGCACGGTCCTGAAGGAAGACGTCGAAGCCGGTTGCGTTACCCAGCTCCAGTACCGCAGGCGGGGCGAAGGCGAATACCATCGCATCGCGGAAGCCGAAGAAGTGCTGCTGCGCACGGGTCGACAGGTTGAAGACGCTGTTCTCCGACGAGCGCTCGCCCCAGGGCTTGAGCATGATGAAGGCCATGCCCGAGCTCTGGCCGCGGCCGGCGAAGTTGAAGCCGGTCACGGTGAACACCGACGACACGGTGTCGGCTTCGTCCTTGAGCAGGTACTCGCGCATCTGGTCGACCACCGCCTGGGTGCGCTCGGCACTGGAGCCGGCCGGCGTCTGCACCTGGGCGAACAGCACGCCCTGGTCTTCTTCGGGCAGGAATGCGGTGGGGATGCGCATGAACAGCCAGATCATGCCCACCACGATCAATACGTAGGCCAGTAGGAACGGGATCTTGTTGCGCAGGATGCCGCCGACGCTGCGTTCATAGCCTTGTACGCTGCGATCGAAGTTGCGGTTGAACCAACCGAAGAATCCACCCTTGGCGGTATGGTGCTCGCCTTTTTTCAGCGGCTTGAGCATGGTTGCGCACAGCGCCGGGGTGAAGACCAGTGCCACCAGCACCGACAGGCCCATGGCCGAGACGATGGTGATGGAGAACTGCCGGTAGATCACCCCGGTGGAACCGCCGAAGAAGGCCATGGGCAGCAGTACCGCCGACAGCACCAGGGCGATACCCACCAGGGCACCCTGGATCTGCTCCATCGAGCGTTTGGTCGCCTCCTTGGGCGGCAACCCTTCCTCGGACATCACCCGCTCGACGTTTTCCACCACGACGATGGCGTCGTCCACCAGCAAGCCGATGGCCAGCACCATGGCGAACATGGTCAGGGTGTTGATGCTGAAACCTGCGGCGGCAAGGATGCCGAAGGTGCCCAGCAGGACCACCGGTACGGTCATCGTGGTGATGATGGTGGCGCGGAAGTTCTGCAGGAACAGGTACATCACCAGGAACACCAGCACCACCGCTTCGATCAGGGTGTGGATCACGCCGCTGATCGATTCGGTGACCACCGGGGTGGTGTCATACGGGAACACCGCCTTGACCCCTGGCGGGAAGAAAGGCTCCAGGTCCTGCACGGTCTTGCGCAGCGCCTTGGCGGTATCCAGGGCATTTGCGCCAGTAGCCAGCTTGACTGCCAGTCCGGAGGCCGGCTTGCCGTTGAACTGGGCGCTGACGGCATAGTTTTCGCCGCCCAGGCCAACCTTGGCCACGTCACCCAGGCGCACCTGCGAACCGTCGTTGTTGACCTTCAGCAGGATCTTCTCGAACTGCTCGGCGGTCTGCAGGCGGGTCTTGCCGATGATGGTCGCGTTGAGCTGGGTGCCAGGCATGGCAGGCAGGCCGCCCAGTTGCCCTGAGGACACCTGGACGTTCTGCGCGGTCACGGCCGTGCGCACGTCCACCGGGGTCAACTGGTATTTGTTGAGCTTGGCCGGGTCGAGCCAGATACGCATGGCGTACTGTGCACCGAACACCTGGAAGTCACCGACACCGGCGGTACGCGAGATCGGGTCCTGCATGTTGGAAACGATGTAGTTGGCAAGGTCGTCCTTGGTCATGCTGCCGTCTTCGGACACCAGGCCGATCACCAGCAGGAAGTTCTTCACCGCCTTGGTGACGCGGATACCTTGCTGTTGTACTTCCTGTGGCAGCAGGGGCGTGGCCAGGTTCAGCTTGTTCTGCACCTGGACCTGCGCCGTGTCGGCGTTGGTGCCTTGCTCGAACGTCGCGGTGATGGTCATGCTGCCGTCGGAGTTGCTCTCCGAGGACACGTAACGCAGGTTGTCGATACCGTTGAGCTGCTGCTCGATGACCTGCACCACGGTGTCCTGCACGGTCTGCGCGGAGGCGCCCGGGTAGGTCACGGCGATGGCGATGGCCGGCGGCGCGATGCTGGGATACTGGTTGATCGGCAGCTTGAGGATTGCCAGGGCCCCGACCAGCATGATCACCAAGGCGATCACCCAGGCGAAGATCGGGCGATCGATAAAGAACTTCGACATGGTTTACTCCGCTTTGGCGTCTGCTTTCGCCGAGTTGGGCTGGTCAGGGCTGCCCGGCTTCTTGACGTTGGTGGCCTCGCTGACCTTGACCTCGGCACCTGGACGCACGTACTGCAGACCTTCGGTGATCAGGCGGTCACCCGCCTTCAGGCCGTCCTCGACCAACCACTCGTTGCCCAAGGTGCGGGTCGCTTTGAGCTGGCGCAGTTCGACCTTGTTGTCCTGGTTCACCACCAACGCGGTGGCCGCGCCCTTGAGGTCGCGGGTCACCCCTTGCTGGGGCGCCAGGATCGCATTGGCGTTGACCCCAGCCTGCAGGCGCGCATGCACGAACATGCCTGGCAGCAGCGTGTGGTCCGGGTTGGGGAAGACGGCGCGCAGGGTCACGGAACCGGTGGACTCGTCGACCGAGACCTCGGAAAACTCCAGGCGACCTTCGCGCGCGAACGTGCTGCCATCTTCGAGAATCAGCTGGACCTTGGCGGCGTTCTCGCCGGCTTTCTGCAACTGCCCGCTCTCCAGGTCGCGGCGCAGCTTGAGCAGTTCGGCGGTGGACTGGGTAACGTCGACGTAGATCGGGTCGAGTTGCTGGATAGTGGCCAGGGCGTTGCTCTGGCCATTGCTCACCAGCGCGCCTTCAGTGACCGCCGAGCGACCGATGCGGCCGCTGATCGGCGCCAGTACCTTGGTGTAGCGCAGGTCGATCTGCGCGCTCTTGAGCGTGGCCTCGGCCTGCAGACGCTTGGCGTTGGCGTCGTCGTACTCCTGCTTGGACACCGCCTGTTCATCGATCAACTGCTTGTAGCGCCCGGCCAGCGAGCGCGTGGCCTGCAGGTTGGCCTGGGCATTGCCCAGGTTGGCTTCGTACACCGCAGGGTCGATCTGGTAGAGCTGCTGCCCTTCCTTGACGTCGCTGCCTTCCTTGAATAGGCGCTTGAGAATGATGCCGTTGACCTGTGGCCGAACTTCGGCCACGCGGTAGGCGCTGGTACGCCCCGGCAGTTCCGATGTCAGGGTAAAGGCTTGGGGCTGCAAGGTGACGACGCCGACCTGAGGCGTCTGCGCGGCAGGCGGGGCCTCTTCTTTCTTGCAGCCACTGAGCAGGGTGGCCAAGGCGACGGCGGATACCAGGGCGGTAACGGCTGGCTTGAAGTGCATGAGGATCCTCGGGTCGCAGGAGCAGGGGGAGCTCAAGAATAGTGGAAGAGTATTGTCAGAAAAAACGCTATTCGGTGGATAAGTAGCTTACTAACGAATATACTTACATTCATGGTTGTTTGTAAATAGCGCGGTGGTGGTATCAGGCTACTACCGCAATACGTAATCAATGCATTCGGGACCCGCCCTGCAGAGGCGCGCCCGGTACAACCCGCGCGCCCATCGCGTGGGGTTCTGATGAGGTTGAGCTGCCATGGTTCGTCGTACCAAAGAGGAAGCACAGGAGACTCGCGCGCAGATCATCGACGCGGCCGAGCGCGCCTTCTACAAGCGTGGCGTCGCTCGTACCACTCTGGCCGATATCGCCGAGATCGCCGGCGTGACCCGCGGTGCGATCTACTGGCACTTCAGCAACAAAGCCGACCTGGTGCAGGCGCTGCTCGACAGCCTGCACGAAACCCATGACCACCTGGCACGCGCTGGCGAGAGCGAGGACGAACCCGACCCGCTCGGCTGCATGCGCAAACTGCTGGTGCAAGTGTTCAGCGAGCTGGTGCTCGACGCCCGGACCCGGCGCATCAATGAGATCTTGCATCACAAGTGCGAGTTCACCGATGAAATGTGTGAAATCCGCCAGCAACGGCAGCAGGCTGTCGCCGAATGCCACGATGGCATCAGCAGAACCTTGGCCAATGCCGCTCGGCGCGGCCAGTTACCCGTCGATCTGGATACCGAGCGGGCGGCCATCGCCATGTTTGCCTACATCGACGGTCTGATCGGGCGCTGGCTGCTACTGCCGGACAGCTTCGAGCTGTTGCGCGATGCGGACAAATGGGTCGATGCAGGGCTGGATATGCTGCGCTTGAGCCCCGCGCTGCGCAAATAAGACTTTGTGAAGGTTTGTGAAGAAGTCTTTCCCCGCAGGATTAACGGGAGATTATCGATCCTGATGCGCTCTCAGTCATGACCGCGCAGCTGTCGATCCGGCAATACCAGCGCCGCGACCAGCCCCAGCACCGCGACCCCTGCACTGGCCAGCAGCAGATAGCTGAATGTCTGCGTCAGGTGCGCCTGATTCGACGCATCGGCCACGCTACCTTGGAGGCTGCCGAGCAAAGGATTACCGACGCTGTGCAATCCGCCGACCTGCAACAGCGCCAGCAACAGGCTGGACATGCAGGCTACGCCCATTGCACCGCCTAACGAGCGGAACAGATTGGTGGTGCTGGTGGCCACGCCGATGTCCTTGATGTCCACCGCGCTCTGCGTGCCCACCAGCGAAGTGGGAAACTGCAATCCGCAGGCGATGCCGGTCAGCAGCATGAACGTTCCGCTCAGCCAGACTGACTGCGGCGCGGTCAGGGCCATGCCGACGATCGCCAGCGGCATCAGTACCGCGCCAGCCAGAATCTGCGGTTTATAGCGCCCGGTGAGGCTGGTCAGGCGGCCGCCGGTGAACGCCCCCATCGGCAGTCCCATGGCCAGAGGCAATAGATGCAGTGCTGCGCCGTCGGCCCCGGCCCCAGTGATGCTCTGCAAGCGCAGCGGCATGAGCATGGTTAAAGAAATCGACTGGAAGCTGGCGAAGAAAATCACGCACCAGCACAACACCGCCACCCGATTGCCGAACAGTTTCAAGGGCAACAGCGGCTCAGGGCAGCGCCGTTCATGGGCGATGAACAGTGACACGCCCAGCGCTGCGCAGCCGAACAGGGCCAGCACCGCCGGTGCGGTCCAGGCTGCGCCCTGGCCGACCAGGGTGATGCCCAGCAGCAGGCTGCCCAGCCCGACGGTCAGCAACAGCGCGCCGAGGTAGTCGACCTGCGCCTGCCGCCGTCTGACCGGCATTCCCTGCAACGCGCGGCGGATCACCCACCAGGCGCACACGCCCAGCGGCAGGTTGATCCAGAACACCCAGCGCCACGACAGATACGCGGTGAGCCAGCCGCCCAGCACCGGGCCAGCCACGCTGGCCAGCGCATACATGCTGCTGAAGTAGCCTTGATAGCGCCCGCGTTCACGTGGCGGCACGAAGTCGCCAATGATCGCCTGGCTCACCGAGACCATGCCGCCTGCGCCGATGCCTTGCAGCACGCGCGCCAGCACCAGTTGCTCCATGTTCTGCGCCAGGGCACAGCCGATCGAGGCCAGGGTGAACACGGCGGTACCGGTGAGGATCATCCGGCGCCGACCATACAGGTCGCCGAGCTTGCCGTAGATGGGCACCGCCACGGTCATGGCCACCATGTAGCCGGAAATCACCCAGGCCAGCAGGCCCACGTCGTTGAACTGCGCGGAAATGGCGGGCAGGGAGACAGCGACGATGGTCTGGTCCAGGGCACCGAGAAGAATCGCCAGCATCAGCGCGCTGAGCACGCTGCGCAAGACGGCGGGGGGCAGGGCGGCGGTCACGGTTCACACCTTCTGGTCGGGTGATGAAGAAAAGCGCGTCGCCAGCCTTCATGAAAAGTGCGGGGCCGTGGCGAGCGTGTCGCAAAGTGTAACCTGAGTTAGGTAGCTTCCTATGTACTACCTGCATCGCCTATGCGCGATCGGCATACCTGCTTTCACCCGGAGTATCAGGGCAGCGTGATATCGTGGGTGATCAAAGCAGCCGAAATACACTGGATTGCACCCATTTGGTGCACATTGCTCCAGGTTTCCGCATCGCCGTATTCCCACGCCGTCTATTCCACTCTCTGCATGGTGCCTGTGATCATTGCCACACCCGGCAACGTGTTTCCCGGCAGGAGTCGGTAGTCAGCCAGTTCGAATTCCATCTTCATGCGGAGTGACCATGCCCAAAGCGTCCCACCAAGATCTGCGTTTTGCCTTTCGCGAACTCCTCGCCTCAGGTTCGTGCTATCACACAGCGTCCGTGTTCGATCCCATGTCTGCGCGCATCGCCGCCGACCTGGGCTTCGAGGTCGGCATCCTCGGTGGTTCCGTCGCCTCGTTGCAGGTACTGGCCGCGCCTGACTTCGCCCTCATCACCCTCAGCGAATTCGTCGAGCAGGCCACCCGCATCGGCCGCGTCGCTCAACTGCCAGTACTGGCCGACGCCGACCACGGCTACGGCAATGCGTTGAATGTGATGCGCACGGTCACTGAACTGGAGCGTGCCGGTGTCGCTGCGCTGACCATCGAGGACACCCTGCTGCCGGCCCAATTCGGTCGCAAGTCCACCGACCTGATTTCCGTGGAAGAGGGCGTTGGCAAGATTCGTGCGGCGCTCGAAGCGCGGGTCGACACCTCGCTGTCGATCATCGCCCGTACCAATGCCGGGGTACTGAGCACCGAAGAAATCATCTTCCGCACCCAGAGCTACCAGAAGGCGGGTGCCGATGGCATCTGCATGGTTGGCGTGAAGGATTTCGAGCAACTGGAGCAGATCAGCCAGCACCTGAGCGTGCCGCTGATGCTGGTCAGCTACGGCAACCCCAATCTGCGCGACGACGAGCGCCTGGCGCGCCTGGGCGTGCGCATCGTGGTGGACGGTCACGCGGCGTACTTCGCTGCCATCAAGGCGACCTACGACTGCCTGCGCCTGCAGCGCGGTCAGCAGAACAAGTCCGAGAACCTCAGCGCCACCGAGCTTTCGCACACCTATACGCAGCCCGAGGATTACATCCGCTGGGCCAAGGAGTACATGAGCGTCGAGGAGTGAGCGGCAACTGCCGCGTTACCTGAGAGCGCTCAAGGTCGCGGTGTGCGGTATGCAGTGTGCGTGGCTGCAACTGGCTGCGCTAGCGGGCTGGCTGCGCAGCCGTTCGACGCGCCAACAGGCCGAGGCGTAAAGCCCGGCCACGGCCACCAGGGCCAGGACGATGACGCAGCGTCTGGATTTGATGCCCATCTTGTCGACCTCCTGCAATGCTTACAGGGATACCTGCAAGCATAGGTCAGATGAGCACTGCCACTCCTGCTGAATGATCCTGTATTCAGCTCAGTCGCAGTCCCATTCCGAGTCGTCGCCGAAGCGTTGCGCAAGGAAGTCCAGCATGCTGCGCAAGGTCGCCGGCATGTGCTTGCGCGAGGTGTACACCGCATGCAGGTTCAGCTCACGTGGACGCGCCTGGGGCAGCACGTTGACCAGTTCGCCGCTGCGTAAGGCCGAGGCGGCCTGATAGGTCGGCAGCATGGCGATGCCCGCACCCGCCTGCGCCGCCCGCTGCAAGGTCAGTGCCTCGTTGGCGCTGATGTTGCCTTGCACGGGCACCGCCACCGACTCCCCGTTCACCTCGAAATGCCACACACCATGGCCGAAGTAGGCATGGGTCAGGCAATTGTGCGCAGCCAGATCCTCGACCTGCTGGGGTACGCCGTGGGCGCTGAGATAGGCGGGGCTGGCGCAGACCACCGAGCGGCAGACGGTCAGGCGTCGTGCGATCAGGTTGGGGTCCAGGTCATTGCTGGTGCGGATGGCCAGGTCGATGCGCTCTTCGATCAGATTGACCGTACGGTCGAGCATCTGCAGTTCCACCTTCACCCCGGGATAGCGCTGCACATAGTCGGCGACTGCGTCGGCCAGTTGCGCGTAGCCGAACGAGGTACTGACGCTGATGCGCAGCTCGCCACGGGGGGCTTCGTCGGGCTGACGCACGGCGCTTTGCAGATCCCCCGCCAACTCCAGCATTTGCCGACAGCGCGGCAGGGTATCCTGGCCCGCCGCCGTCAGGCTCAGCTTGCGCGTGGTGCGTTGCATCAGGCGGGCGCCGACCCAGGTCTCCAGTTCGGCCAGGTAGCGCGAGACGACCGGCCTGGACAGTTGCAAATACTCCGCAGCCGCCGATTGGCTGCCGAGATCGACGACATTGACGAACACCCGCATGGCGGTAAGACGGTCCATGATTCGCTCGATTTCAGAAACAAACTATGTCCAAGCATCGCATTTTTTGTAACGAATTGGGCAACTAAGCTGTGCGCAATCCTTCTCAGTCACAGGATCTTCGCATGTCCGTTCTTTCCTCCCTCCGCGCCCTGCTGTTGGCCTGCGCCGCCTTGACTGGGTACGCCCAGGCCGGACCAGCCCTGCAACTGGACGTCTACAACCCCGGCCACGATGGACTGTTTCCGGTCAGCTCGGTGATCGTCAGCGGTGCACACGACGCGGTGCTGATCGACGCCCAATTCGGCAAGTCGCAGGCCGAGCAGGTGGTGCAGCGACTGCGCGCCAGCGGTAAGCGCCTGACCACCATCTACATCAGCCATGGCGATCCGGACTACTACTTCGGTCTCGACACCCTGACGCGCGCCTTCCCCAAGGCCAAGGTGGTAGCCTCCGCCGCTACCGTTGCGCACATCCGCCAGACCCGAGAAGCCAAGCTCGCTTACTGGGGTCCGCAGATGGGCAACGACAAGCCTGCGAAACTGATCGTGCCGCACGTGCTGCAAGGCGATCGCCTGGAACTGGAAGGTCAGACCTTGCAAGTGATGGGCCTGGATGGGCCGCAGCCGGACCGTAGCTTCGTGTGGATTCCTTCGATCAAAGCGGTGGTCGGCGGTGTGGTGGTGTCCGAGGGCATCCATGTGTGGATGGCCGACACCCAGTCAGCCCAATCCCACACCGACTGGCTGGCGACCTTGGCGCGCATCGAGCACCTGACGCCCCGTACGGTGATCCCTGGCCATTACCTGGGACAGGGCAGTCGCTCGCTGGAGGCCGTGCGCTTCACGGCCGATTACATCCGCGCCTTCGACAGCGAAACCGCCAAGGCTGCCGATGCGGCGGCGCTGATCGCAGCCATGAAGCAGCGCTATCCGAACCTGGCCGATGAAAGCTCGCTCGAGCTCAGCGCCAAGGTCGCGAAAGGTGAAATGAAGTGGTAACCCCTTACAACCTTGATGGAGTGTTTCCCATGAGCAAGATCGCAATCATCGGTGCCACCGGCCGCGCCGGCAGCCAGTTGCTGGAAGAGGCCGTGCGCCGGGGCCATCAGGTGGTCGCCATCGCCCGCGACCCGTCATCGCTGCAAGGACGTCCAGGCGTCACGGTCAAGGCGCTGGACGCCAAAGACGGTGACGCACTGCAAGCGGCCGTCAGCGGCGTCGATGCGGTGTTGAGTGCCGCGCATTTCTCCACCCTCGAACCCCAGGCAATCATCGGCCCGGTCAAGCGCGCCGGGGTCAAGCGCCTGCTGGTGGTCGGCGGTGCCGGTAGTTTGCTGCTGCCGTCCGGGCAACGGGTGATCGACAGCCCTGACTTTCCGGACGCCTACAAGGCCGAAGCGAGTGCCGGGGTACGCTTTCTCGACGCACTGCGCCAAGCGTCGGAGCTGGACTGGACCTTCCTCTCGCCCTCGGCCGAATTCGTCGAAGGCGAGCGCAGCGGGCGCTACACCTTGGGCCTGGACCATCTGCTGATCGGCGCCGACGGCAGGAGCTGGATCACCTTCGCCGACTATGCCATCGCCCTGATCGACGAACTGGAGAAGCCGGCCCATTCGCGTCAGCGTTTCACCGTCGGTTACTGATTCGCCGCTAGCTGGCACCCGAGCGCAAGCGCGCCATGTCGCGGATCGGCGGTGCGCCGTAGAGCCGGCTGTACTCGCGGCTGAACTGCGAAGGGCTTTCATAGCCCACTCGGTAACCTGCCACCGCGGCCTCCAGGCCATCGTTGATCATCAGCCGCCGCGCCTCCTGCAGGCGCAGTTGCTTTTGATACTGCAGCGGGCTCATGGAGGTCACGGCCTTGAACCGATGATGCAAGGTCGAGGTACTCAGGTTCACTTCCCGGGCCAACTCCTCGATGCGCAGCGGTAAGTGAAAATGCTGGTTGAGCCAGGTGATCGCCTGGCTCACCCGGTGCGTCTGGCTGTTGGCCAGGGCGATTTCGTACAGCCGATGCCCCTGCGGGCCGCGCAGCAGACGATAAAGGATCTCGCGGCGAAACAACGGAGCAAGCATCGGGATATCACGCGGGGTGTCGAGCAGGCGCACCAAGCGCAGCAGAGCATCGAGCAGCGACGGGTCGGTGCGCTCCACGTACAGCCCGAGCCCGGACTGCACGTTGGGCACCAGCATCGGGCCGCTTTCGGCGATCAACTGGCTGATCTCGGCGGCGTCCAGGTCAATGCGCAGGCCCAGCACCGGCTGTTGCGGGCTGGCGTCCAGGCGCACCCGACTGATCGGCATGGCCACCGACACCACCATGTAGTGCAGGGGGTCGTAGGCATACTGCTGATCCCCCAGGAACAGGCTCTTGCTGCCCTGGGCCATCACGCACAGCGCGGGCAGCGCCAGTCCGGGCTTGGAGCGGATGTTGTCGGTGTAGCGTGACAGGTACAACTGCTCGATGGCCGAGGGCGGTCCATGAGGATCGCCGGCGTGCCGCAGGATCAGGTCAGCGAGTTCCTGACGCTGGCGCTCCAGGGTCGGATCGAGGGCGGCGAGGGCTGTGGTCATGGTCGAATTCCTTCAGGGACGGGGCCAGCATAGGTTTGGGCAACGCCAAGCGCTAGCCGGATACTGCCGGTCGATTGCCTGATCCTGCACGCTGACAGGATCAGGCAATCGACCGGCAGTTTTGGCCTAACGCCCCGCATCGGGCGGATCCTAATCTTGGCAGCCTGGCTTTCCCGTCTCGCCGGCTTTCAAGGAGATCGATCATGACCCTGCAGCAACCGGTCACCCACTTGGCTTTCATCCGTGCCAGCCGCGGCCGCTCGGCAGAACTCGGCATGCGCCTGCGCGATCTGCTCGAGCCTTCGCAGCGCAGCCCCGGCTGCCTGGCCTTCAGCGTGCAGCGCTCGCAGGCCGATGCCGACCTCTGGCTGCTCACCGGCAGTTGGCAGGACCAGCAGGCCATGAGTCGCTACTTCGCCTCGCCCACACTCACGCTGTTCGGCGACCTGGTGCAGGAGCGGGTGGTGGCAAGCATGGACTTGCATACCTTCGACTGACCACATCGGTCTTGCGCTTGCAGTAGAATCGCGCCCTTCGATCGACTGCTGGAGGGCAGTAATGGCACGCAGAGAATTCCCAGGTTTCGAAGCCGTTTCGGCGATGGTTCCAGCCGAGGGCGGTGGCTATCACCCGGCAATCGCGGTGAAAGCCCTGAACGGCGGCGGTGCACCGCGTTTTCACAAGATCCTCGAGGGTCAGGTACTGGCTTCGGCAGTGGCGACCGATGCGGCCGCCAGCGCTGAACTGGAGCGCCTGCAGGGCGTCGATGACGCGGGTGAACTGATCTGGTGATCAGGCCTGTGGGCGACGCATCTGGAACAGCTTGCCCAGTTCGAAGTAGTCCGCCGGGCCGCCGCCACGCAGGATAGGCTCGGCGGCAGCGGTGTCATAGAGACCGTCCTTGAGCAGGTGCTCGGCGATGTGCACGGCGACCACTTCGCCCAGGATCAACCAGCTGGGCACCAGCGCTTGGTCGGCGCGCTTGAGCTGCACGATCTGCGTGACCTTGCACTCGAAGTTCACCGGGCTTTCGCCCACACGCGGCACGCTCACCACCTTCGAGGCGGCGGGTGTCAGGCCGCTCAGGTCAAACTCATCGACGTCGGCCGCGACCGCTGCACAGCTCTGGTTCATCTGCTCGGCCAAAGGACGGGTGGCCAGGTTCCAGACGAACTCGCCCGTCTGTTCGATGTTGTTCAGGCTGTCTTTGCGACCGACGCTGCAGAAGCCGATGATCGGTGGGATGTAGTTGAAGGCGTTGAAGAAACTGTAAGGCGCCAGGTTCAGGTGGCCGTCGCGATCATGGGAGGAGATCCAGCCGATGGGGCGGGGACCGACGATGGCGTTGAAGGGGTCATGGGGCAGGCCGTGGCCTAGGGCGGGTTCGTAGTAGTACATCGGTACAGGGCCGCGGCCCTTCCTCTGGGATGAACGAAGCGCCTAGTGTGCCAAGCCTTGGCTGGGGTGGGAATGGTCTGAAACGCAGGCCGGAATCGCGAGTGCGACCCCGGCCCCGAGCACTGTCACTCAGTCAGTGGTGATGCGCGAGTGCTGCTTGGTGTCCTTCATGGTCGCGTAGACCAGCAGCGAGCACGCGATGCAGCCGGTGACGTACCAGTAGAAGCCGGTCTCCATGCCGATGCTCTTGAACCACAGCGCCACGTACTCGGCCGTGCCGCCGAAGATCGACACGGTCAGTGCATACGGCAGGCCCACGCCCAGGGCGCGAATCTCGGTGGGGAACAGCTCGGCCTTGACCACCGCGTTGATCGAGGTATAGCCGCTGACGATGATCAGTGCCGCCATGATCAGGAAGAACGCGCCCCACCAGCTCTGGATGGTGTGCAGGGTGCTGAGGATCGGCACGGTGAACAGCGTACCGAGCACGCCGAAGGCGATCAGGATCGGACGTCGACCGATCTTGTCGGACAACCCGCCGATGATCGGTTGCAGGCACATGAACAGGAACAGCGTCGCGGCCGAGATGGTGGTCGAGTCGCTGATGCTCATGCCCACCGTGTTGACCAGGTACTTCTGCATGTAGGTGGTGTAGGTGTAGAAGGCCAGGGTGCCGCCCATGGTCAGGCCGACCACGGTCAGCAGTTCCTTGGGATGGCGCATCAGGGTGCGCATCAGGCTTTCCTTGGATTTCTCCTTCTTGGTGAACGACGCGGTCTCTTCCATGCCGCGGCGCAGGTACAGCGCCACCACTGCACACAGCGCGCCGATCACGAACGGTACGCGCCAGCCCCAGGCGTACAGCTGCTCGGTGGTCAGGGTGTTCTGCAGGATGATCAGCACCGCCAGGGCGATCAACTGGCCGGAAATCAAGGTCACGTACTGGAAGCTGGAGAAGAAGCCGCGACGCTCCTTGCTGGCCATCTCGCTGAGGTAGGTGGCGGAAGTGCCGTATTCGCCGCCGACCGACAACCCCTGCATCAGGCGCGCGATGACCAGCAGCACGGGCGCTGCGACGCCGATGGTTTCATAGCCCGGAGTCAAGGCGATGACCAGCGAGCCGGCGCACATCAGCAGGACCGAGGCCATCAGCGCCGCCTTGCGGCCCTTGCGGTCGGCGTACAGGCCCATCAGCCAACCGCCGATCGGACGCATGAGGAAGCCCACGGCGAAGATGGCGGCGGTATTGAGCAATTGTGCGGTGGTGTCGCCAGCCGGGAAGAAGGCCTTGGCGAAGTACAGCGAGAAGGCGGCGTAGACGTACCAGTCGTACCATTCGACCATGTTGCCGATCGATCCGCTGAAGATCGATTTCAGTCGACTGGCGGTGGTCTTTTCGGCAGCGGGCGCAGTGGCCGCCCCAGTGGGCAGGGTGGTGGCGTTATCCATCAGGGGATACCTTTTTCGTTGTTTTTGTGAGACGCGCAGGGTCGCGCTTGAAAAAGGGATTGCAGAAGCTGTGCCAAATGGGAGCACGCTGCGCCGTTTCAGGGCGCTAAGCCTCGTGGCTGAGGCCTTGGCAGGATTTCCCGCTGCACCTCTACATGGCACGTATGGCCCGTCATGAGCGGATTTCCGCTTATCTAAGCGCGGTCGTGGGCAATAATCCGCTCATTGAGGATCGAGAAAATCCTCACGGGTCAGGCCATGACGCTGCATTTTCTCGTTGAGCGTGCGTCGCGGTAGCTGCAATGCCTCCATCACCGCCTTGATTTCCCCCCCATGCTGACGCAGCGCCGCGCGCAGGCACTGTGCCTCGAAGGCCTCCATTTGCTCGCTGAGCGAGTGCGCGCCCGGCGCAGGTTCGACCGGTGTCGAGTCCAGACCCAGGGCATGGCGTTCGGCGGCATTGGCCAGTTCCCGCACGTTGCCCGGCCACTCGCGTGCCAGCAACTGCGCCAGCATCGCGCCAGACAGCGGCGGGGCACTGCGGCCCAGACGCTCGGCGGCGGTGCGCACGAAGTGCTCGAACAGCAGGGGGATGTCCTCGCGCCGTTCGCGCAAGGGCGCCAGCCGCAGCTCGGCGACGTTCAGGCGATAGGCCAGGTCTTCGCGAAAGCGCCCGGCGCGGGCCTCTTCGAGCAGATCGGGTTTGGTCGCGGCGATGATCCGCAGGTCGACGCGGATGCTCTGATTGCCACCCAGGCGTTCCAGTGTGTGCTCCTGAATCACCCGCAGCAGCTTGGCCTGCTGGGCCAGCGGCATGCTTTCGATTTCATCGAGAAACAGCGTGCCGCCATTGGCATATTCCAGCTTGCCGATGCGCTTGCCCTGGGCGCCGGTGAACGCACCGCTCTCGTGGCCGAACAGTTCGGCTTCGAACAGCGCTTCGGGGATGGCGGCGCAGTTCAGTGCCACGAAGGGTTTTTCTGACCGTGGACCGAAGTCATGCAGGCAGCGCGCCACGCGTTCCTTGCCGCTGCCGGTGTCGCCGCGAATCAGCACGTTGACCGGCAGTGCGGCCAACTCCAGCACCTGGCGGCGCAACTGCTGCAAGCCTTGCGACATACCGAGCAAGGTGCCTTGCAGGCGTTCCTTCAAATCGGCCTGGTGGTGCAATGCGCGGTTGGCCAGCACCAATTGGCGTTTCTCCAGCGCCCGGCGCAAGCTGCCCAGCAGGTGCTGCGGTGTGAAGGGCTTTTCCAGGAAGTCGTAGGCGCCGTTGCGCATGGCGTCCACCGCCATGGGCACGTCGCCGTGGCCGGTGAGCAGGATCACCGGCAGTTCGGCGTCCAGTGCGTGCAAGCGTTCGAGCAACTGCAGGCCATCCATGCCCGGCATGCGCACATCGCTGATGACCACCCCGGGAAAGTGAGGGGGCAGTTGCGCCAGGCACTCTTCGGCTCGGGCGAACAGTTGCACGCTGAAGCCAGACAAGCTCAGCCACTGCTCGACCGCCGTGCGGATGCTCGCTTCGTCGTCGACGACGATCACTGAATTCAACATGCAGGCTCCAGGTCGCGGGGCAGGGTCAGGGTGAAGCGGGCGCCGCCAGGCAGATTGTCGACCTGCAACTGACCGCCCGCCTCATGGACGATGCCATAGGAAATCGCCAGGCCCAAGCCCAGGCCTTCGCCCACGGGCTTGGTGGTGAAGAACGGGTCGAAAACCTTGGCCAGATCGGCCTGGGCGATGCCGCCGCCGGAGTCGAGCACGCTCAGGCGCCACTGCCCGTCGCCGGCTTCGATGCGAATTTCCAGGCGCTTGTAAGGCTTGTCGAGCATGGCGTCGAGGGCGTTGCGCAGCAGGTTGATCAACACCTGCTCCAGACGGATTGCATCGCCGCGCACCCAGGCCGGGCGCGCCAGATACAGCGCCACCTCGACCTGCTCGCTGCGTAGACGCGTGTCCATGAGTTCCAGCGCCTGGTCGACCACACCGGCCAGGTCCAGCCGTTCGCGCAGCCCGCCGGGGCTGTTGCGGGCGAAGGTCTTCAGATGGCCGGTGAGCGCGGCCATGCGTGTGAGCATGTGTTCCAGCGGCTCCAGTGCCTGGCGCGCCTGTTCGATGCGACCGTGGTCGAGCAGCAGGCGCAGGGTCTCCAGTTGCATGCGCTGGGTGGTCAGGGGCTGGTTGATTTCATGGGCCAGGGCCGCCGACATCTGCCCCAGCGCGGCCAGTTTGGCCGACTGCACCAGACCTTCCTGGGCGGTGCGCAGCTCGCGGGTGCGGGCTTCCACCAGACGCGTCAGCTCCTCGCGGCTGCGTTGGCGCAGGCGGGCGATGCGCAGGCGCTGGCTGACGAACAGCACGGCAAAGGCCAGGCTCAACCACACCGCCGCGCCGAGCAAGGCGGCATTGCGGGCGTCCTCGCTCACCTGGGGTTTGCGCAGCAGGTGCAGGGTCCAGCCCTCGGTGGTCAGCGGCAGGCTTTCCCAGAGGTAGTCGGCGCTGCCCTCCGGCCCCTTCACCCGGCGCAGCGTGCTGCGCTCGTCGAAGCGGCTGAGCAACTGATGCTGCAGCGGTATCAGCGGTTGCTTGTCGTATTGGCGGGTCTGCGCCAGTTCGGCGCGGTCGTCGTCGCTCAACGGCAGCAGCTCACGATAGCGCCAGCCATTCTGGTTGGCGATGAAGGTGATCCCGCGCGCGTCGCTGACCAGCAGCACGTCGTCGTTGCCTTGCCGCCATTCGCGTTCCAGTTCGGGAAACTCGAGCTTGACCACCATCGCGCCGAGGAAGCGCCCCTGTTCGTCGGTCACGGCGTTGGAGAGGAAGTAGCCGGGCACGCCACTGGTCACACCAACGGCATAGAAGCTGCCGCGCCCCTGCACGCGGGTCTGCTTGAAGTAGGGGCGAAAGCCGTAGTTGGAGCCGACGTAGGTGGTCGGCAGGCGCCAGTTGCTGGCGGCCACCGCCAGTCCGGTATGGTCCAGCAGCTCCAGGGTGGAGGAATTGGCCGCGCCGTTGATGCGTTCGAGCTTGTGGTTGAGCACGCGCTGCAGGGGTTCGCCGACCGGGCCGCGCAGCGCGTCGATCAACTGTGGGTCGAGCGCCAGCACCGCGGGCAGGGCGCGGTAGCGTTCGATCAGCGTGTGCAGGCCATTGGCGTAGAGCGTCAATTGTTCGCTGGCCCGCCGTGCATCGGCCTGCATCGCCTGGCGCTTGGCGTGCTGCATGGCCCAACTGGCGCTCAGGGCGGTGCCGATCAGGATCAGCAGGACGATCAGGCCCAGACGTAGGGCGCGCAGGGGTGAGGGCATGGGTGGATCCTGGGGAGGCTGTTGGCCGTGTCTAACCTAGGCCGCTCCTGCAGATCCCTCGCAGGAGCGGTACCTGCGCGCTACAGCAGCTCGAAGCTCTGCTGCTGCACCGCTTGCGAGTCCAGGCCGACCTGGACGTTGAACTGTCCCGGCTCGGCGACATGCTGCAACTGGTCGTTGTAGAACTTCAGGTCGTCCTCGCTGATGGCGAAGGTCAGGGTGCGCGCTTCGCCAGCCTTGAGCAGCACCTTCTGGAAGTGCTTCAACTCCTTGACTGGGCGGCTCATGGACGCGCTGACGTCCTGGACATAGAGCTGCACCACGGTCTCGCCGTCGAACGTGCCGGTGTTCTTCACCGTCACCTCCGCCTGCAGGGTGTCGCCGTGCTTGAGGGCCGTCTTGGACAGGGCCAGGTCCGACAGCTCGAACTGGCTGTAGCTCAAACCGTAGCCGAACGGATACAGCGGCCCATTAGGCTCCTCGAAATACTGCGAGGTGTAGTTGCCGGGTTTGCCTGGGGTGTAGGGGCGACCGATGCTCAGGTGGTTGTAGTACATCGGGATCTGCCCGACCGAGCGCGGGAAGGTGATCGCCAGCTTGCCCGACGGGTTGTAGTCGCCGAACAGCACATCGGCGATCGCATTGCCGCCCTCGGTGCCGCTGAACCAGGTCTCCAGGATGGCGTCGGCCTGCTCGCGCTCCCAGGCGATGGACAGCGGACGGCCGTTCATCAGCACCAGCACCAGCGGCTTGCCGGTGGCTTTCAGGGCCTTGATCAGCTCGCGCTGCACGGCCGGGATTTCCAGGGTGGTGCGGCTTGAGGACTCGTGGGACATGCCACGCGACTCGCCGACCACGGCCACCACGACATCGGACTGACGCGCGGCCTTGACCGCTTCGTCGATCAGCACGGCGGCCGGACGCGGGTCGTCGACGATTTCCGGGGCGGCGAAGTTGAGGAAGTTCAGGTAGTCGACGATGGCCTTGTCGCCGCTGATGTTCGAACCGCGGGCATACACCAGCTTGGCCTTGCCCTCGGTGGCACGGCGCAGGCCTTCGCGCACGGTCACCGAGTGTTCGGGCCGGCCGTCGGCGGCCCAACTGCCCATCATGTCGATGGGGGCGTCGGCCAGCGGGCCGACCAGGGCGATGGTACCGGCCTTCTTCAGCGGCAGGGTCTGATCGCGGTTCTCCAGCAGCACCAGGCTGCGTCGAGCCACGTCGCGGGCGGCCTCGCGGTGCAGACGGTCTTCGCCGTAGTAGTCCTTGAGGTCGGTGTCGGGTTTGCCGATGCGCACGTAGGGATCCTTGAACAGACCCATGTCGTACTTGGCGCCGAGCACCTCGCGCACGGCCTGGTCGAGCTCGGCCTGGGTGACTTCGCCGGACTTCAACAGACCCGGCAATTCCTGGCCGTAGAGCGTGTCGTTCATGCTCATGTCGATGCCGGCCTTGATCGCCAGCTTGGCCGCCTCTCGGCCGTCACGGGCCACGCCGTGGCGGATCAATTCCTGGATCGCGCCATGGTCGCTGATGGTCACGCCCTTGAAGCCCCATTGCTTGCGCAGCAGGTCGTTCATCAGCCAAGTGTCGGCAGTGGCCGGCACGCCGTTGATCGAGTTCAGCGCCACCATCACCCCGCCTGCACCGGCGTCGAGGCTGGCGCGGTACGGCGGCAGGTAGTCGTTGTACATTTTCGGCAGGCTCATATCGACCGTATTGTAGTCGCGCCCGCCTTCCACGGCGCCATACAGGGCGAAGTGCTTGACGATGGCCATGATGCTGTCCGGCTCGGCCGGGCTCTTGCCCTGCAGGGCGCGGACCAGGGTCTGACCGATCTTCGAGGTCAGGTAGGTGTCTTCACCGAAGCCTTCGCTGGTGCGGCCCCAGCGCGGATCGCGGGCAATGTCGACCATCGGCGCGAAGGTCATGTCCAGGGCGTCGGCCGACGCTTCGATGGCCGAGGTGCGGCCGACCTTGGCGATGGCGTCCATGTCCCAGGTCGCGGCCAGGCCCAGGCTGATCGGGAAGATCGTGCGTTCGCCGTGAAGGGTGTCGTAGGCGAAGAACATCGGGATCTTCAGCCGGCTGCGCAGCGCCGCGTCCTGCATCGGGCGGTTTTCCGGGGCGGTGCGCGAGTTGAAGGTGCCGCCAATGCGCCCGGCGGCGATTTCCTCGCGGATTTTCTCGCGCGGCATTTCCGGACTGATGCTGATCAGGCGCAACTGGCCGATTTTTTCTTCGACGCTCATCTGGCCGATCAGGTGGTCGATGAAGGCCGCCTTGTCTTCCAGGGGCGGTGCGGAGGGGGCGGCCAGGGCCACGTGACTGACCAGGCCCATGGCCAGGCCCAGCAACGGCAATTTCATCATCAATTCCATCATCCATCGATTCGCTCGCCGCTGTGGCTTCGCGGCGACTGTTGTTGTGGTGCGCTGGCCGTACTGCGCCCTGCGGCTGCGGCGGATTATGCCCTATAAGCGCGTGCCGATGAGATACACTGCCGGCGTCCCGTCGCCGGGACCACGACAATAAGAACGAGCGAGTACTTCCGGGCATGATCCCCATCGACGAATATCAACGCCGCCAGGTGGCCGAAGCCATCGCCCGCGCCGAACAGCGCACCGATGCCGAACTGGTGGCCGTACTGGCCCGTCGCGCCGACGACTATCCTTACCTGCCCCTGCTGTGGGCCGCGCTGTTGGCCGTATTGCTGCCGGCGCTGGTGCAGTGGTTGCTTGGCTGGCCGGGCCTGCGCGGCTTGCTGGTGACCCAAGTGCTGCTGTTCGTCGCCTTCTGCCTGTTGCTGCGCACGCCCTGGCTGGCCGCCCGCCTGGCACCGCGCCTGCTGCGCCGCCGCCGCGCCGCCGCTTTCGCCCAGCAGCAGTTTCACGAGCAGCACCTGCAGCGCACCGCCGGCACCAGTGGCGTGCTGATCTTCGTCTGCGAGGCCGAGCGCTTCGTCACCATCCTCACCGATCAAGGCACCGCCCGACACCTCGACGATGCCGCCCGTGCGGCACTGGTGGCGCGGTTGAGCGAGCGGGTGAACCAAGGCAGCACCCTGCAAGGTTTCGTCGAGTGCATCGATGCCTGTGGCGAACTGCTGGGGCGCACGCTGCCTTCGATCGGGCGGCGTAATCAACTGACCAATCAACTGGTGGTCCTGGACTGAGCCTCGGGCGCCGGCCGGTAAACCCTGTAGAATGCCGGCCATCACGCATTTTCGAGGCTGCTCCTTTCATGTCTTCCGCCACACCTGCGCCGGACGCCCGCGACCAATTTCTCAGCCTGCTGAGCGACGCCCTGCACCGCCAGCACCTGCTCAAACTGGTGCTGGCGCGCCCCGTCGGGGCCGACGGCAGCCTGCAGCGCATCATTGCCAAACCGGTGCAGCTCAAGGGCCAGGCCTGCCTGTCGCTGGTGTATCGCCACCAGACCCGCGACATCACCCGCAATCTGCCCCTGGACGCGGCGCTGACGCTGGTGGCCGAGCTGCTGCCCGAGCAGTTTCGCAATGCTCACCTGTTCACCGCCGAGGGCGAAGTGCAACTGGGCTTCAGCAAGAAAGGCAAGGCGCTGCTGCAGCGCCACGCTGCCCAGGCGCCGAGCCAGCAGGCCAGCAGCGGCCACGACCGGGAGAAGAAACGTTACCTGCAGCTGTCGCGGCCGTTCCTGCGCGACCTGGGCGTGACCGACGGGCAAGGCGCGCTGATTCCGTCGATGTCGCGCAAGTGGAAGCAGATCAACAAGTTCATCGAAGTCTTCGACCATGCCCTGGCCAGTGCGCCGCTGACCCAGACGCAACCGCTGCGGGTGGCCGACTTCGGGTCGGGCAAGGGCTACCTGACCTTCGCCATGCACGACTACCTGTGCGACACCCTGGGCCGCGAAGCGCAGGTGACCGGCGTGGAACTGCGTGCGGACATGGTCGAACTGTGCAACGCCGCCGCGGCGCGTCTGCAGCATCCGGGCCTGGTATTCCAGTGCGGCGACGTGCGCAGCGTGGTGCCCGAGGCCATCGAGGTGATGATCGCCCTGCACGCCTGCGACATCGCCACTGACTACGCGATCCACACCGGCATCCGCTGCGGCGCGTCGATCATCATGTGCTCACCGTGCTGCCACAAGCAGATCCGCCCGCAGTTGCACAGCCCGGGTTTGCTGCAACCGATGCTGCAGTACGGCCTGCACCTGGGCCAGCAAGCCGAGATGCTCACCGATAGCCTGCGTGCGCTGTACCTGGAGGCCTGCGGCTACGAGACCAAGGTGTTCGAGTTCATCTCCCTGGAGCACACCAACAAGAACAAGATGATCCTGGCGGTCAAGCGCCGCCAGGCCGGCGATAACGCAACGCTGCTGGGGAAGATCGCCCAGCTCAAGGCGTTCTACGGCGTGCAGGAGCACTGCCTGGAAACCCTGCTGCGTGCCGACGGCCTGATCCCCGGCTGAGCGTATCGTCACTCAGAAGAACCGCGTCACGCTGACCTTGGCATTGCGCCCCTGCATCAGCGCATTCTCCCCTGACAGCTCAGGCCGGGCCGACTCGTTGAAAAGGTTGTCCACCGTGAGGTTCACCTCGGTGCCCTTGAGGTAGGCCTGCTGCGGTTTCCAGTTGGCGAACAGGCCGTGGATCTGATAGCGACCGTTGGCGTACTGGTCGTAGTAGCGGTCGCCCAGCACACTGCCGGGGCCGCTGTAGTAGCGGTCGCTGGGCAGGCGGTCGGTCTTGCGCACGAACTGCGCGGTCCAGCCGATCCGCGCGTCCCAGGCCGGAATTTTCACGCCCAGGGTGGTGATCCACTTGGGCGCAGGGATGTCCTTGGCCCACACGTCCGGTCCCCAGGGGTTGGTGTAGGCGCCCTGGTGCCGACCCGTGATCCAGGAAAACGACGCCGAGCCGAACAGGTAGGTGGAGTCGTAGAAACTCTCGATCTCGAAGCCCTTGATCACCACATCGCCGATGTTGCGGTAGTTGGACATCAGGCCGCCGCCGCAGGTGTTGGCGATGGAGCCGCCCGTGAGCAACTGCTGTGGGCAGCCGATGCCGGTGGCTTTGAAGATTTCGTCCTCGATATGGTTGCGAAACAGGGTGGTGCGCACCTGGGCGCTGTCGTTGGCCGACAGCAGGTTGTCGAAGTCGAACACGCTGCCCACGCGCAATGCGGTGATGCGTTCAGGATCCAGGTCGCGGCTGGTGGCGGTCCGGCTGCCGCTGCCCTGCACCTCGTACTGCTCGTCGAGCACCGGCGCGCGCCAGGTCTTGCTGTAGTCGGCGAACAGTGCGGCATTGGGCGTCACCTTCCAGAACAGTGCCAGGCGCGGCGACCAGCCGCGGTAGGTCTTGGCGCTGTAGTCGTGGCCGGCGGCGGGGTTGTCGTACAGCGGCGCATCGTTGGGCTTGCCGTCGTTGGTCACTTGGTCGTAGCGCAGCGATGGGGTGAGGGTGACATCTCCCAGGGTGATGGCGTCTTGCAGGTAATAGCCCTGGCTGCGCACCGTGCCGCTGGGCATGAAGTAGGGCTGGTAGTGGCCGTAGTTGTAGCGTGCAGTTTCGTAGAGGCTGCCAGGCATCCACATCTGCGTGTCGCGGTTGTGCCGGCGGATCTGCGCGCCAACCGTCAGCGCGTGCTCCAGCGCTGCCGTCTCGAACAGGCTGGTGTTGGTGAGCGCAAGCATGCGGTCGCGGTACTCGGTATCCATCTTGCGCCCGCCGGTGGCCGGCTGGAAGAACGCGGTCGCAGGTCGCTCGTCGGTCTGCTGAGTGTCGGAGTCGGAGTATTTGACCTCCAGATCGACCCAACGGTTATCCGACGGCTGATACGTGTAGGTGCTCGACCAGGTGGTGTCGGTGGTGGTGCGGTTGGCCAGGAAGCGGGTCAGTGCGGCGGCGTAGCCGTAGCGGCTGATATTGGCGGCGCTCGGCGGTGTCGGATAGGCCGTGGAGGAGAACGGCGCCCAGCGTTCGCTCTGCGAACGCGACCAGGAGAAGCCCAGCCTGTGTTCGTCGCTCAAGTGCAGGTTGCCCTTGAACAGTGCGCCTTCCAGGTCCAGCGCGCTGTTGGGCAGGCGGGTAGGATTGATCGGGTAAGCGCCGTCGGGATCGGGCAGGTTGCTGGCCAGCTTCATGTCGCCGCCGTCACGCTTGGTCAGGTAGGCCAGGCCGTCGATACGGCCGTCGTCGCTGCGCCCGAACAGCGCGGAACTGTACACCTGTTGGTGATCGTTGCTGGCATAGCCGTACTTGAGCATGGCACCGCTGTTGCGGCCGTCCTGAAGCAGATCGCCGGCATCCTTGGTGGTCATGTTGACGCTGCCGCCAAAGCCACCGTTGCCGGTCTTGACCGAGTGCGGACCTTTCTCCACCTCGATGTGCTTGATCAGCTCGGGTTCGATGAATACGGTGCCTTGCTGGTAGCGCTCGAAGCCGCTCTTGGTCGCGCCATCGACGGTCATCGGCACGTCTTCGGCATCGCCCAAGCCCCAGATATTGATGGTCTGACCGCCCGGCTTGGCCGAGCCGCCCATGTTCACGCCGGGCAGGGTGGCGATCACGCTGGGGATGTTGCTGGGCTGGTAGCGGTCGATCTGCTCCTGGTCCAGGGTCGAACGCCCGACGTTCTGCGGGCCGATCTGCTGTCCGTCGCCGACGATGCTCAGGGCGCCGAGCTGAATGCTGTTATCCGCCTGTGCGGCTTCGCCAGGTGCGACAGGCTCGTGCTGACGCACTACGAAAGTCTCGCCCACGCGCACCAGGGCGAAGCGGCTGCCGGCCAGCAAGCGGGCGATGGCGTCCTGTGGCTCGAAGGCGCCGCGCAGGGCCGGAGCACGCGCACCGCTGAGCAGCGCTTCATCGAACAGCAACTGAACCTGCGCCTGCTGCGCCAGTTGGCTCAGCGACTGGGCCAGCGGTTGCGCTGGCAGGTCCAATTGCACAGGCGCGGCCTGGGCGGCCAGGCTCAGGCTCAGGCACAAGGCCAGCAGGGTAGGACGGACGGGCAAGGCTTGCAGCGGACGCAACGCAGACGACATGGATTCCCCCAAACGGCAAATGGCCGGAAAAAAGCCCACCGTTCATCCGGCAGGCGGGGAAGGAGACGCGGTGTTGGGAAAAATCCTCACCTGCGAATGATAAAAATTCTCAAATTAATGCGCGCGGTGCTCGATGCGCAAACGGCCATCGCCCAGGCGCACGGTTTTCACCGGTAGCAAGGCAGGCAGCGCGTTGAGCAGCGCGTCGGGGTCGTGTACGTCGAGATTGCCCGAAACCTTGTAGCGAGCCAGGTTCGGATCGGCCAGCAGCACCGGCTGCTGGCGGTACAGGCTCAGTTCATCGATCAGGCTGGCCAGTTCGCGGTTCCTGAAGCTGACATGACCGTCCCGCCAGTCGGCCACGCGCTGCTCGCCCAGGTTCTGGCGCAGCAGGCTGCCACGAGACGGCTCGTAGGTGACGCGCTGGCCGGCCTCGACCAGCATGGGCGCCTGGTTCTCGCCGGAGGTTTCGAAGGCGACTTGGCCATGGGCGACACTCAGGGTCAACTCGCGTGCGCCACGGCGCAGGTCGAAGCCGGTGCCGACCACGCGCACCAACGCGCTGCCGGCATCGACGAACAGCGGCCGCTCCTTGTCTGGCGCCACGTCGATGTACAACTGGCCCTGTTCCAGCGTGATCAGCCGTCGCTGCGCGGTGAAGTCCAGTTGCACACGGGTGCGGGCATTGACGTACAGCTGGCTGCCGTCGGGCAAGTGCAGGCTGCGCATCGTGGTACCGGCGACCAGGGCCTGGCGTATCGGCGTGCTGCCGCTGCCCAGGTTACCCGCCAGCAGCGCGCACAGCAGCGCCGCCGCCGTGGCGATCAGTGGACGCCAACGCGGCGATCGGTACTGCACCCGCGCGACGGGGTGGTTGACCTGCTTGAGCGCGGCCATGTCTGCCCACAGTTGCTCGAACTGACGGTAGGCGCGGGCGTGCTCGGGATGGCGAATCCACTGGGCGAAGGCCTTGCGTTGCTCGCGCGTTGTCGCGTTGCGGTTACGCGTGAACCAACTGGCGGCTTGGGCGTCGAGCGGGCGTGGATCGGTCTCGTCGGTGAGGCTCATTACGGCTGCTCCCTGCCATCTTCACTGTCCAGCCGTTGCTTGCAGTGCAGCAGGGCCGCAGCGATGTGCTTTTCGACCATGCTTACGGAAATATTCATGCGTTCGGCGATCTGCGCCTGGGTCAGGCCTTCAAAGCGGTGCAGCATAAGGGCTTCTCGTCGCCGCGGCGAGAGCTCGGCGAGTACTTGGCGCAATTGTTCCAAGCGCTGACGGCGCTGGGCGTGATCGAAGGGGTCGTTGGCGCTGGTGGCGGGGTCGATGGTCGTCTCCTCCAGCACGCTCTGACGCACCTGTTGCCGGCGCCAGTGATCGCTCAGCAGGTTGCGTGCCATGCGAAACAGGAAGGCACGCGGTTGTTCGACCTTGGTCCGGTCACGGTAGCCGAGCCATTGGGCGAACACGTCCTGGGTCATGTCTGCGGCATCGCTGGCGTTGTCCATGCGCTTGCGCAGGAAATGCAGGATTTCGGCGTAGAAACTGCGGCAGGTGTCGGCGGTGGCGGGATCGGGCTTGAGGCGCTGCATGCACGCTTTCCGGGCTGGCCTGGAGAAAGGGTGCGGATCTTATCGAGAATTATTTACATTTGCTAGCCAGGCGTGGCGCCTCGTTCAGAGGCGCCGGGCGTGGGTCAGGGGCACGGGCAGGGCCAGTTCGGCGGCGCCGAGCGGATGGCTGCTGGCGTCGAAGAAGTGCAGGGCGCCATCGACCGCACCGGCCAGGCGCTCGGTGAAATGCTGCTTCTGGTTGAGGATCGAGGCGTCGTTCAAAGGGCGGATGGCGATGCACAGGTGTTTGGGCCTGGCCTGGCGAATGGCTAGCAGCAGGTGCTCGTCGCTGCTGTCCAAGTGCTGGCCGAACAGGCACAGGCCACCCTGTTCGTCCGCAAGCTGGGCCAGGCTCCAGGACAGGTAGTCCGACTGGCGGATGGCCCGCAGCTTGTGCTCGCTGCGGTCTTCATTGACGAACAGCGGCACCTCGCCGGGAATGTTCACGGCAACGCCTTCGAGCAGTTCGGCGCCGATAGCGCTGCGCTGGCGTGTGCTGCCGTCGGGCAGCTTGAGCAGGTGCAGGCCGCCATGCAGGTGCAGGACACGGGTGCCGGGGCTGGCGGTGCGGCGCACATCGAAGAAGCCTTCGTCATCGAACAGCCGGGCAAAACCCTGCGGTGCCTGTTCCATCGCCCACGGCAGGATCAGGTCGTAGTTGCTGGTGTAGACGCTGCGGTACTGACGCAGGGCCGCGTTGATCGTGGCCATTGTGGCGCTGGACAACAACGCATGCGGCGGGTGCACGGCGCGCAGGGCGTGGATCAGCGCTTCCTTGATCGAGTAGTAGCGGTTCAGCGGCGCGGTGGAGTTGATCGCCAGGGCGGCATTGGTGCGCACCGTGGTATTGAGCATGCTCAGCACCGGCTCGAACAGCTCGGTACCCAGCGACTTGAACAGCGCCTGGTCGCTGATCGCCAGGCCGCTTTTGCGCCCGGCCTTCTGCGCTTGCTCGTACAGCGAGAAATAGCCGAACGGCTTCCACAACACGCGGCTGGCGCCGTTGCCCAGCAGCAGGGCGGTGCAGGGGTGGCGGGCATCAAGATCGGACCATTGGGCGAGCTGAGAATCGAGAGAGGGCATCGAGCATCCGTGGGGCAGCGGTGAGCGGGGACTTTAGCATGTCATCGAAGCTGTGAGAGGCTTGCCCTTCCAAGGAATCCGCTGCGCCGCGCGTGCGGGGCGCGGCCCGAGAGGATCTGAACATGCGTATACGCGTAGCGCCCCTGCTGGGCTTGCTGTTGTCGACGATGGATGTCCGAGCCGATGACGGTGCGGCCCTGGCCAAGGCCCAGTCCATCCCCTATCCAGCGGTGATCGCTCACCGTGGCGCGTCCTTCGACGCGCCTGAATCCACCGCTGCGGCCTATCTGCTGGCGCGCGAGCTGGGCGCCGATTACCTGGAACTGGACCTGCAACGCAGCCGCGACAATGTGCTGGTGGTGGTGCATGACGATGTGCTGGCGCGCACCAGCGACGTAGCCTCGCGCTTCCCTGGGCGTGCCGGGCGTCCGCTCAGCGACTTCACCCTGGCCGAGTTGAAAGCGCTGGACGCTGGCAGTTGGTTCAACCAGGCCTACCCGCAGCGCGCCAGGGCAAGCTTCGCCGGGCAGCAGATCCTGACCCTCGATGAAGTGATCGACATCGCCGAGGGCAATCCCGAGCGTCAGCCGGGGTTGTACATCGAAACCAAGGTGCCCAAGCAGTTTCCTGGCATCGAGCGCCAGCTCAAGGCGCGGCTCCAGGCCCGTGGCTGGCTCGACAGGCCGGGGCGGGTGATCTTGCAGACCTTCGACCGCGACAGTCTGGCCCTGCTGCACCAGGAGATGCCGCAGGTGCCGAAGATTCTGCTGCTGTGGGTAGGCAAGGGCAGCATCGAACCCAAGTCGGGCCAGGACTTCGCCGACTCGGGCGAGCAGGACAAGGCACGTTTCTATGCGCGTCAGGCGCCCAAGGACCGCAAGGAGCTGCTGCGCTGGCTGGATGCCGCCAAGGCCGGCGGCGCCATCGGCACCGGTCCCTCCGCGCAGCGTAGCCGCCTGGGCGAGCAGAGTTACACCGACCTGATCCAGCCGTGGATGAACCAGGCCAGCCACGCGCGTGGCCTGCTGGTGCATGCCTACACCCTGGACGATCGCGAAGACTTCGCCAAGGCGATGGACGCCGGGGTGGATGGCATTTTCACCAACCGGGCCGGGGCGTTGCTGCGCTTTTACCAGCGACCGGCGGTGGCGGATGAAGGGCAGGTGTTGCAGGGGTTAGGGTTTTGATTGCCTGAATGAATCGCGGGTGCGCGCGATCGTGATCAGCGGTCGCGTCGCTCACGATTGCGCCAAACCCGATACGCCCGAATCCCGGCGCGCACCGAGCCGAACAGCAAGCGGTCCTCCATCTCGCGGGCCATGCCCGAGCGCACCAACATGCGCAGGAAGGTGCCGCGGGCGCGGGCGATGGCGAAGTGCACGCCTTGCGCCTGGAGGGTGTCGCGGACCTCACGCAAGGCGGCAATGCCACTGACGTCGATGCTGGTCACCGCTTCGGCGTCGAACAGTACCGCCTGTGGATCGGGCTCGCGTTGCACGGCTTCGAGCAGGCGCATCTTGAAGTAGTCGGCATTGAAGAACAGCACGGCATCGTCGAAGCGGTACACCACCAAGCCAGGCACAGTGCGGGCCTGCGGGTGCTGGCGCACATCGACCTGACCTTCGATGCCGGGCATCCAGCCCAGCACGGCGTCGGTGGGCTGGTAGATGGTGTAGAGCAGCCGCAGGATGGCCAGGGTCACGGCGAAGACGATGCCCGGCAGTACGCCGAGGCCGAGCACGCCGAGCGTGGTCAGCAGGCACAACCAGAACTCGAAGCGACTCAGGCGTCGGATCTTGCCCAGGGACTTCACGTCGATCAGCCCCCAGCCCGCCATCAGCAGCACCGCGCCGAGTGCCGCCTGAGGAATCCAGGCCATGGGCGCGGTGAACAGCAGCAGGATCAACGCGATGACCAAGGCGGCGATGATGCCCACCAGTTGGCTCTTGCCGCCGACCATGTCGTTGACCGCGGTGCGCGAGTCGGCGCCACTGATGGCAAAGCCCTGGGAGAGCCCCGCCGCCAGGTTGCTCACGCCCAGGGCGACGAATTCGTGATTGGCATTGATCGCATAGCCGTGCCGGGCCGCGAAGCTGCGTGCCGTGAGCATGGCGCTGCAGAAGCTGACCGTCGCGATCCCCAGCGCGTCGCGCAGCAGGCTCTTGGTCTCGGCCAAGGTACTTTGCGGCCAGGCCAGTTCGGGCATGCCGGCCGGCACCGGGCCAAGGATGGCCACGCCGAAGCGGTCCAGCCCGAACAGCCCCGCCAGCAGGGTGAACACGGCGACGGTCACCAGCGCTGCGGGCAGTTTCGGATAGCGGCACGGCAGCCAGATCAGCAGCGCTAGTGCGCCCAGGCCGACGACCAGGGTCAGCCAGTGGATCTCGCCCAGGCGCTCGACGAAATTGATCAGGCTGAGAATGAAGCCGTCACCCTCGATGCTGAAGCCCACCACTTTGGACAGTTGCCCGGCGATCAGGCTGAGGCCGATGCCATTGAGGTAGCCGATCAGGATCGGCCGCGAGAAGAAACTGGCAATGAAGCCGGCGCGGGCCACGCCGGCAGCGATCAGCATCACCCCGACCAGCAGCGTGACGATCACCGACAACTCGGCGATCCGCTGCGGATCGCCCATCGCCAAGGGCGCCACGGCGCCAGCGATCATCGCACAGGTGGCCGCATCGGGGCCGACCATCAGTTGCCGCGAGCTGCCGATCAAGGCGTAGACCATCATCGGCAGCACACAGGCATATAAACCGTACTGCGGCGGCAAACCGACGATCTGGGCATAGGCGATGGCGATCGGGATCTGGATCGCCGCCACCGACAGGCCGGCTTGCAAATCAGCGCGGAACCATTCGCGGCGGTAGTGCAGGAGGTTGGCCAGGCCCGGCAGCCAGCGGGAAAGAAACATGGGCAGTCCTTTGAAGATTTCTGGGTGCACAGTCGCGATATGCACCTGAAGCCGCTTCGCTTGCAAGTGTCATGCAGTGTGTCGTGGGGGCTGCATTCAAGCCGATTGCGGCGAGCAAAGCGATGGGGCAGGTCAACGAAGGGCGTAGAAATGAAAAAAGAGCCGAGGGCTCTTTGGGGGGCTGCAATCAGATGCGCAGGGCGAAGAATGTGGAGCGGGTAGAGGGAATCGAACCCTTATTGGACAGAAACGCCTGAAAGCGTGTAGCCGTGTAGTCTTCAAGTCGTCCGATCCTCGGTATATGCTGAGTATTCTCTGATATCATCATGGTGCACCATGGTGCATGAAGCATTCGTAACTTCTAGCGATGCTCGATGCGGTCTACCCTCGAACCTTGTGCCGTTCAACCATCGGCTAGCGGGGGGGGGGGCATACACCTCTGCCGATTGGGTACGCTCGCCATCAAATAGCCTTCTCCAAAGGCTGGATCTCACATTCGTTGACATGGCTAGGGAGATCCTGCCAAACGCTTGGTAGGTCGGCGATATCAAGCAGGTAGCGCCCTTGTCAGCACGTACTAAATTAGCCTACGGAAACGCCATACGTTTGCCTTGGAGAGTTGCTATCGCGATGCTTTTGCATGTCGAAGTCATCGCAAGGTTAAGGGATTTTTCCTGGCTGAAGATTTGCTCACACGACCCCGGGACAGGTGGACACCAGAGTTTACGCCCTCACTTATCTTCTTGCTGAAATGAAAAATTCCAAAAGGGCGGCTCGTCTCCGAGGCAAACGTTCATTCTGGAGTTCACAAAAATCTTGACACCATGATGGTTTACGCTAAGTGATTTTATCCAGCTTCATGAGCGTGTTGCATGTCTTGGTTAGCTCAAATTCAAAACTACCGGTTCTATGCTGAACGAAGTTCACATTGACGTGTTTATAGTCAGCAGTATTTATTATTTTTTCAACCCTCTTTATAAACTCTAAGTTTGCCTTGATTCCAAAGGTTATCGATTTCAATGCTTCAGCAGGGAATTCATGTCCTCCAGTTCTACTACTAACTAGTCGGTATTCCTCTTCGTACTTCCATTTTTCCGATTTGACAAAAAGATTGGCGTGCATTAACTCTGATAGTTGTTTGGTGTAAAAGCTATCACCTAAATCGTTCTCGTATTGGTTGTCGCTCTCCCAAGGCTTTACAAATTCACCAAGCCTATTTGCTAAGTCCAAAAATAAATCCTGATAGGGTGGAAGTTTTGAATATTTCATATCTTCACGTATAAATATATTTTTGTCTAGTATTAAGCTTGTGTCGAATTCAATAGCTATGCCTGTATGAGATCCTCCGTAATGTGACCATAATAGTGCATCTGTTGGGGTTTTAGATAGTGAGTAAATTCCCAATGTAGACATGTACCACTGCAAGGCCCCATTAAGCCCAATTTCTTTTCCGTGCTTATCCATAAATGAATGCTGGTTCAAAATATGGATCAAAAAAGATTTTCTTAAATATTCTTCGCTATGGTGTGGTGGATACAGGTCTACAACTTTTTGATATTCGGCATCAATATTTATTTGTGAGTCTAAAGGGTCGTTAAGTTGGGCCGCAAGTGGAAAGTATATTGTGCGATTTGAAAGTATCTCCAAGGTTCTGCTAGATGGATCTCTATATTTGTATGCTTTCAAGGCTGGTGTCTCGCTCGTGCTTAGGTTTTGTAAATTTATTTATATATGTGTTTGCTTGCTTGGTCAATATTCTAGTTGATTATCTTGGTCGTTGTCATGGGCGAATCTGCGAGCCCGGCGGCGGTGAATGATTTGCACCAGACAACCTGACGAGATTTGAGTATGTTAGTGGGACAAAGGCATAACTCCTCCGTGTGTAAAATTTGGCTGAAGGGTTCACGAGCTGCCTGATAGCGTGGCAGCGGTCAGCCAACGTTTGGTTGCTCCTAAAACATGGTTGGGGAAGAGGGGGATTAACGTATAGGAGATATTTTGTGATTCGTTTGATCTAGAGCAGCAGATGAATGCGCAGTTGGCGACCGCCAAGAGTCTGAATGGGCTTAGGCAATCAACTCAGGACGAGCGCGCTGTCGCCGAATAGAGTGATCGCGACGTCCAACCGCCTCGGCGCCGCCAGCCGGCTACGCCACTCCAGCCCTGTTCGCAGCTCCATTCATTTGCGTTCCAAGGTCGCCCCCCATCCAATACACCTCCAGTCTCGTGGATCTGCCTCCATATCAGTCGAAATCTCTAAAGCCTCCGTCACAGTACCAATCGCTACCGGCGAGGGCTTGAAACATTGCAGTTTCCCACGAGTTGGCATGCTGGCGACGCTTCCCCTGCGCAGATACCGTTAAGAGATCACGGACGCCATCTACGCCATCACTTTCCCATAGGATGCTCAAAATTTCCCGGAGGCTCGCTAACTCGTTGCTGGATTCCACCGAAAATCTCACGTCCAATCCGTAGCTTTCAAAATGAGTGATAACTCGTTGCTTATCTACTGCAGGCCAGTCATGAGGTGGGATGGCTTTAAACTCCAATACTGGAGGCGTTGTAGGCGAGAGATCCGCAAACAACCATTGCTCACGCTCAAGCTCTTCACGATCAAAGTACGGATGCAGTGTTTGCTTGGATTGTTCGGTAGCAATAGATGCTTGTTTGCCATGATTACAATCTTTGCACGCAGGCACTAGGTTGAGAGGGGTTACCGAAAGCAGAGGGAATTTTGCCTTCGGAAGGTAATGATCCAAGGTGCTTGCCACACCCAGGCCGCAGAAAGGACATCGTCTTCTTGGCGCCGTCGCCATGATCAAATCGTAGACATTTCTTGCAGGTTTCGACTGAGGAGCCATGTGATCTGAGTACGTACTCTTCAGCTCTTTTTTTGTTACTTGTCCAATTACTATGTCTTCATCTTTAACATTGCAAGCTGCTATAGTGTATAAACTTTGTGAATGACCTTGTATGGAGTACTCAATAGCAGCGTTGGTGATGTCAGGTAGTAATGACATTAGCCTGGCGCGTAGATCCATGTTCGATACGCTGTTCACGCAGGTGACAAATAGATCTTCTGCATTGACCGTGGGGGGAGAGATACGTCTCAAATCTGTTCTCCCTTTGCTTTATCCCTGGCGGTTGTCATTGCTCTGAGAAGAGCTCGACCCTCAAGACCTATCTCGCCCCCGTACTCCGCATCAATCTCCTCATAACTTTTTCCACCCTGTACCGATTTTTCCAATAAGTCGTGGAATCCTGACTTAGAGACCTCTAGTCCGAAGACATGGCGCGTCAGCGTCCCTACGTTCTCGGCGAAGGTTTCAATGTCAGGTCTGTCTACCGTTGCAACCAGCCTGCTTCGATTTATGATTGATACACAGGATTTGGGCACTTCTTGGAGTACCACGGGCGAGTGTGTGGCAATTATCGCAACGGCGTTTCGGTTGGTGAGTAGGTCAGACAATGCTCGGGTAAAGGCAGACAGAAGTGGCGGATGGAGGTGGCTTTCAGGCTCGTCGATCAATACCAGAGTTTTTTCCTCAACCGTTTCAATCAGTTGAGTGATTGTGAGCAGTACAATCGCGTGCCCGGAACTCATTCTGTTTAGGAATCTAGAGCTGGTTTCAATGAAACTGGTTTTTTGTTCTGATGGGTCTTTTTCATAATGATCTATCAACTGCGAGAGATTCATTTCTTCAAAATTATGATCTGACTCTAATTTTTTTATCGCAGTTATCCATCGTTCTTTTTTTGCCTGCAGTGAAAGGCATGAGCTCAGGCTGAGGGCTAAATCTTTGCATAGTTTCGGCTTGTCTTTAAGCCCCCAAGCTGGTCGTTCCTCTTCTTCTATACGAGACTTCAATCCGATGTATTTATAGCGCATTCCGGCAGATGAATCGGATTGATCAGGTGGTGGCTCGAAAGGGTCAAACGCGCTAAAAGATACAGAAACTATCCCCGCGAAGTATTGGTCATCTAAGCGTGCTTTTGAACTAAAAATATGGCTTTTGTAGAAATACCCCAGGTCAGGCTGTTTGTTTTCACCAGTAAACAGTGAGTCGACCATGGCGTTGAGTATTGTTGTTTTACCTATCCCATTACGCCCGATTAAAACGTGGAGGTTGGATGAGGGTTTTGAGTCAGGATTAACTATAAACTCAAGTCCGAGTTGTGAGAATGTATCGGATCCCTTTCTTTCAAAGCAAAAATGGTATTCAGTAAGCGGCGCTTCGCCCTTAATGATTTTAGCGTACTGATTGTCTATAGTCGTCCGATTCGTAACGCGAAGTAATGAGGTGCCAAACACTCTCTCTTTCTCAGCTATCTCTCGTTTTACAGAGTCATAAGCAACGTCACCCAGGGCCGTGAGAATTTCTAAGGCGAGCGGGCCGGGGCAGAGGTTTACCAGTTTTTTATAATAATCTGCATCTTGTCCAAGGCTGAAAAAATTGGATTCTAAATGCGTAAATTCCTGAGGTATAGCTTCTTCAGTCCACCCCTCCGTCTGGCCCCGAAAGCCAATTTTTAGATCGCCTATCTTCAGTTCAATTCCCTGGTCGTTGTATAAGATCAAACTGAAGGTGCTCTTGAATCCAAAGTCGTCCCAGTTGTCAGACCGAAGAAGTCCTACGTTGCGGGTTGGGCCGCTATACCCTGAGCGATATTTAATGTTATGAAAGTTCATGGCCATCTAAATTCTTCTGTGTTTAAAGGTTCGATAAGCGAATAAGGCGTTCGCGCAGTCAGGTTTAACCTACTCTGACTGCTCCACCTCCGACTCGGCTTGGAATACCTCAATCAGCTTCTGGTTGTAGTCGTCCAGATAGCTCTGCAGTCCTTCCCGATCAATGAGCCTAACGCCGGCTGTGGTAGCCAGTTCTTTGGCGGATTTGGTGTAGTACGAATTGGTGACGACCATGGCTTCATCGCAGCCATAGAACGCCTTTGCCGAGATCGCCTGCTGGACAGCAGCATTGCCCACCGAGCCCGTGTAGTTCTTGGCCTGGATGACCATTTTCTTGCCGAATCGGCTTACGAAAAGGTCAGCACCTTGGTCGGCGGTCTTCTTGGTCTCTTTCACGTCAAAGCCAATGGTTTGGAAGATCTCAACCAAGAACGCCTCGAACTGAAATCCGTCCATCGCATCCACGAGGTACATGGTGATAAACCGGTTCGGATTGAAGTGCTCAAGCTGGCTCCCGAGACGTTCAACCAATATGTCGAAGTAGATGGCCTCGCACAGGCTGAGCCCACTACGGAATGCTTGCAACGTCATCAGCGCTGTGGCTGCCGACGCATTTGTTTGGGCGTTGAATTGCACACCCGGATAGGAAACGTCGTTCTCCCAGAGGTAGTAGTAGAAGAGAGCCAGGTCAGAGCGGAATGTCGTTCCTGCCTCGTCGATCCACGACCGGAGGGTTTCATTGAGGTCAGCCCTGATGTGTCGGCTGAGCTCCCTTGAGAAGCCCGCATAGGTTGAGCTGAATGCGGTAGTCAGCAGCAGCTTATCAAGCAGCGACGGCAAGCCCTCAAGCTCATCGAAGCCCTTCCTGATCAGTACTTCTCTGAATAGCTCACGCTCCGTGTATGCTCCATCCATCCTAGGGCCAGGCACGCCGACATCAGTAGCTCCAGACGTAGTTTCTCTGGTGGTGTGAATGAAGTTCGTGAAGTAGGGCTGCTTGAGCTGCGCGTACTTTCTCAACACGTTGTTGAGCAGGTCATTCAGCTGTGCCTGCTCTTTTTTCTTGCCCAGAAAATCCATGATGAGCCCTTTAGACTGGTACTGGAAATCCGGGTAGAAGGACGGGTCGAGAGGCGTTAGATGCTGTGCACGTAGCTCTGCTGTCGGGGGAATCTGAGAGCTGTTGCACCACGGGCATGCGGTTTCAAACGTGGTTCTGTTGCATCCGTTGCATTGATAAATCATGGGAGTCCGTTCTATGCAGAATGAGATATGACAACGAAGGGAAGGGCTGCATTCATGCGCTATCGCCAGCCCGTGAACTGCCCAATGCCTACGTCGCGCGATGCAGAACGATAGCTCAGTGCCATGTCGGCGTCCACGCTGTCTCAGCCTTGCAATTACTCATCGAGAAAGCCCTTCTCGACATGTCTTTCGCGGTGCATCTCACGAAGCGCTAAAGCCAGTTTGTACGAGTCCAGTTGATCACTCCCATCGTCGTGCGGGTAGTCTTCCGGACGCATCTCCCTGAGCTGCATGAGCTCATCCCGGTTGGCTTGCGCGCGGCGGATTCATCTAGCTTCGACAGTCTCAGCGAGCTCCCTGAAGCCATCCGACGCTTGACCATTTTCCCAGAACCACTGCTCCAAATCCTGCTACATCTTAAAGTGTCGGATGTCGAATGCCCCTCGCTGGTTATCGATGTCGACGAGTACCTAGAAGCATCGTATTGATGGAGGATGAACTGTTGGAGCAGATGGGCGGTGCCGTACTTGCCTGCGAGTAGGGTCTCGCGCTAGGTAACGTACGGTGACTCGGTCATTCCATCGGTCTGTTTGAAGCCAAAGACCTTAGTCTAGCTAGACGTTGTAGGTGTTGATCCAGCGTTGTAGTCAAAGCAGATCTTCACTGGGCTTACATAAGGCCAGATGCAAAGCAAGCTGCAGGGGGGGCGATCCATTGCCTTTACTCACCATATTTATGGATGTTAGGTCGAGGTCGTGGATGCATGGGAGGCTTGCCGGCTAACGCGGCGGGGGCACAGAAAGGCGAATTATCAAAGGTGCAAAAAAGGCTTCGAGGACAGGGAGTACGAGGCTGTGAGGTGTTTGTGAGATGGAGCGGGTAGAGGGAAGAACCCGTGGCCAGAAATCACGAAAAGCGTGTAGCCTTGTTGTTCACCATTCTCCCCGAACCCAACAGCTACTGGCAATTCCCGCAGAAATCTCGCGGTGCACCATGGTGCACGACCCACTCGGCGCTTTGCCCTTGCTGAACTCGGCCCGGTGCTGATCCCTCCAGTCAGCAGCCCGCTGGTCGGCGTACGGGTTCGGATGCCAAATCTTGTATCGGCATCCCTGTAACCCTCCGAACTCCCAGAAAGTCGTATCCGACTGTCGTCGCTCACTGTAAAGCCGTCCACATGGTAGATCACGCTAGGTCAGTTGCGGTCGTAAACCGCGCGCAGCCCGGCATCTTCTCGTATGAGTGGCACAATGCTAGCATCAGGGGGCGCATTTCTAGGGTGATGTACGCGTCCGGCATTTTCAGGATTTCGGGGTCATTCACTCTTCAAGGGACTTTCAGAGCGAGGGAAAGGGTTTGAGTTTGGACAGCAGCATGTTTGAGATCGCCTATGCCGCCGCTACACAGCGCCTGTGCTTATTCACCGGAACAGGATTCTCTAAGGCGATATCAGATCAAGAAGCGCCGGGATGGCAGGACTTGCTGGAGCAGGTATGCGATGGCCTACCTGATAGTGCTGACCTGAAAGCCACGTTGTTCCCCGCCATGGGTGATAAGCCTCTGAGCCTTGAAGAAGCAGCTCAAGTGATTGAGCTGAGGCTGAGCCGGCATGGCAAAAATATCAACACCGAAATTAAGAGCATCATCGAATCTCTCTGCATCAAGGGCGATGTCGATGAGATAAAGGAATTCTATAAAAAATATGCGTTTCGGGTAGTTACAACGAATTACGATAAGCTTTCTGAATCGTTGGCTGGGAACGACAGGGTTCAAAGCATCGCCCCTGGTAGGCCAATTCCTCGCTCCTCTGCAGCAATAAAAGTTTACCATGTTCACGGATCGATTGATTCTCCGGAAAACATGGTGGTGACGTCCGATGACTATTTTCGTTTCATGGGTAGTGACTCATATTTCTCAAGAAAATTGAGTACTATCTTGCACGAGAACACTGTTGTGATTATTGGCTATTCGCTGGGTGACACCAATCTCAAGCGAATAATCAATGACTATAAGGCTTTCGCAAATAACCATGTTATAGGATCTAATCTATTCTTCGTATCACGAAGAAAGGTTGATCAGATTGTCAAGGATTTCTATTTTCATAGCTTCGGCATCCGGGTCGTTGATGATCTGGGGGTGAAGGAGTTTTTCACCCAACTTAATCGCAGTGCCGAGGAGGCCTCGGCTATTGCTGAGCAATCTTTAAAGTCGATATCGAATGTCGTCGAAGGTGGAAGACGCTTTACCGACACCTATATAAAACTGGAGGATTCTTTCTTCCGTGTTATCGCTTCGTTGCCGGCGAAGGGGTTTAGCCTGAAAGAACCACGTGTGGTGGAAGTCATTGGTGATTTCTTGGAGCGGAAGCGAGAATTCACTTTGGAAGCAGGTGCATGGGAGCAGTATGATCACCTTGCAAGTTGGCTTATTCACTTAGGCAGTGTTTTCGACGTAGGGAATAGCTCAATCAGTGACATCTACTTGGAGGCAGTGAGGCGTTCGATGAAGACTATGAGCAAGGAGAAGAAGCTTGGCTACTCCTGGCAAGCCTACAAACTATGGCTTAGCGGCTGGGCCTCCATTAGCGCGGCTAACCGAGCAATGATCCGAGAGTTCATCACCAGGGAAGCAGTTGGGACTGAAGGTCAGTTGATCGTGGATTCCATCGACTGAGCTGCATAGACCGGGTCATGAGATGGGGATCGTCTGGATGAGGCGATTCCCGTTGGCTTTGTCTGGATTCAGATATCTGTGGTTAGACTACCTCGAAGGTTTCATGAGGTTCTAGGTAAGATCCAGCGTGCACGTGAGGCCATGGCTCGTGAAGGCAAATAGCACATTCGTCGAGAGTAAAAACCTGTGTAGAAAAAGGGAATGGATATTCTTCCCTAGATGGCGGATGAGCCGCAACCTGCCGAATTTCAAATTTACACGCTAAGATTAGAAGCGTAAGAGCGAAATTGTCATCAGATATAGGAAGTCGGATAAGATAGAAATGAAGCTATTAGAATTCTTGAAAAGTGCGTCGCCAGAAGCAAATCGACTGGTGATTTATGCGTCTATCGCCCTAGTGATAAAACAGTTCTTGAATATTATACCGGCACCCTTGTCTGGTATGTATCAGTTTGGGTTGATTGTCGAAGCGATTTTAGCTTCTGTCATTGCTAGCTATTTATTTTACTTGCTTGCAGTTCATGCAAAAGAGATTTCGGATCGAAGCGTAATTCAGCCATACCTGGATGATCATTTTAAAGGAATAGTTAGAGAGTGCGAAAGTACTTTAAATAGCATGTCGCAAAAAACAGGCTTGACGCTAAATTTTGCTACATTGGAACTAGAAGAAATTCTTGCCGCTTTCAGTGTGATCCATAGTTTAGATCAAGCTCCAATAATTTTCGGGGAGCGTAAAGGCACATGGACTCAATATCTTAATCATTATATGGAGCGGACTTCTAATCATACAAAAAGGCTGCTTGTGCAACTACCCCATCTAAGGCCAGATGAAATTAAAGATGTAGTTAGTATTGATGAGTGCAAATATTTTTGGCTGCTAAGCTCAATAATTAATATTGATAAATTTCCGAATTATAGATTAAATCAAGGTCTAGATTTTTTCTCGGAAGAATTCTTTAACTACTGCCAGTGCTGTAGGAATATATCCAAGAGAGTTTAATTTGTCTTTATTTTGGTGGGTTTTATAAGTTGGTATTTGTCTCATAAATTAATATGCAGTTTTTAGTAACGCATCATTTTTGGTTCTTCACGGATTGCCGGGAAAGTCATTCTTGATCTTCATGAAAAAGAATTCGCTGTTCCGGTAGCCGTAAGCCATCCGCTTGATCACCTTGATCCGGTTGTTAATGCCCTCCAGCTGCCCCGTGTGCATGGGCCAGCGCACCCTACTTAGGATGCCGCGCCAGTAGTTCTTCAGGCGTTTAGCGAACTGCTTCAGGGCTGGTATCGCGCATTCATCAGCCAGTCGCAGCCATTGCTTCCAGGCTGATCGCCAGCCCCAGGCGGTGGCGGGTGACCACAACGCTTTGAGTTCTGCTTTCATCAGATAAACCGTCATCAACGATTGATTAGCCGCCAGCAGATCCTTCAGGCGCACCTGCTGATCTTCACGTTTGAGATTCTCCGGGTTACGCAGCAGCAGCCACCGCGCCTGCTTGATCACCTTGCGAGCAGGTTTGTCATCACGCAGGCGGTTGGCCTCGTCGACCCGCACCCGATCAATCACCTCTCGCCCATACTTGGCGACCACATGAAACAGGTCGTACACCACTCTCGCCTGAGGGCAGTGCTGGCGCACTTCCAGGTCGAATGCGGTGTTCATGTCCATTGCCACGGCTTCGATCCTCTCACAGCCCTCCGGCCCCAATTCTTCAAAGAACGGTCTGACCGCGGCTCGGCTGCGACCTTCGCCAATCCAGAGCACTCGACGGGTATCAGCATCCAGCACCACGCTGGCGTAGCGATGGCCTTTGAACAGAGCAAATTCGTCCATTACCAAGCGTCTGGGCTGGGCCTTCGGCAGCTTCTCCAGTGCGGCTTGCAGGGCCCGTCGTTCCAGCAAACGCACGCTGTCCCAATGCAAACCAAACAGCTCAGCGACATGCAGGGTGGGCAGGCGTCGGCAAGCCTGGATTACGGCGTCGGCCAAGCGCTTGGTCATGCGCGAATAGCGGTCAAGCCAGCTGACTGACTCCATTCGCTTACCGCATGCGCTGCACCCAACACGTCGTAGCGCCACATTCAATCGCACCGCGCGGCCAAGAATGGGCAGGTCACGGATTGAGCGCTGGCAGTATTGATGGATGGTGGTGCTGGGCTGATGACAGCCGCTGCAGGTGGGGAATCTGGTGGGCTGCGGAATCAGGTCGATCATCAGGTCGTCGCCGTCAGGCCGGATTGCAGTGACAGAAAAGCCCTCCCAAAAGGGCAGAAACGTATTAATATCGTGCACAAGAACGCCGGTTTGTAGATGTGTTTGCTCGCACGAACATCATCCATCAAACCGGCGTTCTTGTTTCTGTCTTTCCCAGGATTCCGTGAAGAACCTCATTTTTAGGCAGGACGCGGGGTGGTGATAAGGGTGTCTAAGGGTAAATGGCAATGTGTTCAGCCCCAAATTGTCATGATGCATTCTTGACGCCCAAGGAGGAGTTGCGTTCTGGAGGCGCATCCTTGATTTAGCTCGCACGACGCCACGAATTTAAGCCGAACTCCAAGCGTAGAAGGGGTCAATTCGAAAGCCTGCTCCCCGCTACCGAGTGAACCGGAAGACTGTCGCCAAGGTGGCGATCACGAACCACTGCGCAGGACGCCCAGGTGGGGCATGCCACCCCGCGCAGCGCTAATGGTTTGATTCGCTAGAGGTTCGGCAGAGGGAACTCCAGAATGGGAGTTTTGCTAGAGATCGTGAGGGTGTGCCTGGCTCTGGAAATGGCGACGTAGAAAGACTTGGCGGCTGCAGATTTTTGCCTTGTGTAGTGGATCGCGTCGGGAATCAATACGTGGTCGAACTCCAGCCCTTTGAGGAGCAGCGGAGTTGAAATTGTCCTGGCCACCGGTGCTCTTCCTGTCCTGATTAGGCGCTGCCTTACTGCTTCCGACGCAGCGACAAGGCTCTGATGCCTGCCATCCATGATTTCACTTAATGCTCGCCTGGTATCACCGATGAGCTCCCCTCGGAATGTTCTCGATAGGGGGTGGCTCCTTTCCAGCTTCAACACCTCCAGAGCACTTTCAACTGACCCATTAATCGACAGTACCGCCCAGGCTGCGGATATTTCGATATCGAGAATGGCGTCGGATGGATGCCCTGGCGCTGCCGGAGCGCGAGTGATCGCATCATCAATCAGTGACCTCAACCCATCGGCGCGTGCTTGTGGCGCGGACACTGACATATCCCAGATCTCTGCAAAATCCATCAAACGCTTCGCCGCTATTTCTTCAATGGATTGAAAAGCACCTCTGGTGCTCTTGGCTAAGTCATTGCAGGTGTTTCTCCAGCAATTTATCGCTGCAGTCGAACCGGTTCTGGAGTTGAACTCATCAAAGAACAATGACATATCAAATGCGTTGTTGCTCTGGATGTAGTTAATGGGCCCCTCTCGCAGATCGATTGGCTCCCCTGTCATCAGCTTTTGCCGAGTTTCCGCAATCCACTTACCTAGCGCGGTATTTGCTGTGGCCCAGCGGTGGGGTATTTGAAGTTCATAAGCGTGGGTGAAGTAACTTGCGACAGAGTCGCTCCAGCCGATTTTGGTTTCGACGAATTCAAAGATTCCCTGCATGGGATCCCCGAAAATAACGGTCGGAACGATGCAGGATAGCCAGCCAGCAATCCAATGCTGGTACTGCTCGCAGTCTTGATATTCGTCTATCAGCACGCGGTCGTAGGAGGCCTTGATGACCTCCTGGACGACAGGGCTTTGCAGGATTGAAGCCGCACCAAGGTATACGTCATCCCAATTGGGCTTGTTGGGATGAAGTGCAAGCCTTCCTGAGCGACCGGGGAACGCCTGGACATACTGGCGAGCCCACGATGCGATGGTATCTACGACGACCTTGTCGTTGGGCACGTGCATTCGCTGGAGGCGAGCCCGGATTGCGTGAACCCCTGCATGTGTGTGAGTCAGTACCAAGGTTCGCCGCCCTAGTGCGGCCACCTTGGCGATCAGCTCCGTTTTCCCATGGCCTGCTGGAGCCACGACGGCCCGACGGCTGAGCGTGAGAATGGACTCAGGCGTTACCATAAAGCCAGCTCTCTACGGTGCGGAGGCATATGCCTATGGGCGACACATGTGGGTTGTCGATAATTTGCATCACTAGAGCGGATATAGCGCGACCGCGCTCAGCATTTTTGAACCAGCTTTTTTCGGCGGCTAGATCGCTTAGGCGTAGCCGGAGGTCTGGGCTGGAACCAACCAGATCCCAATCACAGAAACAGGCATCGACATCAAGGCCTTTGAAGGTCTTTTCTAAGTGATCCACTAACGTGGGCTCACTGATGAAGCCAACCACCAGGTCGAGCAGGCCGTCAATTTGGGCATCAGTGGCTGATTGGAACACCGCCCGCTCCGTGTTCAGACCACCCCCATACTCGATGACGCGCACGCGTTGAGCTTGTAGTTTGGCAGCAAAGTGGGCGTCCAGTTTTCGATCTGAATCTCTGAACAGACCCACTTCGTATCCGAGCGCCCGGAGCGCCAGCGCCAGGGGGGGGGCCGCTGATCCGCCGCCATCAACAATGGCCGCGCCGAGTTGCTCGATCGGAACACCATCGTGCCTGTCGGGGTAGCGCTCCCTCAATCCAAGCATCATTCCCAGTTCTGTTGCACCTTCACAGAGCAAAATTTTTCGGGCGAATAGAGCCCGTGGAGCCCCCTTCAAAACTCGGGAAACATCTCCGCTTGCCTGGGCATGTTTGATGTCTGCAACTGCTTCGGGCGAGCGGGAAACGATGAACAGGGAAGGTGGAGGCAGCTCAGCCAGGACGACATCGGAATGAGTGGTCATGAGAATTTGGCCTTTAGCCAGATGCGCTTTCTCTGCCTCCTGTTGCCATTTTTTGAGCTGCGCCATTGCGCCAAGGACGCGGTGTGGCTCTAGGCCTTGCTCCAACTCATCAACGAGCACAATGGCGCCTTCGCTGATGGCTGAACGTTGAACAGCCAATGTCGCCAAACGCCTGGTTCCAAGGCCTGCCAATCGCAATGGTACCGAGCCGTCATGCAACGCGATCGAGCTGGAATTGAATCCACCTCGCCCAAGCTCAAGGTCGGGGCAGTAGGCTTGGTTGATGTAGGCGCCGAGTGAGCGGGCAGCCGTTTCGGCAGAGGCGGCAGCTTGGGCTAACTCTGGGATGGAGCCCAGGTTGGCACTTTGACGGGCAGAACGATAAGCATGAGCCAACATCTGCGCGGTCTCATCGTTGGCCTCAGTCATCTTGGAGAGCACTGAGCCTTGGGCCCAGGTCAGATGGCGTGCCTCGTCACCGGCCAGCCGGACAAGGCAGAACATGGCCCTGTCCCTGTTCGAAAGGATTCTTGGAGCTGGATAGCGATCGCAGACCAGAGACCAAACGGGTTCCATGGTCGCATCGACCGAAAGTCTTACTGTCAGGGCTGGGGTGTCGGCGTCCTCGGGTTCATCGTTGAGCTCGCCCGAAGGGGAGAGGCCACGAAGATACAGGCCGAAGCGACCATCTGAGAGCAGGGCGCGGGACAATTCGCCGATAGTGACTTCCACTTCGATGTCTTCAGCGGTGTTCGCGTGGTGGAAGTCGGCCTCGTTGAAGGTCATCCACCGTGGGGATAATACCGCCTCTACCGCGTCCAGCACGGTCGTTTTCGCGCTGTCACCGACGCCGATCAGGCAACAAATGGATTGTCCCATCAGCTTCCATTCGAGATGCTTGATGCCCCTGAAATTCTTTACAGTCAACTGCTCAACGCGCATCCATCACCCGAGAAGTGGCCAATTGCGATCAAGGGTAGCTGAGCTCAAACATAATTCAATGTTTAGCTTGTTACTTTTTCAGATTCGTGTCGGCGCGTTGAAGAACGTTTGGGTTTGAAGGGTCAGGAAAGAGGTACCTGCAGCGCTACCCGAAATATTTTATTTATGTGTCGGGTAGCTATTTTGCATTTTCAAACTGAGATGGTTTCAGCCGAACTGGTGAAGAAGTGTGGTTATCTCTTTCTCTTTTCTTTTGCGCTTCGCATCTTCAATTTTCTGATCTAAGATAAGTTCTATTGCTGTTCTAAGGATCGGGAACTGCTTCATGCATTCCTCTTCAGAGCCTGAATGAATTCCAAGGCTGAGCACGCTATATATCTTTTTATTGTTTACTAGATACTCTGGTAGGTAATCTGATAACGCTTTAATTTTTTCTCCAACCGACGCTCTGCTAAAATCTACACTGTTTGTCTTCTTCCAGGTCTCGGACTGCTGGGCTTCCAAATGTGCTTTTTCCAGCAAATATTCAAGTAGTCGCCTTAAGTAAATCAAGCTTCCGGCGCCCACACCATGTGTGAAAAGCCCGATCGCTTTAACCAGCTCGCGGCATCGATCTTCCCCTAAGATTTTTCGGTAGCGCTTAACACTTGGAGCTGCTACGTCATAAGTGGATGGATATTGACCGATTTTTTGTACGCCTTGATTTTCATCAAATTGAAAGCTGTAGCTTATCGCGTGATTGTTGTCGCGACTGCATTTGAATCTGAATTCGATGAATGGAAAATACTCCCACCATGAGTCTAAGGTTGTGCGGCCTTGATTGTAGCCGTTGTCCTGGCGTTTGAAGGTGCTGTCTTTTGAACAATAAGGACAAAATGAGTCGATGACTGCGTCCCGTTGTGTGAATATTAAGAAGTCGTTGAAGTTTTCCTCGGTAACTTTGTAGAAGGCGTACAGCGGAAGGTCAACGCAGAAGCTTTGGAGTGACGGAAAGGAGGGGGCAGGCGGCGCCGTTTGAATATCAGTCATTCGCATTCCTCAAATACACAGTCCATCTTGAAGATGGGAGTTTGATTTTTTGGTGGTAAGTGAGGGCTGAACGACCTCAGAGTAGATTAGAGGCCAAGACAGGGCCGAAAACAACTAGGCAACGAGGCAGATTTACAGGCGTGAGTCCGCCTTGGACGAAAGGGGGGCAAGCAGGCTAGGCAACACTACCCCCGTGGCATGCCACAGTACAGAGCGGCATGGGTGCGGCTCGCCGCGCTCATGGATACGAGCAGGTCAACTGGATGTGTAGTAGCTTCCTGCAGCGAGCTCAACGAGAGTGACATTGCTAGAGTGCGATGTAGACGATGGTGCGCGGGGTCGTTGCTTGTTTCATCGGATTGGCGTCGAAGACTTCCTGAGTAACCTCGGCATGCAGGGCCTCAATGATTGGAGGGGCTCGCAAGATCCGGATACAGCGAGTTCCCTCTCGCTCTATACCCGGTTCATAATTGATCCTTCAGACCAGCCTCAACGGTGGCTCAGGTGGTGTGAGCATGAAGCGGCTTTCAACCATCTCACGGGTAAGCCCACAGGCCTTGAGAGCCTTTCTCCAGCTAGCGTGATCCAGCAAATCCAGTGCGCGCTGCACCAGTCGAGGTGATTCCATCTCGATCTGATCATCGAGATCTTCCCGCCGTGTGAAGCCCTTGCGATTCAGATAGGTGAAGCCTGACTTGGCCTGTTCTTGGCTGATGAGATCCAGGGCCTGAGCCCGATAGATCAGTGCCTTGAAACTAACCTTCCACCTCAGCTTGAGCTCACCCAAGGCTTGCCAGTTGAGATACCTGCCTCGCATTGCAGGGAATTCTCCTGCAAAGCTGGCCCTGGGCATCAAAAGGGCACTTGCGAATTGGTTGGCCTGATCTTCCGTGTGCCGGCAGCCCGTTTCCACACCTTGGTGCATCACCAGGTGACCGAGCTCATGGGCGATGTCGAAACGTTGTCTGCACGGGTTCTGCTTCGCGGTATTGCGAACAATCAGCGGGCGCTTGTTGTGTAGGGAAAACGCGTCGATGCGGTCATCCGCTTCAGCGATATTGACGACCAGCACTCCAATCTTCTCGACCAGTCTGGTGACGTTCGAGAGAGGCCCAAGCCCCAACGATTGCTCTCTACGAAAACGCTCTGCAATCTGTTCGATAGTATCGACGCTTGTCACTGGTTCATCGTGTGTCCGAAAGCTGATATCCGGGAACGCGACTTCTTTGTCGAGCTCATCGATCAGCAGTTCGAAAAGCTCAACCTGAGCTGCAATCGATTTCTTTACCGTCACCGTTGAGGCGCGCACGCTTCGGAAATGGCATTGCTCAAGTTCAACGGAGCTGCGTCTAGGCGCAAAGAAAAACTCCTGAGTGACGCCCAGAGCCGTGCTCAGCATTTCCAGCTGTACGGCGGAGGGAAATCCATTCACCTCCAGTTTGTGAGCATACTGCCGGGTAACCCCAAGCAGGTCACCGATGTCTGCAAGCGACCAACCGGACGCGCAGCGCGCAAGGCGCAGCTTGTCCGGAGAGAATTCGTCGCCTAATGCCAGTTGCTGTGTTCTATCGTCCATCTACGCTGCCAGGTTCGTCGGGTTTTTTCGTGTCGGCGTCTTTGTTTCTGCGAACCACCAAAGGTTCCTCGATCTCGACTTGAGCAGGGAGATCGCTTGTTCTGACCGGCACGCTGGCCTTGTATTCATGTGCCCAGTGGCAAAGGATATTTTGGTTGATATCGAAGCCCACGATCGTGGCTTTGAACTCAGCGAATTCGAGGTCGTTGTTCCCATCGACAAACAGTCTCCAGGTGGAAACCTCGGGGCTGGCCTCGAAGAGACTCAGTTGGTGCAGCTCGACCAGATTGGCCTTGAGCCGATGCAGTTTCTTAGGAGCATCAGGATCGTCGGTGACGATCTGTAGCAATACACCGTTGATGCTGATCGTGAAGTCCATGGTGCCGTTTCGCAGCTCAAGCCATGGCAGGGTCACATCGGCACCCAACGCCTTACAGAGCCCTTGGAGACGCCCGTAGAGCAGAGTCGCGCGGGTGTATGCGGTATCGTTTGGTGTAGATGCATCAGCCAGCGCCTGATACGCAACTGAGATCACTTCCTGGCAGACCAGATCCAGGTATTCGGGGAGCAACTCGGGTGCGAAATGACTTGGGTGCTGGGTTTCGTGCATCGATACGACCTCGAAAACTGTGCAAATAAGGGATACTGTCAACCGGCATTTTTGTGCAGAAATCTTGGTTTGTCAACTGGATGATCTGCAGGCTCTTCGCACTCAAAAGCGTCTCAGTCAGCGGATACCGAGCCAAAGCGTTTATTGATCGGTCGTGTCTATGCGAGCTCTGTGAGCAGCCGACACAACGCATGGTTGGAGTAATGCTCAGCAGTTCCTGACATCACTCAACCAGCGGCACAATCCGCTGCAAAGTCCCAGGACTCGGAAGCCTCGGAGAGCCCTCAATCTCATACACGCAGTGCTCAATCACTCGAACTCCTTGCGCCTGCAGGTTCCTGACGAAGGCAGCCCCCGACCTTTCCCCACCAGCACCGCCTTGAGCGGAGGTGAACACCAGTACCGGAGGGAGCTCGACCCCCAGTCCTTCGTTCGGGCTCAGTGCAAATCCTGCATCCCATGAGTAACCCGCGAACTCGTCCGCTTTGATCATCCGATACGTCTGTGACTGAGCCACAAAAAGCTCATTCGACCTGACGTTCACAATGCGAATCAGGGCGTCATCCTTACGTCGAAGACCACGTGGAGAGAGCCGAATGAGATCGCCCTTTTTAGGCACTTTCGTAACTGCTGGAACTGAGCTGTACCGCCGGTTCAGCAGGTGGGCAATCTCAGGGCAATCACAGATCACCGCGATGCGCTGAACGTCCTCTGCATCGATCCGTACCTCGATCTCGGAGAGTTTCCGAAGGCATTGCTGTATTGGCAAAGCACCTTGCTGGCGAATGCGGACATCCACGGTGGGGAAGTAGCGAGACATCTGATCAACAGCTGCATTGGCCGGCAGGGTGGCATCGACCAGAGCAACCAAATTCACCACATTCTGCAGCTCTGCCAGCAGCTGAAAAATCTCGAACAAGGGCAACTGATTGAACTGATGTACGACGATTGCTTGGACATGCGCGCCATCTGTAATTTCGTAGAACGGGACAGGGGCATGACCTAACTCATTTTCATAGGCCGCGCATCTGGCCTTTGCGATCGTCACCGAGGTCGGAACGGTATTCGTCAAAAGCTCCGAGACCGCACAGTACTGCTGGGTGAATTCGACGGCTGCTTTGACATCGTCATATCGAACGAGCAGTACGCGTGAATTCAGTGCCAAGGTCACTTCGTCGAGCATGTCGAAAGCGAACATGTCCGGGGTGAACGCGCTCAAGCGGCTGAAGGCGTGTTCAATTTCACGCTCGCTATAGGTTGGGTGAAAGGGCGTGCAGATCCTGGTCAGATGATGGCGTACTGCGCTCTGCAGGATATGGTTCGACTTGAGCTGAACGTGGCCCTCCGTCGCCACAACCCAGCCGTGGCCCTCACACTCGCGAATCGCCTCAAGCACATCATCCGAGCCCGCGATGACGCTGCCGATAACATCACCACCGCCATCTACCTCAACCGCATTTACCCCAACCACGTCAGCCCCACACCCATAAACAGAAGCGACCTCAACAAGGGTGTTCCCCGCCGTTGACTGGGCTTCCAGATGCCTTAGCAGTGCCCAGGCCTTCCTCAATCCAGGCGTCTGATCGAAGCCTGGATGATCCAGAACTGAGTCGTCATTAGTCTCAAGAAACGGCAGTGCCAGCGGGGGATGAATAAGGAGGAAGCAGGCGTTTAGTGGCAGACAAATCACCATCTGCTCCGCACTGGCTTGATCGAATCCTTGAATCATGATTCCAGACACCGACTCCTGGAAGGCCTGGTACTCCTGCCATGCGAGCTGCAACTGGGCCGTCTGAGCATCGCCCAGGTGCATCCCAAGAATGAACCGACTCTCATGGTCAAGCAGCTGCCGCACACTGCGCTGTTCCAGCAAAGCAGCTTGCTCCAAAACGCTCGCGAGACCGGACGGCGGTGAGTATTGGGAGAGCGCTTTCTGTGTACTAACGAAGCCCGCCAGTGCCCTGCATTCGTCGTATTCCACGCAAAGAGCGGGGTACAGGTAGGTAATGACCAGCCCTCTACCGCGCTTAGCTATGGACGCGCGATAGGTCATGCCGGGGAATATGGGTTTCGACACTAGCTCCGGATCGAGCCGCGCCTTGAAGGATGTCCCGGTGGCCAGCGATAGGAGATGGAATTGCCGCTCGCCACCCAGTGTGAGCGTGAATTTCCGGACGAAGTAGTACTTTGCCATTGGCCTGATGCACCGTTGGGTAGAAAGACAGGGGAATGAAGCTGGACGGAATCTGCTGTAGAGCCGCGAAGCGGGGCCTGCCAAGGGCCCAGTCAGAACGTGAGAATCGTCCCTGACCGAATGATCTCTTCCCGGAAAGCCGCACGCTGCAAGCCACGCTCGGCATCTCGCAGCTGGGTTCTGAGCAGCTGGATCTCGGTTCGTAAGCTGGCCAGTGATTTGTCGTAGTGCGAATGGGCCTTGGTGGAGGGTTGAGATCGCACATGCTCCAGCAGCAGCTCAGCAATCTGGGACAGCTCTGGCCCGCCACGCCCCTCGTAGAAGACCTGCCTGGTAAGCCCCACCGTCCCGGCCAGCCATGCAAGGTTTATCTTGCCGGCCCGCATCCGCACGCTCTTACCTGACTCGATGATCTCCAGAGCTACCTGGCGCAGCCTCTTCGCCGACTCCAGTTCCGGTGTCATGGCGCGTAGCACCTCATGCGGCGAACCGCCTCCAGAGGCACCTGGAGAAGCACCTGCACCAGAAGTAGTCCCGGCTGACCTAGCCTCAACTCCCAACCCAGCCTCAGCATTGGAGATACGATCATTCAGTTCACGCACGGGCATTCTTCCATTCGACATAGGGGGCAATGAGTGTTGAGTCGGCTATCGGTTTCGGGATGCCGCTGACATCTGAGAGGTCGGTCAGGGTGTCGTTGATGATCCGAATGGCCCGCTTGTGATCGAGGATCCTGTCCACCAACTGGCAGGTCACTTCATACTCGCGCTGGTACTCAGCCACTCCGCTGGCCTTGGTAGCAACGTCCTGAGACCGGGCAGCCTGCACGGGGCGTTTCGACAGATCGTCCACGATGTTGCGAAGCTTGGCGTTCTCCTCCTCCAACTGGGTGTTTCTAATCATCACCGGATGCAGTGGATCTATGTCCGTGTTGTATGGGGTGGGTGGGGTACTTCCATCGCCAAGGAGCCCTGGGTAAGCGTCGAGGCACTTCCTGTATGACTTTCCACGCTTCAAGAGCAGGCTGCGGTCGACGCCGCAGATACGAGCGACTTCATCCGCCAGCTGGCTGATGTTTTTGAAGGGCTCAGCCTGTTGTTGAAGCACCTGCAACGCCGCATAGATTCGAGCGATCGTTGCCTTGAGTTGTGCTTCACCTCGTCGCTCTTTAGGTGTTCGAGCAGTCGGAGCTTTAGTGGGTGTTCTTTTCATGGTCAGTTTCGCGCAGTCCTGCAAGCTCGCCTGGCCAATTCACCTAAATTGGACATACGAGCTCGCCTGGTCATCTCAATTCGCCTCTGCCATCGTGGCTTGATGGTTGAGGAGGAGGGCAGAGGGCTTGCTCAACGCATACGCGGAGATTTCCTCGAATGAAAGGCCTGTGCCGGCCATGATCGACAAGATCTGCCCGATGTAGATTTCCCTTTCCTCGAATGGTTGGTTGGCAACCTGGAGGAATTCCGGATTACGTGCCAACTCATCAAGAATCAGGGGGTAATGTTCTGAAGCGAAGGCTGGGAACTGTGAAGCATCTATCAGCATCGAAATAACGCGCTGTTTGGGATCTGCCATATCAACACTATGACGAACAGCGTTCGCAAGGTCGCGATGACGAGCGATGTACCCGTTCGGAAATTTTTCTTCTTGCCAATTTTTCTCCAAGATCTGGATGACTTGGCGATAACCAGCCAGCTCCAGGGTGCAAAGCGAAAGTTCGTCGTAAATTATCTCTGTGCTGGAAGATTTTGGTTGGTGTTTAAGAGTTTGCTGAAGTTTTGGTCTGAGTTGCTCCACACGACAGGCATGATCACGGACTTTTGCATTCAGGGCAGGTAGATGATCGATCCCGAATACTGCGTAAGGGCAAATACCACAGGTGCGAGCCTTTCGCGTGAAAGTCATCAGCTTTTTCGGGCAGTCACCATCAAGAGCACAAATGCAACAGTCTAAGAACTTTACGCGCTGAGTTTTAGTGCTGGCAATCAAGTCCAGGCCTGTCTCGTCGGCGTCCAAGATATCAGGGATTACGGAGACGAGATGCTGGTCGCGCACGGTCTCTTTGCGGTTCTGTTCCCAGCCTTTAACCAGCGCCGAATTAGGCGATGATGGGCTGGGAGGACGTCCGGTCAGAGCTGCAAACGCATGCTCTGAGACCGCTCTGTTGGCGGAATCAATCAAGGCCAGAGCTTCTTGATGAGTCGGCACTACATAATGCGCACTTGTATACTTCTGAGCATGACCTACTTGCCCTCCGATAATGGCGTAATCAAGGCTCGCATAGATACGGCGATGGGTAATCCATGTGGCCCGCAGAGCATGTGGGGTATGTACTGCCGACCAATCTCCAGCGGCAGTGCGCTCCACGAACTCATGACGACGCTCTGGAGGTACGAATTCGTTGTATATCTCCTGAAATCCGCGAAGAACCAATGTCCATTTTAGGGTGTAAGAAGTGTCAGAAAACGGAGCGCCGTTATTAAGCCAAGGGCTACGGAAAAGAGGGTGGATCTTGCTGTATTTTTTAGTGCTCTTAGGGTCATTTTGATAATGCACGCCTGTGTATTTTTTTCCGTACTCCCTGGTTTGGAAATGGCGTTCCTGGAGCAGCACATCCATGACTTTATAAGGGAGTGTGATGGGGCGGCTTTTTCCACTTTTGTCCGTATTGACATAGAGGATGCAGCTGCTCAGGCTTCCCCTCATAGAGTGGTCGTAATATTTATCAAAGCTGCGGATATCCAACCATTGGCAATTTTGCAGGCGCAGCCCTGAGAAGAGAGCCGTTGTGAGCATCCTGACCTGTGACAGCCATGGAACGTAAATTTCGCTGCTAGATGATTTGTATTTTTCACTTTTCCACGAGTAAGCATTGATGATTTTTTTGAGCGGTACCTCCAATTCCTGCGAGGTGTCATTCGGGTTCCACAACTTGATGGAATAAGAGATTCCGTATTTTTCGAGGTCGATCCAGCTGCTGTTTTTTAGATCCAAAGTGTCTTGGAAACTATAGATACCTCTGAGGCATTTGTTTTGAAGCTCGACCCCGATAGCGTCGAGTGCGAGCATATAGGCTTCCACCATCAACATTGAGTCGATGGGGAGGGGGATTTTGTCACTTTTACCTGCCGAGCCACTTCCTGTGGAGTCCAAATCTGGATGGATCGGATTTTTATAGAGGCCACTGACTAGAGGTTCACCATTAGGCATTACTACGTTGCCGTTCGCTATCGCGACTTCGAAATATCGCCATATCGAAAAAATGAACCTGGCTTTGGTTTTGATGCTGCGCTTCAGATCGTAAAACTGCATCAGTGTGAGCGGTAAATCGATTTTTGAATTGTCCTTCGGATTGCTTAGATTGCAGTTTTTGGACGTACGATGCCAAAAAATGGAGCGGTGAAAATTCTCAATGTTGGTCGGGATCTCGATGCCGCTGTTGGGGTGTTTGCTAAGCCAAGCAGGCAGATACCTACCTAGGTAATCCATCAGGATATGTATGTATCCAACTTCTTGCTTTCTGCTGTTAATGCTTATGAGTTCTTCAATGTGTTCAAGGTGCAGCTCGCCAGCCTTAATCCAACAGGACAAGTTCTTTTCAATGTCTAGGTTGTCTTGGGTGTTGTAGTAGCCATTCACCCAGTCATAGTTATAAATAGTTGGTCGGCGACGACCAGGCAAAAGAGCATACTCCTCGGGGGGGAGTAAGTCTTGTGCCTCCTTTTTGGTTTCCTCGGCTCGCGTATTTTTTTCTTCGGCTCGTTGTTTGTCCTTGTGTTTTCGGCCATCTATTCCCGAGGCGTAGCGGGCTCTTCTGGATTGGAGATTCTCATTTTTTGAGTAATTTTTACCCATCGAGCCCCAGTGTTTGACGAACTGCGCATAAGATTTCCTGTTCTCGGTGCTCGAAATTTCGAACGTGCTGGTACTTAGGTGAGCATGATAGCCTTCAAGAAGCCGGGCTTGATCCGGGCTTACAATTTTTGGATGCTCTCTGGCAAATAGATGAAGCCATGTTAGGTAGGAAAAGTCAGTGCATTTGCTACCCTTCTTAGACTTGCTTTTTATTTCACGTTGCTTGTCGACTACTACAGGCGCTGCTTCCCACAACTCTTCAAATACAATGTCTTCGGGCCGCTGCCAGTTGACTCGGTATTGAAAATTTCGAGTGCAGCGATGCAGATTCGATGTCTTGACTCCCGCGAGCTTGTGGATAAAGCCCTGCGATCTATCAATCAGCTCCGGATACTTAGCCCATACGCCACTGATGTTGAAGTCATGAGGGAGCGTGGCATTCCCCTTAGTCCACAAGAGAACAAACATTGTTCGAATGGGGATGCGAATGCCGCTAACATCTTTAGGATGCGGGGCAGCCTCGCCAGTGAGTGCCGTATACAAAGGTAGGGCAAGATCGAGCTGTTTGTCGGGAACCAGGCAGAGATTGTAGAGTGTCGTGAGCTCCGGATAGGTCAACGCGCGACCCTTGCGAATCCTCAGGAAGATGGATAACGCCAGCCGGTGCCTGGCTTGCCTATCTGTCAGGAGCTCGGGATTGGCTTTCCCAGACACGCTCTCGGCATCCATGGCTTTCTGAGCCAGTTCTTGCAAGATAGCCGCAGCATTTTTTAGGACATCATTGCCGTGCAGGGTAAGGCTGTCGGTGGTGTTGATCACGCTTCTGGGCCCCGCTCAAGCAGTTCTTCGCTCAAACGCCCGTAGGCCAGGCCACGGTAGTGGTCAATGCTTTCGCCCTTGCCTTGGTGGTACACGAGCTCGTTGGCAGCATCGACGTCCACAAGGGTGTTGATGCCCAGATCTGCGGCATAGATCTCGGTACTCCGGAGATCTGCGTGCCCCATCAGCAACTGAATTTCAGGTAGGTCGAGGCCCGGCCTGGGTCGGCCCGGCACCATTACGTAGTTGCGCGCCCAAACCCCGAAGAGGTGTCGGAAGTCGTGGGACGAGTAGTTTCCCTGGGGAGCGACGAACTTCAGTTTTTTCTGAGTGGCTTGAATGCGGCGGTTGATCGTCTTGTTGACGCTGTTTGAATTGAGTTCGCAGAGAGGTACACCGTAGGTGTCTTCATCAAGCGACAGCAGCAGCCAGCGGCTGTCGGAGCAGGGGCGCACAGCCATGTAATCAGCCAGCTTCTGCCAGAAAATGGATTTGAATGGCTCGAACATCGTCACGACCGCAGTCTTGCGACCTTTGAACCCAAAGCGTTCCTTGTTCGTGGTGTCACGAAGGCCATCAGGATCTTCGACGCGAATGATCCTCTTGTGAACGTCAACGTCCTCCAGGCGAACCCCAACCGCTTCCGAGAGCCTCAGGCTGCCAAGTCCCAAGCTCCAGATCAAACCGTCCAATGGCGTTGGGGCGTTCTCAAGCATGGGTAGGATATGTGGGAGGTCAATGTGCTTGGCCTTCCGGTCTTTCTTGACCTTAGGGGCGCGCAGGCCGCCTCGGGCTTTCTTTGCGCCGGCACCAAGATTGGGTTTGACCTGCAGCGTGTTGGCATGGATCCGAGCCAATTCCTGAGAGCTGCGCACCCTGGGATTGAGTTCCGGCAAAGCGTTGGTTTGAGTCTGGGGAGGCAGCCCGGTCAGGACGGAGGTCAGTTCTGCCTGCTCGAACGAGATCGCGCTGCAGGTGGTCAGTAGAACGTTGGCAGCTGCGATGTACGCGCCGGCTGACTTGGCGGAGACTGTTTTCCGGCCAGTTCGAATGAAGGCTTGGCGCACTATAGGGTCTTTGGCTTCTGCTCCCTCGATCAGATAGGACGAGAAGAGATGCATGGTTTTCGACGCAGTCTCAGGGTCGAGTCGGCCAGAGAGGGCGCCGGTTTCATAGAGGAACTCGATGAAAAACCGTCCACCTCTCTCGATCGCAATAACCGAGTTGCGCGTGTAACTGATGCCGATCTCGCCCCAAAGGTGCTCGGTGAATTCGTTGTAGAAATCTAACGGTGCACCTGTGGCTGTCTCGTAGAGCCTGGGTGGCTCGCATTTGACTCGCGTGAGGCTGTGCATCGCCTCGATGCTATTACCGGCGGTTGGCTGCTTTTTCGGGGCCTTGGGAGGCGGATTCGAGCCCTGTCCGACCAAGGCAATCTTCGATTTACGCATATATTGACAAGCATCCTGCGTTGTGGTGTAATCTATGGAGCAGGATGGTATGTACTGTAAAGTACAATTTGAAATGACAAAAAGTTCTTATTGTGAGGATTTTTATGTCTTTATTTTTGTTTTGGTCGCCTTATTGTGCTAATCGGCACTACCTTGAACCCCTCTCTTATCCTCGCAAAGCCGCGTATTTCAAGGCTTTCAGTCTCATAGCTCCCCGGTAACACGACAAACCCAGGTCGTAGAACAACCAGTGCGCTTCCGCCGTCAATTTCATGATTTTTTGTCCGCTTCCGCGACGCGCCAAGGATGAATCAGCTGCTGCCAACCCGACGAACAGCCTTATCGGGGGTGATGTCACGATGGTCGGCTTCAGCGTTTTGCGGTAATTTGTGCTGGCATGAAGCCATACCCACAGCAGGACGCACCTTCCCGGCAAGGGCTTTGATCCCTGGTCGCTACTGTTCCTGCGCACTTATTTCGTGACAGGAACGACCATGTCAGGCGGCGAAACCGAAAAAATTGCGAGGCTCGCGGAGCTCGTTTCCAACGAGATCTTCAGCTTCTTCCGCTGGAAAAAAGAGGGGCCGGCGAACCTCAACTTCGGCTGTGTGAAGCAGGAAACACACGCGCCCTTGAAGAAGTCTGAGCACACGCATCCCACTGACGTGGTGTTCAAGTACGCAGACCCTTATCTGAACAAAGCCGTCTACCTTCATACCGATTTGAAGAGCTACGCGGTGGGCTCAATCACGCTGGACTCGATCAAGAAGGCCTTGAAATCCCTGGGCAAGACCATCGACTGTGCGCGTGCCTCGACGGAGTGGCAGACGCGCTACCACTTGGCCAAGCGTGAGAGGTATGAGGTTCGTGGGATGCTGTTCGTGTACAACCACGACGACGAGTACGACAAGAATTTCTACGATCACTTCAAGGACTACAAGGGCGAGAACCTGCACATCAAGGATTCTCAGCAGATTCATATCGTCGAGCCTTCACTGATCAATTACCTGAAGACGCTGCAGGTCGATGTGAATGCCCTCAGAGCGGCAGGGACATTTCCGAAGGACAACTACACCTTCTATTACCCTGATCTCGTTTTGCACAAGGCCAGTGGCGAGTACTGGGAGCGTGCAGCCACTGCTGAGCTCATCGCTTCGCCGTACATGATCATCCACCACAAGGAGGTGATCTCGTACTGCGAAAAGGCCATGGAGCTGACTGAAACGTATAGCGAAGGCTACCTGATCTACTATCGCCGCGATGGCAGCAGTGAGATCGAATTCCGGTATCTCTTTGACGCCCTGTCCAGGTTCCAGATCCTCAATGCCAACAAAGACTTGAAGATCCGGATCCGGGTCGCCAATCGTTACCATCACAGCAGCATCCTCAGCAATTTCAACGCTGCCATTAACAGCTACGTCACTGAGTGGGGCGAAGACGAGAATCGCAAGCGGAAACTGCAGGCGATCGAACTGGACATCGTGAATCACGCGATTCCGAACTATAAGCCCGAAGCGATCGGCTGGGAGCGAGACTGACATGAGAATGGGTAGCCTGTACTTCGCGTCCGACAAAGCGATCTATGACGCGCTCACGCAGCGAAGTCTGACGAGTGCTGAGCTCCGGAAGGTCTTCCTGTCTAGGGGAATCGTGATCTCCAACGAGTCAGACAAAAAATTCCTGGCCAATCGGTTCAGTGCTCTGTTCCACGACTACTACGACTATCGGAACCTGTCGCTCCTGGTAGGTGGCCGTGACAGTCGTGAGAAAACCACAAATGTGGTCGTTACCACGGCGGTTACAAAAGATCAGCTGACCGACGCGTTGACCTCCGTCAAAGAGTGGCTTGTGGATGACCAGCACGAGCAGGCTGAAGTAGCCATCCATGGCGATCAGCTCAAGCTCACCGTCAAATACCAGAAGCTTGATCTGAGCCAGGCTGAGTTCCGCCAGGTCGTCGAGAAGACGGCGGAGGTCATCCTTGAGAAGCAGGGCAGCGGCTGGAAAATCACTGGCCCAATGAACGAAAAATTCAAGGACATCACCGATCAGTTGTATTCCCAGATCGAGATTGTCACTGACAATGATGTGTCGACCCGCACCATCTCCCTGGAGGCAATCCCGGACGCCGGCATCAGGACAAATTTCCTTCGCAGCTTGATCCGCAACCTCAAGGACATGGAGGTGGTCGATGTTGTCGACGTCTCCACATTCAACCCTAAAGATCGCGATGATGATGACCTGGATCTCAGTGATGAGGCGTTGGTGATCGAGGATGCAGTTGAATTTGACTTAGACGATGAGGGCGAGGAAGGGGATGGTGGCGATCCGGAAGCTGAGCTGGCCAGGCCGCAGCCCGAAGCCAGGGCTCACAAGATCATCCGCATCGACAAGGCATCTCTGAAGGGCAAGGGAGTCTTGGAGTCCAAGCAGCTTATGGAGCTGGAGGGCCACGGCTTCTACATGTGGAAGATTCGATGGACAGCCCGCGAAAAGCCCTTAGGTTCAGAGATCGTTCAGTTCGAGGCTCAATTTGGCAATCAGGCCAAGTACTGCGATTTTTCCTATATCGTCAAAGGTGTCTACAACTACAACAACGGAAAATACGCCAAGAACCCCGTCCGCGCCGAGCCGGTGCTTGAGCAGAAGCTCAAGATCCGCTTGGAGGAAGCGGCGCAGAAGACACTGGACGACATCGAAAGGAGCTTAATGGCATGAAGTCAAAGCGGCTGAAACTCTGGGTTCTGACCGCTCGTATTGACTTTCAGACCCTCGTTCATGGCCTTCGGCAGCAGCCGTTCAACGACGAGACTCGGCTGGGCGTCGAGATTCTTGAAATCCTGGATGGCAAGGCCACCTTTCGGTATCACGAGCAGCGGGATATCACGCAGTCGTTCACGAACCCTCTTGGTGAGACGGTTGAGTCGAGTTACTCGACGTTCATCAGCTTTGACATGGTATTCGAATCGCTGGGGGCGGATCGTTTTTCGATCTGCATGAGTTCGCCGCCCAAGGATCTGAAGCCGTTCGTTGAGCTTATCCGGGCCGCAGCCGGGCCGACATTCGCCCTGGAGATCGTGAAGCCAGATATTTCGTCGGTCTACCAGCAGTTGAAGGCCGACAAGCGCCTCACGCGGGTCATGGCCAAGCGCATCGTATCCGGCGCGGTCACCTTTGATATCGAAAGCAGCTACCGGGTGGATATCGCTTCGACCGGTAATGCGATGACGAAATTGTTGGAGATCACAGGTGGGCGCCCGGCGCCGATCGACAAGATCAAAATTGTCTACATGTACGACTCAACGCCTGTGCAGATCGAGTTGTCGCGATCGGGGTCGGTTGCGATTTCTCTGGATGATGATGAACACCTTCAACTGCTGACGAGCCTGTTGATTCGCTAACCAGGCTGGGAGCGATTGAGGCGGGGAGGGTGGGCTGGTTCGCCCTTGAAACCTTCCTTGACCGCGCACGTACCCGCCCGGGGCCGGCAAGTCATGTATAACGACTCGGGAGAGTCAGATGATTACTTCGTCAGATTCGTCGATGGCAAGCCGGACTGGGTGAAAAACATGGGGCCCTTGGCTAAGCATGGGCGTCAGGAAGGCTTTGTGCGACGCGAGACGGACTCAGAGGGTAGCCCAGGGTGGGGCATGCACTTCACCAGCGACAAGACCTCCTACGACGGCGATGGTTACGATGTCCCATGGATCCCTGAGCCGATGATTTATTGGTTGACGGTGCTGCGGGACTGGCAGCAAGAATACAATCTCATCACCCGACTGACCCCCTTGGGTGGATTGCAGCAAACGTACAGGTCTCTTCAAAAAGAAGCTTGCGCGGAAGGGCTCCAATACCTTTCTGTTCAGGGCATTCGAGGGTCAACCCCCGACCTTCGCTCCGCCTCTGTTGGTTCAGCAGACCCTCGTCGAGCTAGCTGAGGCACAGGCTGCTCTCAAACAAATTCATCCCCCTGGCAAGGTGATCCGGATTGATGAACGCGCGGGCAGTGCGCCGGACTTCAAGCTCAATTCTCTAGAGCGGCGCGCGCTTGAGTAGCTGCGCTCGAAAGACTTCTTGAATGATTTCAAATTACAGCAAGGTGACCTAGGGGATGTGCTCGATCAGAAGGGTAGGGCTGTCTTCAGGCCTGGAACACTGGATGCCCTTGAAAAGGTGCTGAAGCTTCTCTGAAATCACTCATGAGGGCACCTCCATCAGCATCATTTCGTTCAGATGGTGGGCAATCTTGTCTGCTCGGATGAAATGCAGAAGCCCGTGGCTTTCGTTTGCAAGTGTGACCATGCCAGCGAACTTCCACACGTCGTCGATATCGGCGATGACTACTGAGCCGCTCATGCCATTGAAATCGTCTGGGCGATTACCTACGATTTTTAAGGTTGATAGGCCCCGATTTTTTGGCTCAGAGAGCTCTCCCCTGAGCCAGTGCAAGCGCGCGTCTAAGACTCTCTCTTCATAGTCGTATTCTCGGCCCTCTGTCGGATAGCCAAAGACGTGGAAGGAGTCCGCGCGTCCGAATTCGTCGGTGTCAACATAGCAGGTGGCGTCCAGGCTTGTGAGTCCTGCCGCGTACAATTCGGCATGCTGCTCTTTCACTACTCGGAGGATGGCCAGGTCTGAATCAAGATCGGGGTCAGACTCTTCCGGAAAGACCGCGCGTAGGTCAAACAGGATGGATACGGGGGCATTACGCAGCAGAATCCGCAAATCGTCATGTGTGGCAAGTTGGTTGTTGAGCACGTGCATGGCCGTTATGACGAAGAGTTCGCCCTCGTACTCAAGCACGAAAGCAGTGCCAACACCGCCATGGGAGTAGTAGTTGCCGAGGTGTTCACTGCTGAGGATCACCGGATGAACCTGACCCAGCATCATGTCGGTGAAGGTGTCTTTAGACATGAATGCTTACGAGTCCTGCATGTTGAATCTCCTGGTTATCAAACCTGCGGATATGGGTCGCATTGTTCGTCGGGCTGCCTTTGGGCTGTCCTGACGAATCTGGCCTGCTTTCTTCACTTGGCTTCCTAGGTGCTGGGCGATTTGACTGAAGCGACGATTTCGTTCAGATGCCATTGCGGTATGCCTAGGCCTTACCGTTGTTGCCGGACTTTGGCGACCGACGAAGCATGGAGGATCCTTATGAGCTCCGTCAGCACTGATTCTATCCTCATACAATCGCTAGTGCCCCGTACCGCCTACTAGAGCCGCCCTAGAATGGACTTCCTTTGGCCTATTGGTGGCAAAACTGATAAGGATATTGGCGAGCCAAACGTGTTTGGTTTGATAGCTTTGTGCAAAGAAGTGCAGCCATCCACTGTGAGGCATGAGTCGACATGGTAGAAAGATGCATCGGCACTGCGCTGGAGTCGATATTCAACTGCTGATCGTATTACACCTCACCCGCGAGCACCGGCCTGGGTGGTGGCGTCGCGGACTGTGTGCGTGCGTCGCAAATTTGCTTAATCACGCGCGCAATTTCACCGAAGTTCTCAACGACGTAATGAGCACCTTCGGTCTGCAGGCGATGTCTGGGAACCTGAGAGGCAAATGCGATGACGGTAAGGCCTGCAGCAACTGCAGCCTGGACACCAGGCACGGAATCCTCCACAGCAATGCATTCAGCGGGAGTGAGCCCCAGGTCAGCAACTGCGTTGAGGTAAACGTCGGGTGCTGGTTTTGGCCTGGCCTTGCCGGCGGTCGGCGAGTGGAAGGATGAGAAATGTTCGGTCAATCTGGCTTTCCCCAAGACGAATTCGATATGACCGACGCTCGCGTTCGACACAATGAATTTAGGAAGGGCTATTTGAGGAAGGGTTTCTTCCGCGCCTGGAATAGCCGACAGCTGAGCATCGAGCATGGGGCGAAGCGTTGAGATAATCATCTGGGGTAGGTCGTCTGGCAGCGGGCTGCCGAAATGCAATGCCAAGCGCTCCAGGCAATGGGCGCGAGTAAACCCGAGAAAATCCTCAATCCACATTTCCGGCGTCAGCTCGATCGCGAGCGCATCACGGGCCACTCGTTGAAATGCGTTGAACGCGAGTCGCTCGCTGTCCACCAGGGTACCGTCGCAATCGAAAAGTACGTTCATGGATTAATGAATTCTCGGATAGGGCGGGGTAAACCGGAGCCGGGATCGGGCTGCCGTTTCAACGAAGCGAAAGACCATAAGGTTGGCTGTACTTTTTGTCAATTTCTAGACGAAAAGAATCCTTGCCATCATCTTCATGAGTCTGCCCCGATCTCCCAGGCAGCAGCCCGCCTCGCATTAGGCGCCTTGTTTCTCTGGCCGAAGCCTGAAAAAGCGGGTGACCAACGGCTCCTCTAGCTGTCTTTACAGATAGTCTAGAACTGGATAATGTGTCTGGAATTGTGATGTGATTATCTAGGCGCTACAGAATGTCGAAGATCGAGACGCTCAAAATTTTGGATAGGGACTGCGTAAACGCGTTGGTCTTGCCCGAGCAGATTCTTTTTGCAGTACGTGAGGCTTTTTACCTGCACAGTGCAGGTGAGGGCCAGGTATTCCCTATCGTGAGAGAGGCGCTCAGCACTGGCGGGGTTTTTGGTATCAAATCTGGTGGGATCTCCAACCAGGGCGTGCTGGGATTCAAGGCGGCTGGCTTCTGGCCCAACAACCGTAGCTTGGGTGGTGAGCCTCATCAGGCCACGATTCTCCTGATCGACCCAGTGACTGGCCGGCCTCTCTGCATGATTGATGGCAACACAATCACCACGTTGCGTACAGGCGCAGCCGGGGCGCTGGGGTTGGAGATCCTGGCTCGGCAGGACAGCACCAAGCTGACCGTTTTCGGCACAGGCGTTCAGGCTCGCATTCAAGTGGACTATGCGCTGCGCGTGCTGCCAGGCATCAGGTCGGTGGTCTATCTGACATTTGATGGTCAGCCTAATACCCATTTCGAAACTCAATTTGCTGATCGTTGTGTGGTGAAGCACAGCGAATCGGCAAATGAGGCGGTTTCGAATAGTGATGTCGTGATCACTGCGACTCCTGGTGGGCAGGTGCTGTTTGACCTCCATGCAGTGAAGCCCGGTACGCATATCAACTGCGTGGGAGCAGACACTAAAGGGAAGCGGGAAGCTCCAGCGGGATTGCTGGAGAAATCGAAGGTCATTGTTGATGACCGCGATCAGGCTATGCAGATCGGGGAAACCCAATGGACTCCTTCCATCCCGGTAGTCGAAATCGGAGATTTGCTGACCGGGAAAGCTGGTATTTCGCGAAACACTAACGACATCACGGTCTTCGATATGACGGGCTTGGCACTTCAAGACCTGACCGTTGCCCGTCTGTTGTTCGAGCAAGCGAAGATCGATGGCGTGGGCCACGATATCTCTTGGCCCTGGTAATTAGTTGAGGATTCAAGTCATGCAAATCACCCTGCCAACCTATCGGGATGTCATTGAGGCATCGGAGCGACTCGAAGGGGCCGCTAATATCACGCCGGTTCTGACCTCCCGCACCATCAATGCGGAAGTCGGTGCAGAGGTCTTCTTCAAATGTGAGAACTACCAGAGAACGGGTTCCTTTAAATTCAGGGGCGCCTACAATTCGTTGGCCAAGTTCACTGCTGAGCAGCGGGAATCTGGCGTTGTGGCGTTCTCTTCCGGTAACCACGCGCAGGGGATCGCACTGGCAGCTTCAATCCTGAAGATCCCTGCGACTATCGTCATGCCGACTGACGCACCAGCAGCAAAGGTGGCGGCGACCAAGGGCTACGGTGCCGAGGTCATTTTTTACGATCGTTATACCGAAGACCGCGAAGCGATTGGCCGGTCACTTGCCGCCAAACACGGTATGACCCTGATCCCGTCTTATGATCATCCCGATGTTCTGGCTGGCCAAGGCACAGCTGCCAAGGAGCTTTTCGAAAGCGTTGGCGAGCTGGATGTGCTGTTCGCTGGTTTAGGTGGCGGCGGGATGCTGTCCGGTACCACGCTTTCCACCCGTGCACTTTCACCTAACTGCACACTCATTGGTGTGGAGCCGGAAGCGGGTAATGATGGTCAGCGGTCTTTCAACTCTGGCGAGATCGTACACATCGATACGCCGGACACCATTGCTGACGGCGCTCAGACACAACACTTGGGTAATTACACTTTCCCGATCATCCTGAACGGCGTGAACCGCATCGAAACGGTGACCGATGCAGAGCTGGTCGAGGCCATGAAGTTTTTTGCCCAGCGTATGAAAATGGTAGTTGAGCCAACAGGGTGCTTGGGCTTGGCTGCTGTTCGTAAGTTCAAGGATGAGCTGAAAGGAAAGCGCGTCGGGGTCATCATTACCGGCGGCAATATTGATATCGACAAGTTTGGTCGATTCCTTCAATAAAAATTAGATCCTTCCGTTAAAGCTAGGCCCTTGGGTGTGACTTCATCCAGTGGCGAAGCTTTGCCGAAATATTGATGTTTCAATAATTCCGCCCAAACAAAAATGGCCATGGAAAAACATGGCCTCGATAATAAGAGGTGAATATGAAAAGCCGCTTTATTGTAAAAGCGATTGTGGTCGGTATGGTGCTCGGTGTAGCACTTGGAGGCGTCTTGCACAGCCAGCTGGATGCAGCCGGTGCGAAAGAGATCTCCACCTACCTAAACATGATAACTGACGTCTTCCTTCGTCTGATCAAGATGGTCATCGCTCCACTCGTCCTCGCAACGCTCGTCACGGGCGTGGCCAGCATGTCGGGCAGCGGTTCGATTGGTCGTGTAGGTTTCAAGGCCATTTCCTGGTTTCTAATCGCATCGCTGGTGTCGCTTGGCATCGGTTTGGTGCTCGCCAACCTGTTCCAGCCAGGCACTGGGCTGAACTTGACTGTCGACCCTAACCAAGCGGTGAATACCGGATTGAGCGCAGGTTCTCTGAGCCTTCCAGTCTTCCTGTCCCATGTCTTCCCCCGCAGCATTATCGAGGCGATGGGCAGCAACGAAGTGCTGCAAATTGTTATCTTCTCGTTGTTCTTCGGCAGCGCATTGGCTTTCGTCAAAGGCAAAGGCAAGTCACTGATTGTCGACGTGCTTGAAGAGCTCGCCAACGTCATGTTCAAGGTCACTGACTACGTCATGTACGTAGCACCTTTTGCAGTATTCGCTGCAATTGCTTCCACGGTGACCGTGCATGGTTTAGAGATGGTGATGACCTTCGGAAAAATGGTCGCACAGTTCTTCCTTGGCATTGCGTTGCTGTGGCTGTTGATCTCGCTGGCTGGTTATCTCGCCTTGGGGCAGCGTATGAAGCCGCTGCTGTCGCTTATGCGCGAACCTCTTCTGATCGCGTTCTCGACTGCCAGCAGTGAGGCGGCCTATCCAAAGACTATTGCGGCGCTGGAAAAATTCGGTGCGAACAAGCGTGTGACCAGCTTTGTGTTGCCTCTGGGCTACTCGTTCAACCTTGACGGCTCGATGATGTATCAAGCCTTCATCGTCATGTTCATCGCCCAGGCCTACAACATCGAGATGACGTTCGCCCACCAGGTCGTGGTGCTGCTGACTCTGCTCGTGATCAGTAAGGGAACCGCAGGTGTCGCACGTGGCTCGCTCGTTGTGCTGGCCGCAGGGCTGCCGATGATAGGGCTTCCGGAAGCTGGCTTGCTGCTCATTCTGGCCGTTGATCCAATTTTGGACATGGGGCGTACAGCCACCAACGTCTTCGGCTGCAGTGTTGCTACCGCTGTGATCGGCAGGCACGGCAATGCTGATGAAAAAGATGTCGCTGAGGGGCGCCTCGAAGGGTCAACCCAAGTCGTTTAACTCTACCGCTTACTAACAAAAAAAAGAGAAGCGAAATCATGTCCATCACTATCCAGAGCTCCAGCTTTCGTCAGTTTTTTACCCAGAAGCTGCTCGCCGCAGCAATGGTTTCACTGCTGACCGGTTTCATTGCTGTAGCTCCCGCTTACGCTCAAGAGAAACCCATGAGTACAACTAATCAACAGGCAGCGTTGCCTCGCGTACTTCTCCTAGCCACTGGCGGCACGATCGCTGGCTCAGCAGATAACCGTGGCAGTGGTGCCTACAACTCAGGCGCAATTGGCGCCCAGCAATTAGTCTCATCAGTTGCTGGTCTGGGTGATCTGGCTTCTTTGTCTGCAGAGCAGATTGCTTCCATCGGCTCGCAAGATATGTCCGATGACATCTGGCGAAAACTTGCCAGTCGCATTCAGAAAGCTTTCGACCAGGGAGAGGCTGACGCCGTTGTGATCACCCACGGTACTGACACCATGGAGGAGACAGCATTTTTCCTGAGTTTGGTGCTGAAGACTGATAAACCTGTCGTGCTGGTAGGCTCGATGCGTCCAGCCACGGCTCTCGGTGCCGATGGCCCTGCCAATATCTACGAGGCTGTGCAGGTTGCTGTAGACAAGGAGTCAAAGGGCCGTGGCGTCATGGTCGTGATGAACGACCAGATCGACAGCGCGCGAGGCGTGACCAAGACGCACAGTACGAGTGTACAGACCATGCAGTCCCCGAACCTAGGGTCAGAGGGCTATGTGGATCTTGGGCATGTCAGATTCGTAAAGCCTGCTGCTCAAGGGCAGTTTCTTAAACTTCCGGAAGCGCCGCTGCCTCGGGTAGAAATCATTTACAGCCATAGCAACATGGACGCGCTGCAGATTGAGCACGCCATGGCTGATAAGGCCAAGGGAATTGTTTTGGCTGGCATGGGTGACGGTAACACCTCGAAAGCGGCATTGGCTGCTCTGGAGAAAGCGGCGGCTCAGGGCATCGTCGTGGTGCGCTCAACACGTGTCAGCAAAGGTTACGTCAACCGCAATGTCGAAGTGGATGACTCCAAAAGTGGCTTTATCGCTTCAATGGATTTGAATCCGCAGAAGGCAAGAGTACTTACCCAGTTGCTCATTGCGAACGGCGTCACCGATCCTCAGAAGGTTCAAGAAGCATTCTTGAACGGTCACTAAGTCTCATCGTCAAGCCGGTGCTTCGAGTATCTCGGGGCCCGGCTCACTATTTGGGTTACCCATGAAAATAATTAGCACTGCTGCTGCATCTACTCCTGCCGGCCATTATTCCCAAGGCGTGGTTCACCAAGGCTCTCTTTATATCTCTGGACAGCTGCCGGTAAGCCCCGACGGGACTCACAACATCGAAGCCTCCTTTGCTGAGCAGACTCAGCTGGCTCTGAACAACGTCCTTGCGATTCTGGATGCGGCGGGGTGCAGCACCGCAGACCTAGTCAAGGTGACCGTCTATGTCGCTGGTGTGAAGCACTGGCCAGCGTTCGATCGGATTTACTCCGAGATACTGGGGAGCCATCGCCCGGCCCGCGCAGTTGTTCCGGTGCCCGAGTTGCACCACGGCTACCTGGTCGAAATTGAAGCGGTTGCGCGTACAGCAACAGCCGCTTGAAAAGCTACCCGTACGACCTTTCTGTATGAGTCAGGAGATTGGTGATGCTCAATGTCGCTTCTAACGAAGCGTGGCCTACTGGCTTTCACATAAATGAATCCCCAGCCAGCGTTGGCGAGAAATGGCTGAATGAGTTCAGCCAGATCCCAAGTGCAATCATTAGTGACTGCCTGGGACGTAATGTCGGCGGTTTAGGGCTTCGTCCATATCATGGGCGGGGTCATATGTGCGGTTCTGCGATCACTGTCCGAGTTCGACCTGGCGACAATCTGATGACGCTGAAAGCGATTCAGATGGCTCGTCCGGGTGACATCCTGGTGGTCGATGGCAGTGGCGATCAGACCCGAGCTATCATCGGTGGCATCATGCGAGCGATGGCGTTGAAGACGGGTGTCGCGGGTATCGTGGTCAACGGTGTATTGCGAGATCGTGACGATTGGCTGGATGGGAAAATGCCGATCTTTGCCCTGGGTTGCGTGCATCGTGGCCCGAGTACTGATGGTGCCGGTGAGATCAACGTTCCAGTCTCCTGTGCTGGGCTAGTGGTCAATCCAGGCGACTTGGTCGTTGGTGATTCAGATGGCGTGGTTGCGATCGCTCAGGAACAACTGCCTGTTGTGTTTGAGCGGTGCCGCCAATTGCTGGATCGTGAAGCGATGATCATGAAGGGTATTGAGGATGGTTCGCTTGACCCTGATCGCTTCAACGCTCTGCTCAGGGCCAAGGGGTGTCCAGTCTGACAGCGGACAAACAAGCGGCCCTTATCTGGAGTCGCTGTACACTGTCGCACGAGATACGCCGAGATGAGAGGCTACGGTTTCCATCGCTTTTCTAATCTCAAGCAAGCCGGCCTCTTTCAGCTCTTGAAGCAGAACTCTTCGGTCGGCTGCTTTCAATGCGCGGGGAGTGGTGGCTAAGCGAGCGGCAAATTGGTCAATCTTGGCCCGGATTGTCTCTGCACCACTGCTTTCCAAGGACTCGTGTGGGCGGTCTCCACTGAACGAGCCGAACTGCTCGATCATCCCCTGTAGGCCTCGGAACAGCGTGAGGTCGATATTCATACACAGTGCCGCGACGTAACGACCGGTCGAATCCTTGATTCCTATGGAGGTGCTTTTCACCTGGCGGCCATCTTTGAATTGGTTTGGATAGTTGGCGATGACCTGCGGGTAAGCCGGGTCGGCAATCCTCGCAAGTCCTAGCTCTGTGGCGGGGTGGCCTACCTCACGACCCGACAGGTTATTGTGAATGGCCAGGATCGCGTGTTCAGGGTCACGAAGATCATGCAAAACGACTTCGCAAAAAGGGCTAAAGGTCTGACTCAAGCCTTCGGCGATCTGCTCCATTTGGGAAATGAGAGCTTGTTGTTCGGGGGTAGTTTTCTTCATTTTTTGAAGATATCCAGCCTGTATGAATAGTGTCAATCGCTCGGAGGCGGCCCGCTTCAGATCGAGTCCGGGATTGGGGATTTGAAGGATGCACTTAGAAAACTGCTAAGCATCTGTACCTTTCTCGACCGATTTTTTTGAGTCGGGATGAGAAGAAGAATCGGCGCCGTGTCGAACTGCCAGTCAGGCAGAACACGCATCAGCGTTCCATTTGCCACAGATTCAGCTACATCCCATTGAGATCGTAAAACTAGGCCCAGATCGCTCTCTGCCCATCTACGAGCGACACCACCGTCGTTGGTAGTCATGGCCGGGATGACACGAATTGACTGGGTTTGTGCTTTCTTGTGGAGATGCCAGAACGTTACGTGCTCATCATTTTCGCGAATGCAAATACACCGGTGCGATGCGATGTCGTTTGGTGTGTCGGGCATACCATGCTTCTGCAGATACGTGGGGCTGGCGCATAACCATCGCTCGTTGGAGGCGAGCACCTGTGCAGTCCATGAACTGTCCGATATGGAGCCTATGTGGATTACTGCGTCGCAGTTGTTGCGGTCAGGCCAGGGTGTCTCTTTCAAGTCGAGTTCGATCTTGAGCTTGGGATGAAGCTTGGCAAAACGAGCAAGCATTGGCGCAAGACGCAAGCGGCCAAATCCGAATGGCGCTGCAAGGCGCAAGACGCCCTGGAGTTGCTGGTCATCCCCGATCATGGATTCAGAAAGCTCTTCCAATGATTGCAGCAGGCGTTTGCCTTCTTCCGCTAAGCGCTCGCCATCTTCCGTTAGGGACAATCGTCTGGAGTCTCTGCTGGCGAGTTTGAGACCCAACGCGACCTCCAGCTTACGCAGCCGCATCGAGAGGGCTGCAGTTGTAACCCGCAATTTTCGAGCCGCTTCACTCAGTGAGCCAGAGGCAGAAATTGCGGTGACGAGCTCAAGATCGGCGAACGTTATCATTAAGAATTGCTTAACCTTTGATTAATCTAACGTTAACCAAAAATATATCCATACGGCTAGAGTTGCAACGACAAAACCACATCAGAGATTCGCCATGACCACCTCTATTCACACCTTGGACACACCGGTAGCAGTCGTCGACGTCGCTCGCATGAACAGAAACATTCAACGCATGCAGCAACGGGCCGACAGCCTTGGTGTCAGGTTGCGACCTCACGTGAAAACCACTAAATGTGCTCAAGTGGTGGAAGCGCAGATCCAGGCAGGAGCTCAGGGCGTTACCGTCTCTACCCTCAAGGAAGCCCAAGCTTTCTTCGCTCAAGGGGTCACCGACATTCTGTACGCTGTCGCCATGGCGCCTAACAAGCTTGCTCACGCGTTGGATCTGCGCCGAGCGGGGTGTGCTTTGATCATCGTGACTGACAGCGTTGCCGGCGCTCGGGCCATAGTTGAGTTTGGACGTGCCCACGATGAACGTTTCGAAGTGTTCATCGAGATTGATAGCGATCATCACCGCTCTGGAGTCCGCAGTGATGATCCACTGCTGGTTGACATTGCCAAGGTGATCCATGAGGGGGGCGCCGTACTCAAAGGCGTGATGACTCATGCTGGCGAAAGCTACAAGCTCAACACATTGGAGGCTCTTCAGGAAATCGCTGAGCTCGAACGCTCCGAGTGCGTCAACGCAGCCGAGGCTATTCGGGCTGCTGGCATTCCTTGCCCCGAAGTCAGTGTGGGATCGACCCCGACAGCGCTCTCTGCTGTTCATCTGGAAGGCGTTACCGAACTGCGCGCCGGGGTGTACGTTTTCTTTGACCTGGTGATGCACAACGTAGGTGTGTGTGCTCTAGATGACTTGGCTTTGTCTGTTCTCACCACTGTGATCGGCCACCAGCCCGATAAAGGGTGGATTATCACTGACTCCGGTTGGATGGCCATGAGTCGTGACCGAGGTACTCAAGCTCAGCAATGTGACTTCGGGTACGGCCTGGTATGTGACTCGAACGGAACCCTCATTGACGGGCTGCTGTTGCGTTCTGCCAACCAAGAGCACGGCGTGGCGTCCTTCGAAGAGGGTACGTCTGTGGACATAGAGAAGCTGTATCCAATCGGCACTCAGCTGCGCGTCCTTCCCAATCATGCTTGTGCAACTGGTGCCCAGTACCCGGCCTATGAGGCGCTGCAACCAAACGGTGAAGTGGCCCATTGGTCTCGTGTGAATGGCTGGTAATGGAGCGTCGAGAGGCTAAGGATTGAATGCCTTCTCGTGAACGGCGAGTAAGGTTCGGGAAGGATTCTGATCACCGCCTGGTGCCACGCACGCCAGGCGGTGTTTTCATTCTGATCGCAGCACTACTGCTCTGCGATCTTGGTCAGTACAGGTCTGGCCACGCGCAGGTAGTCGTTGGAATTCAAGATGATCGATCTGTCTAGGCGGCCCGCGTTGAAGGCGATCTCGGAATAGCGCTCGAACAATTCTGGATCCGCCACAAGCTTCAGTTCTTCATTGAAGCTGAAGGGAGGGATGGCCCCGACCACGCATCCCGTCAACTCATTAGCTTTGTCAGCGGAGACCAATCGAATTTTTTTGGCACCCAAGTGTTCGGCAAGCTGGCTTGTCGACAGTTTTCTATCTGCAGCCAGCACCGCCAAAACAAACTGAACCGAACCGTCGGTGTGAGTGCTTGAGCAGATCAGTGCCTTCGCACCTTGTCCCACCTCAGTTCCGCGGGCTAAGGCCACCTCAACCGACTTGCCGGCGGACGGATGTTCCACAAGGCGGAATCTGCACGCATTCGTTTCTAGCGTTTCTAGGAGAAGAGCGTGAGGTGACATCAAGGTTTCCTTGCATGAAGGCGGATTGATGGCGGAAACTAAGGTGCTCTGTACGTTTTGTCAAATTTTGTACAATGTGACTGATTTGTATTGGGGAAGCTACCGATCCAGGTGCGCGGAGATATCTCCTTGCTCAAATTGTCAGCCGAAGCTCGTCATGAAAGCATTCATGACCGCTCCAGGAAAGGCTCGATCAAGCGCACAAGGAAGTAGGGCGACGACGTCCAACGCTCCGGCCATGGTGGATCGGGACAGTCACATTACAGCTACGTCTTTCTGACAGATGTCGCCTGGACGGAGGCGTGGTACAAGATCGCTGAGCGTTCATCTGTTCGTGGCACCTGCGACCACTGGAACTAGCATTTCGGTCGAGGTCGCTTCCAAAAATCACATTGGTCAGCATTGCATGGAGTGCAGGGATGTACTGGTTAGGGCCGTTCGAGTATCCATCTAAGCAAGCACTATTGGAGCGATTGAAACACTTCATTCGAACCGCTGACCTGGGCCGGATCACACAACCAGTGGCCGTTCAAAAGCTCCATCTGCTTTTGGCACTTCATCCAGATGCGGATCGTAAGATCGATACAGGCGTTGATCATTTTCGGTTGGAAAGAAACCCGCTTGCTGGAAGGGGACTGCATCTAGTGCGTTTGGATGGCAGCACCGATAGCTTCTCTTACAAGCGGTGTATCACAGGTATCACCCAGTCCCATCATGGCAAAGTCTGCGAGGCTCTCAGGTTCGTGGTCAGACCACAAATGGACGCATTCCGTGCAGGCCTCGTTTGGCCCTCGAAGTGCGCAATAACGGGCGTCGAGATCCCCCATCCAAATGATTTGCACATCGATCACAAGGTAGCCTTTTGGCGCCTACTCGAAGTTTTCTGCGTCGAGCAGCGGGTCGATCTACCATCGCTTCAGGTAACGGGCAACGGGATGACGCTCGCGTTGGTAGATCGCGAGATCAGCGCTGCATTCGAAGCTTTCCATTTCCGCCATGCGCAACTTCAGCCCACATCAAGGGCGGCCAATGTGTGGAAGGGTGGCAGGGTGCAGATCGATCTGATGGGCGTACCGAAAGTCTAGGTCAGTGGGGGCGATGGGGTCATTTGTGGTCGATACTGGCGGCCAGCTTCGGACAAACGTTCATAAAGCCGACAAAACAGTCAAATATGCGACGACATGCGCACCCCACCCCCTTGAAAATTTTAAAGCGAGACGGAGTTCTATATTTGAGAACAAGAAAATAGCGGCGCTGGCCCAGACACCTCCGTACTCGCAGGATCCCACTGGCTTTTCCATTTGATATTTACGGCTTCCAGGTCATACGGGTTGAAGACTCTAGGTCATTTTGGGCATAAGTTGCCGGGCTGGGGGCGGGGAGGAATCGCCTTGCTTTGCAGCCGTAAGGCTGCTGCTTATGCTTTGATCACAAACAACATCGTTATTTTTTAAAAAATCAATATGTAGTGTTTTTCCTGGATTTAAATCTAATTATGTATATATGTTGTGTTTTTGTGCTGCCCCCGCTGTGTGATGGCCTGTGAACCTAGGGTCTGAACTGGAGGTGCGAGTATGGTTGGCTGCATCGCAAGCTTACGGCGTAAACTTGCGAAGCCTGTTATGCCAGGCATTGGCAGCGGTCAAACGCTGTCCAGGCCTTGATGACCTGACGCGGGTATTTCCAGGCACGGTGGGCTACCAGGCCTTTGAGGTACTTAGCTCTCTGCTCTCTGAAGTGGCTCCAGAGTCGACGCGAGCACCTGATAATTTCATAGAGGTTCGGTACCGGTTGAGGTGGCACCTCGTTCGTTACCTTCAGCGGTGCCTCATTGATGACGGCTACGCGACTCCGGCAATCTGGGATGATTTGCTTGGCACTGATCTTGGCCTTTGAACCTTCCAAGATCAGTGATCAGGGCAGTCAAGCAGCTGTGTAAAATGGTGGTGGAGAGCTACCCAAGCCGCAAGGCGTTTCTCTGTTCGAGTTGCCAAGCATTAACGTCTCCAGGTTACTTTTCAGCGTCATAGGCCCCTTCCGAAAATCTGCAACAGCATGACCATGCGAGCCCACAAATGAGTGAACCCCTCAGCGAAGAAGACATGCGCCAAGCGTTGTTTGGCGGTGCTGACCAACCTCGTAGTGAATCCGAATCCGATGCTTCCAAACTTCATACCAAGCCAGCATTGCCGCCAGCGCCAAGGGCATCATCGAGATCGCTGTCGTCTCGGCTGCGTGTGACGATGCGCGCGGCAAAGGTTTACGAGGGGCCGGAGGAATTGCTCATTCACGACGCCAACACCCTCAGTACGTTGATGGCTGAGGCTGAGGCCAGAGCGGTGGCCAAGAAGAAAAAGTTTCTGTATTTCCACATCGTATCAGTCATGCCAGTCCAGGTCTGAGCCTTGCTTCTATACACGGCTCAGGTGAGGAGCATCTAGTGCTAAGCGCGGGCGAGTAACGACCTGTTTCGATATAGAATCACCGCCGAGAATTGCACGGCGTAACAATTGCCAATCTTGTACAAATGCTCGGCAAACGACTGTCCGGCACACATACTGATCATTAGAGAGCGAACCATGGCTTCCCAGCGTGAACGAATGCCTGACACGGTAGTTTGTGGCAACCTAAAGTGTTCGAGAACGCTTGGCTTTTCGGACTACCGCTACGGGCACGTTGGCGATGACGTCGAACCGCAGAGAGTCCATTGGAGGTCATATCCGCTCCCGGATGGTGACTCGGTGCTATGTACCTGTGGCCATTTCACGGCTTACTTCAACCCAGCGGTTCGTACTCCGCCGGCCCATTGAGGTGGCTCCCAGCTTCTGGAAATCAACCTCATGCCAATCGTAGCGGCAGTATTTGACGCTTTTGGAACTGTTGTCCACATCAAGCGCAAGCATCATCCATTTCGGCGCATGCTCCGCATCGGTGCTCAGCAAGGTCGTAGGCCAAGCGGTGCTGACCTCCATTGCCTGATGACATCCAACTTCGCGCTGGAGGATGCTGCAGAGCACTTCGGTATCACCTTGAGTTTGCGACAGCTGACGTCGTTGCAGCATGATCTTGATGATGAACTGGAGTCGATCTCGATCTACCCCGATGCAGTTGATGCTCTCCAGATGCTCAAGGCCCAGGGAATAGCGACAGGTATCTGTTCGAATCTCGCAGCGCCCTACGGGCCTGTTCTCAGGACGTTACTGTGCGATGTAGAGGCGTTCGCCTTGAGCTATGAGGTCGGAATGATGAAGCCCCAGGAGGGGATTTATCGCAATATCTGCAACCAACTGCAGGTGCGCCTGAACAGAGGCGTGGCCGCCTCTGATGAGCGGGTCGTGATGATCGGTGATTCTCTGCGGTGTGATCAGATTGGCCCCGGAGCCGTCGGGATTTCTGGATACTATCTGGACAGGAAAAGCGCTGGGGCGCTAACCAACCTTGTTCAGTTTGCGCAGCTTGTGCTTGAGGACAAGCGTTAGGGTATATGAGGGCCAACTCCACCTCTATTACCAGGGCTGCTTGTCGCACCGGTTCAGGGAGCTTCTGGCAGCGATCGCTTCCATAGGAAGCTGACGGTCGATTTGCTGATCCCTAGCCGCCTTGCCGTTTCTGCCTGGGTCAGCCCAGTCATCTTGCACTCCTGCACCTTTTGCAGCTTATCCAGATCTGCCGGACGTGCTGGAGGCCGTTTCAGTAAATCGGTGCCCGCAATATGGGCCGCGATTTCATCCTGGCTGACACGCTCCTGGAGCGCTTCCAATTCCTCTGTAGCCAACGCAAGCAAATGGGAGGTGGATTCGCCATTGCGGGTCGCTACCACCAAGGCCATTAACGCCACAGGGCTCAGTTCTAGTACCGTCGCGAGCTCGATGAATTTATCCAGGGTCGGGGTGCTTTGAGCACTTTCGATTTTGGTCAAATAGGTGCGCGAGGTGGCCTGCGCCATCCCTTCCTGAGTCAACCCTAAACTCCCTCGAACTGCTCGTATGACTGCTGCGAGCGCAGGCCTTATCGACGTCAAAGCGAATGTCCTCAAAATTGAGGATGTAGCCACGTCACGATGTACAGTTACACACCATATGGTGTATAAAACTGGTCGATAGGCATTTTGTGCCCGGTTACGCTATGTGCTGCCCGCCGATGAAGGGGCCCTTGCATAGGTTCGTATCAGCATCTGCTGGGTGCAGATCGCCGCCAGCCTCGACAGGCTGGCGAGGAGTTGCTGATCAATTAATCGCTAAACCGTATAGCAACCCTCCGTCGTCAGAGGGGGGCCAGTTCAATGGGGGGCAGGGTTTGAGGGTGCGAATTTATTCTGACCTGCACCGTGAATTTGAAGCGTGGGAAGCACCGGAGTCGTCGAACGTCGACCTGGTGATCTTGGCGGGGGACGTTGACAAAAAGGGGAGAGGGGTCAAATGGGCCAATGAGGCTTTTGACTGCCCAGTCGCCTATATCAGTGGCAATCATGAGTTCTACGACGGCCATGTTGACCGTACGCTGCAGAAGATGAGGGACGCCGCCTCCGGTCATGTGCACATTCTGGAGAACGAGACCCTGGTGCTCGGCAACCTGAGGGTACTCGGCACGACGGGGTGGACTGATTTCACTGTCACTGGTGATCAGGTCGCGGCAAGCAACTTAGCCCGGGAATGGATGGGTGACTTCAAGTACATCCGTGTCGATTCTAACTACAGGCGTCTAAGGCCCGATGACGTCATTGCTAGAAACCACGTCGCCAAGGCTTGGTTGCGTCAGGAGTTGGTCAAAAAGTTCGAAGGCAGCACCATCGTCGTGACCCACCACTGTCCGTCGCCAGTAATGATTGGGGGCCAGCATGAGGGCCACCTGACTGCCGCCTATGCAAATGATTGGCAACATCTCTTTCCTGACGTGGACGTTTGGGTGTTTGGCCACACTCACGAAGTTGTGGACATTGACTTAGCCGGTTGCAGGGTGATTTCCAACCCGAAGGGCTATCCAAATGAAAAAACGGGCTTTAACCCCTATTTCGAGATTCAAGTGTAATGGCTAATTGCGTGAGGAAGCGATCTTTCCAGTTTGAAGTCGAGGCGCTACCCCTTGAGGCTAGCGCTCCATCAGAGGTGATCCAAGCTCAGGCCATCGAGTGGAATGTGAAAGTTGATGCATATTTGTCCGACGCTGCTCGGGTAGGGCTGCGTTATTCCGCTCTTGTCTATTTCGATCGTTCAGGCGTAAGCCAAAACGGTATGACCGTTGCAACCCCGCCGCTTGAGTTTATCGAGTCCAGGGCTGGGTTTAAATTGATGCGCAGCGTGAGTGGTCGAGACCATTACGTGATTGCGAGTGAGCTGAACATCTAAAGGCGACCTGCGAGGGCCTGCGGTTAATCAGGCTCTTAAGACGGTTCAGCCGAGCCAGGAACTTAGCGTTTTCTCCAGTAATGGGTTAGCGCCGCCGAGCGGCTCTGCCGTAACGGTCACAGATTTCTGATGATAAATGTGTGCTTGAGGATGACGTATGTCTGAAATTAAGAAAGTGACAGTTGTTGTCAAGAATTACCATCTGCAAGCCAGTAGTGATCTTGATGCGCTCTATAAAAACGTTCGATGTGAAGATGAGCTGGGTAATACTTTTTACTTTAAAGAAGTCGTTATGCTGAATTATCTTAAGCGCCATGGTGCAATAGTTACTGATGCATCGCGTACTTGGTATTATAAGAGTTTAAGCAAGAAATCGATTGTTCTCATCGCATTTGAGAAGGCTGGCGGGAAAGTTGAATATGATTTGGACAACATCCGAGTCGCTGCTAAGTCCAGCGTCATCAGGGGTGTTATCTATGCGCTGGCGGCTATACCAGCAGGGATTGTCATCGCAACTGCTACGTACGGGTTGGGATTGCTTTTCATTCCAGTCGGTTTCTTTTATGCATACAGAAGCATGTTCAAGATCCCTCGCATGCTGCGTCGAAAGACATTGGTCAATGAGCTAGCTGATCACGGCATCGTCGTACGATAGCGAATGCCGAGGCTAGTGATTGCTGTGCCAGTACCTGGTGGTGGGGATTAGATCATTCAAAACTTCCCGCGACCGGCCCTTCACTTCATATCCACTCACTTCGGTAGCCGTACTCATTCTAAAGTTGTGTGTGGTGAATGCCAAATTCCTGCATATTGCTATTATGAAAACTCGATGAGATGTAATAGCAAGCGTTGCGCCGGCGTGGTTGGCAAAAGCTGACAGGGCAGTGGGGAGGCAAGGATGGGGTCTGCGGAACACGACTTTCAACATTTCGTACGGTGGCTTCATGAGCCTGAAGTGGGGGCATCACCCGACGCACGGCGCATGGGCAACCTGGTGTTGCGTAATTTCGAAGCGGTCAGCGCGACAACGCGTAATCGTAGCCAGCGAGCGATTCGGATCGTTGACCTGGCCCGTGCTCAGTATGCTCAGATGAATGATGGGCTGAGCAAGGCGAAGCGTGGGATACTGCGTTGGATCTGACGTTCGGAGACAACGAGTAACGTATCGCGCGTAACGAGCCTTGGAAGTCACTACCCCAAGGCTCGCCGATTGAAGTGCTCCAAGCTGCTCTATGTGCCCAGGCCTAGCATGCTGTGAGATGTGGGTCGTCCATCATAGTCCTCACGGCCTTCCCGTGTGCCCCTGGGTCTTTCAAGACTCAGAGGCTTTCCCGGTTTACTTGGCGGTCTTCAAGGCCGCATCAACGGCTGTCGTAGAGAGTGAAACGTAGTGTTCGGTCATGGAACTGGAGGAGTGACCCAGCTGATCGGCGATTCGCTTGCCAGGCTGTTGCGGTGGGGTGGACGCTGCTAGCTGTGCCATAGCTGCACGTCTCAAGGTGCTCGGCGTGAGTGTTGAACGTGGGAGTTGAGCTTCTCGTTCCCACGACTGAAAAATCCGAAGCAGTTGCGATGTCGACATGGGTTGCTTTCGGTCATCACTTGGGAAGAGATAGTCATCGGCAGAGAGATTTTCCTCCCTGATGTACTTCTCGACTACTGCTGTGTTCGCAAGAGGTAGTGGTGGTTTCGCTTTCGTGATCTCAATGGATATCTCTTTGCTCGAAGGCATTTGGGTTTCCAAGCTGACAACCTGGGAAACCTTGGCACCAAGGATGACGTGCCCCCGAACCCCTGTCTCCAGCAATGCAAAAAGGCTCCGGTCGCGAAGGCTTCCTGAGTTTTCGACGATCCGCTTGATCGCATCACTGTGAGTGAAGACATCCAGCCCCAACGCAATGGCCTGGAGCTTCGATGGCTTGTGCGTTATAGGTGGACACGTGTAGCGCGGGACTTCTGACTTTGGGGCGGTGGTGTGCACAGGACAGATTTCAGTCTGGTCTAAATCAGGCATTGTGCTCTTGGTCACTTCCACGCCTTGTGAGGCAGCCCCCTTGAACGTGCTAAGCACTTTCAACGGGAGCATCTCGACAAAAGGGTCAAGCGCGCTGCGCGGTACTGAGGTGTCGTTGGCTAAAGCCAATACCGAAAAAATCTCAGCCGCGAGCTGGGTGTGCGTGGTACTCAGGGCAGGCGTTTTTGCATCCCGAGGCCAGATGACGGACTTTTTCATGAGATCGTGGTAATTGGCATACCCTAGTCCCTTGGACAGGGTCTCTCGGGCAAAAGAGAGCTGGACGGGTGATTGGCCTGGCCATCGTTTCTGGATGAGTTTGGCGAGTCTTTTGAAGGCGGCTTTGGGGAGCAGATCTTCGGGATAGACCGGAACGCGCATGGCAATTCTCCAATGTCACGGTGTCGGCTGCCCGCTGACAATTGTCGAAGTGCGTGCGAAAGAAGGGGAGAAACACCTGAGGCGCAAAGGCTTTGCATGCCGACCGCTCGATCCAGGAAGACCGTGGTCGATACGGTAGCATCGCTTCTGTTGCTGATCAACACTCAGGGACTTGCCGGTTGGACAGGCTTGCCGGCTTGCTAGGCTTGACCATGAGGGAGATTTTTTCGGCTGCCCTGATGGAAGTCATCGCACAGGTGGCAACGGGGAAACTGTCTTGGGTAGCGAGCTATGCTTCACAGGACGGGTACTGCTGATATTGATTGCGCAATTTTATTCTTATTGGCTTTAGCACCCTATTGCCTGAGCCGGTTCGCTTACATGGGTTGGCGGATTAAAGGTATCAGCGTCGCAGGTTGAAGACTCTTAACGAACAAGGAATGATCCATGTGGGAACAGCATCCTGATACTTGTGCAGTGGTTTTTGACTCAGCAAGCGAGAAGATATATGAGTTTCGTAGGTCAGTGCTCATTAATCAGATAACTCGCGACGCTGATAGAATTGCTAAAAGTTTTGATGCGCTACACAGTGCTGACCTTGAAAAAATGAGTGCACTTTTTGCCCATTGCTCCGCTATCTGGGCTTCGGGGATGTTCAGGGCCGAACGCAACGAAGATAAGCTTCGCATGGCGTGTGCAGAACTCCTCTCCAATGCCCTGAATTCCATGGTTGGCGCGGCCTACATGCTTCGGGGTGGCTTCGTTTTGCAGCCTGGGCCGGTCGTGCGATCAGCCATTGAAACCATGGCCGTAGCCCTGCATCTCATGCAATTTCCGGAAGACTTTCAAAAGTACCAAGAGCACAAATTTGAATCTCCGCGCGCCGTTTCCAGTGCCAAGCGCGTATTCCCTCCATTCGGCCACATCTACGGCTTGCTGAGTCGAGAGTTTACGCATATTGGAACTTTGCATAAGCAGTTCACACCCATTCGTGAATGCACCGGCACTGAGAAATCGTTGCAGTTAAATATTCAGTTCCTGACTGGAGGGATATGGATGTGCTATGTGTCCTGCGAACTGGTATTTCTGGATAGTGTGGCTGAATCACGATATTGGCGTGAACTGCCTGAGCAAGTTGAGGGTAAGACTGCTTATTCTTACGAGCCCAGTGACGAGGAGCGAACTTGGATGGCGGATTTCCTGGGCTTGAATAACCCGGTCTTCGGGGGAGGTGACTGAAGTTCATCAGGTGCCCTTCTTCTACGCGTTCGGATACGGTGCAGGAGGGGGCTCTCGTCATCTGGTTGCAGCAGGTCAGGGGAGGCGGTCGATCGCGGCGCCGTAGTCAAAGTTCACGGTCGATCCGGACACGAGGACTGCTTCGAGCTGATGCTTGGATGCGTTTTTGACGATGCGAAATTCGCTGACTTCCCCTGCCTGGCGGGTGAGTTTCCAGATCAACCTGAGCTTCTCGGTGGCCATGCCCAGCTGTATCGCACCTTGGGCAGACTTGGCCAGGAACGCATTAAGCTTGTTCTTCAGCTCAAACCTGGAGTCGTATGGGTAGGGGCCGAGGGTGAAGGGGCCGTCCCCGATAATTCGATCAAACTCGATTCTGGGCTTGATGTGTAATGCCTGGATTTGGCGATGCTCCCTCGTGCGGTTCCAAACCGTGATACCCCTGGCGGTACAGCGCTCGATCCAGCGTGTCTCTGCCTCCAATGAGGCCTCTTCAGATTCGCAGGTTTCCACAACTTTGAATGCTGGGGTCATCCCGTCATCGAGTATCTGGGCGATCTCGGCTGCCGCGCGCTTGCAGTCGTGGTTGGCTTTCCCGAGATGGCCTCGCTGCCGGCCTTCGAAGTCGCCTGTCTGCCCCACGTAGAATGGCTCCTCCGTTACGGGATCAATGATCAGATAGACGACATAGTCCTTGGCAACCACGCCGTCTAGGGTTGGTTGTTCAGGGGTGGCCGTCGGCTGTTTCCCTGAGGCTTGTGTGCTGAAGTGAAGAACCGGTGAGTGGTTCGAGCCTGGCGTGGGGGTGTTCTGGCGGTACCACTCCTCAGCGAGTTCAAGCGTTGCGAACGACTGATGTTTCGCTTCCGGAAAACGGTCAATCGACAAGCGAGCCCCACCTTCCCAGCTATTGAAAATCCCGAGTTTCCGTCCGTGGACAACAGCGTAGAACTTCGGTTTCTTGGCCATCCTGTGCAACCTCCCTGAATCACTTAATCGGCCTGCGGGGTGATCTGCAAACCTCGCAATGCTTTCAGGCACCGAACCCATGCTCGATGCGCGCAAGAAGTTTCAAGGCATCGTCGATGTGGACATCCATCGGGCGTTTTGCTCCCAACGCTCGTAAGGGTTTCGATAGCCAGTCCCCCGCGCTTTTCTTGTCGCCGAAGATTGCCATGGCTGCATCAAGCAACCGTGGGTCAATCGTTTCCGACGACTCCGGGCTTTCCTCCCTTGGACTCATCGCGTCATTGATGGCCTCTGCCAGCGTTTCCAAGGCCTCTCTGAGGCGAGCATTTTCTCGGAAATCATCAGAGCTTGGCTGGTGCTCTCTGCAATGGTGCAACAGCGCCTGCGCGTCATTATGGTTCAGGTCGAGCTCGATCAGCATGGCGACTCCTTGGGTGGGCTCAGTATCCGGACTATGGCAGCGTCCGGATCGGATTTGTCTTTGCTTCGCACTTTCCCCCGAGCTTTCCCATGCGTTCTGCTGCAGGCGAAGTACGACGCAGATGATCAGACCCTGGCGGTTCCCCTGTAGTTATTGAGTGGCCTTCTACCTGTAGCCATTGAGTGATCTTCTACCTGGAGTCAGACCTATGTGGGCTGTGTGGTCTGGGCGGGCTAAGTGGCTTGGTTTCAGCAGGGAGGCTCTCGGTAGGGGCTCAGGGGCATCAGGGCTGTAATCTCAGGGAGTGAAGCGGCCTGTGGTGCAGTTGTGCGGCTGGTTGCAGGCCTTTCGCTTTCAGTGCCGGAGCGATCGCAGGAAAGCGTCCACGGTGCGCTCCACGATCTGCTCGATCTCCTCGCGGGCTAGGGGCTCGCTGTTGGCTCTAACCTGTTTCCAGAGAACTCGACCATCGAGTGTCTCCATGAAGTCCCGGGCGGCGGTTTCAGGCTCTTGAACTGCCAAGACACCTCTGCGTGCCAGCTCGGTCAAGTAGTCGCTAATGACGGTCATTGCCGGCGCCTGGATAACCTCGTCAAATCGGTCGGCCAGCACAGGGAATCGTCGGCCTTCCATGATGACCATGCGTAGGAAGTCGGCGGCGGTCGGGCCAGACCAGAAGCATGCGAACTCGGTGCCGATCTGCATTAGGCCCTTCCTCGGGTCAGCCAGCGCGCGCTCATCCGTTGCCACGTTCATGACGGAGAAGGCTTTCCACATCCGCTCTGCCACCGCCACGAAGAGCGACTCCTTGCCTTCAGGGAAGCGGTTGTACAGTGTCTGGCGGGTCACCGCTGCAGCCTTGGCAATTTCCTCCATGCTGGCCCCTTCGTACCCGTGCTCGATGAACATCCTGCCCGCAGCGGCCAAAATCCGGACTGGACGAGAGGCGCTCTCGCCTGGGTTGAGCAATTCGTCGACTGGGGAGGAAGTGGCTACGTTCATTTCGGTTACCTGTGCAGAGTAGGTTAAGTGTTACTGAAAGAGATGTGATTCGCCACCCATGTTTGTGTGATTGGCTTTACTGGGATGTAAAGTAAAGCTGATTGGTTTGCGGGGCTTGGTGAGTGGGATTAGTTGTTACCGGATTATTTGGACAGGGGCGCTGCTTGATTATCTGCCGCTTCGCTTCTGGTTTTGGTTTTGGTTTTGGTTTCGGCTTGATGGTTGGGCTTATGCTCTGCTCGGGTTGAATGGTGGATGGTGGATGGTGATGGTTCGCGTAGAGGGTACCCGTAACGGAGAGATTTTTTTTCGGATAGGTACCGACACCTCACGGCTGAGACTTTATCATCGGCTTATCAATCAATTGAGGTTTTTAAAATGGATGTTAAAGGTCGTTCTGCTGCAATCGATGCGTGTGAGAAAATTTTGCGTGAGGACTTCAAATACAACGAGGAGCACGGTATCTGGCGCAGTATCAATCGGATCATTGAGGGTCTGCTGGGACGCTCCCCAGAGCTTGCTGATGTCTACGTGGAGCTGCATGCCGCGTTGGCTGAACAGCCTAGGGCGCTGACATCATTCTTCGACGTTTTCACAACTGCGGTGTACTCCTGGAATCCTGGAAAGATCAATGAGGCTCGCGAGGATCGGGATAAGCTCACTGAGTTGAATGTGCGAATTTCAAAAGTTTCAGAGTTGCTCTCGGAACTGCTCTCGCAGCGCACTCAGGTTAAAGAGATGTCTAGTTTTAGTAGTGATACTTACTACCATATTATGGATGTTGTTGAAGATGCTTCCGAGGATAATGGGCTTTTCAGGTCTCACCTGAAGAAGTTAGATGGCTTGACCTATCAGTATGATCTCAAGTATTGGCCTTCCATAAGTAAGGTGGTGGCGCAGATTGGCATCAATGCGGCTAATGCAGTAACAGTTGCTGATGACTGCGCTGCAAATGCAGCAACGGAAGCTCGTCGCCCTGGACTGGCTGACTTCTTGAAAGCGTTTGAAGCAGAACTTGATAGGAACAGAGTGGAGAATATCGGCTTCATCCCCGATGACTTTTCATTGACCGATAGTTCGATGGCGTCGCTGGTTAACTGTGGTCTTGAACTGCGCGTCGAGGACTTGATTGATGCCAGCTTCGTGAAGCGTTATCGCCAGCGTGAGCGTGAGCGTGAGCGTGATCGTGATCGTGATCGTGATCGTGGCTAGGAGCGCTATCGTGATTATGTTCAGGAGCGCGATCGGAAGGTGGGGAGCGACTGAACATTGGAATGAATGCTGGTGGTCGTTTGGAGCCCTGTCGACGTCGAGGTGATTTTCGAGGGGGAGGGCTGGCGGCTCTGCTCACTCCCTTTCGGGAATTCTGGGTCATCTTCTGAGACGGCATTCTGGGCGACACTCTGGAGCGTTACTCCGGTGCGGCATTCCGGAGCGCCATTCTGGGACGCACGATGATGAGCTGGTTGGCGATCCAGGCTTGGTACGAAAATGAGATTTTGGGGGTTTATTGGGTGGCCCGAGGAGGGCAATGGTCTGTCGGTTCGTGATTCTGGACGGCGCCGACGGTGCACCAAATTTTGGTGACTCTAGGGGAGGGCTGGGAGCTTGAATCTAGGGACTGCTATCAGGCTTTCCGAGGCTTCCTGATTGAGGGGGAATCCCCTGGAAGGCCCGGAAAAACTGGCTGGAAGGTGGAGCGGGTAGAGGGAATCGAACCCTCACCGATTGCTTGGGAAGCAATAGTTGTACCATTCAACTATACCCGCTTTTCTTGCCTCGACGGTGCACTAAAGCGGCGTGTCCAATAAGAACCCTCAACTAAAGCTTGGGAAGCTTTCGTTTTGCCACTAAACTATACCCGCTTCGCAGCCCGACTTTTTACCAGAATCCTGGTGTCCTGGAAAGTCCAAGCAGCAAAAAAGCCTTGCAGCAGCGCTTGTCTACGACTGGCAGGCCCCACCCCACGCTGCACTCACCCCGCCAACGCCTGCTGACCCGCCTCATAGCCATAGCGCTGCCGAGGTGTACGGGCCGGTTGCAGAAAACCCAGCATTGCGCTGCGGGTGTCTTCGCAGGCTGCCTTGTGCTCCATGTCCAGGAAGTGCCCGGCGCCGCGAATCACGCTGAACGCGCTCCTGTCCACATGCCGGGCGAACTGCCTGGCGTCCTCGACCGTGGTGTATTCGTCACGCTCGCCGTTGATGAACAACACCGGAATGTCGATGTTGCGCGCCCCGTTCAATGCCCGCTGCAGGTCATGATCCAACACTTGGTGGATATGGAAGTGCATCTGCGCGTACTCGTGGCTGTCCAGGCTGCTGACGTGGCGATAGTTGAAACGCTTGAACAGCGAGGGCAGGTGCTTGCCGATGGTGTCGTTGACCAGATTGCCCACTCTAGGGCGGTCGCAGGCCGACAGGTATTGGCTGCCCCGCTCCAGGTAGTCGCGCATGGGGCCGTTGATCACCGGCGAGAACGAACTGATGATCGCCTTGTTCACCCGTTGCGGCTGGTGCGCCAGAGCCAGCAGGGTGCAAGCGCCGCCCCAGGAAAAGGACATGACGTGGTCGGCCCGGAAGTGCTCGACCAACTCCAGCAGGATATGCGCTTCGGTCTCCTTGCTCAGCAGCCGCTCATGGCGGTTGTGCGGCTTGGACTTGCCGGCGTAGGGCTGGTCGTACAGCACGACGTTGAAGTGCGGATGCAGGCTGCGCACGGTCTGGGCGAAGGAGGCGGTGGTGGCCAGCGAGCCATTGACCAGAACGATGGTCCGCTCTGCGGTCTGCGCGCGATAGAACTCCGTGTACACCCGGTACTGACCTTGGATATCAAGTACAGCGATTTCTGGCCTCATGTCATCGACTCCTGGCGCAAAAAGGGCACTCGCGTCATGTAGCGGCGGTCGGCTCGAACGCGCGAACACGCTGCACAGAGCCCTAGGATGCAGGTCGCATATGACAGGTAGGCATTCGCCTGGAAAGGAAGTGGGCGTGCGCGGTCAATCGTGTGCGGTCAGCCTCAGCGCCAGTCGGCCGGGCGGTGACTGGCGGTGTTTCGCGGGCAGGGCGCCCGCAAAGGGGATGCGGGGAAGCTCAGAGCGCGCCGAAGACCTTCTTGGCCAGGCTGGTGGCCGCTTGCGCAGGGTTCTGGCGGATGCTCTGCTCCTGCTTGCCGATCATCTCGAACAGACCGTCCAAGGCTTTTTCGGTCACGTAGTTCTCGATGTTGGCGTCGTCCTTGATCAGGCCCAGGCCTTTGGCCTGGCCGGCGAAGCTGTTGTACTGCTGGGCCAGGCCGACCTTGTCGGTGGCCTGCTTGACGATCGGCAGGAACTTGGCGCGGATCTGCTCGCGGCTGCTCTTGTCCAGATACTTCGTCGCCGCTTCGTCGCCGCCGCTGAGGATACCCTTGGCATCGGTCACGCTCATCTTCTTCACCGCGTCCACCAGAATCGCCTGGGCCTGCGGCACAGCGGCTTCGGCCGCCTTGTTCATGCTGGTTTCCAGAGCCTGGACCTGGTCGCCCTTGCCGAACATTTTCATGGCCTGAGCCGCCTTGCCGAGCTTGCCGGGCAACTCGATGCGCACATCGGGATTGTCACTGAAACCGCCGGGCGTGCTCAGTTGCTTGACGGCGATCTGCGCGCCTTGGGTCAGGGCGTCCTTGAGGCCGCCGGCCGCATCTTGCTGGGACAGGTTGCCCAGCGACAGGGCGAGGGCGCTGGCCGACAGCAGCAGACCGGCGCACAGGGTGGTCAAGCGCAGGGAGGAACGAATCATGAAGGCGTCCTTGAGGGCAGAAAGTGAATCGAACTCGGTGCAGCGGATCGGCTCCGATCCGCGCACCGATGGGCATCAGACCTGCACCCTATCACGCGACGGGGGTATCGTCCCGATGCAGCGCCACCTGGCGGATCGACAGGCGCAGCTCCGCCGACAGCACGCGCTTGGCCACCCCTTCGGACAGTTCGCCGAGCTTGTCGTGGTAGCCCAGCTTGCCGCTGTCGTCCGGTTGCAGTACGCCTTCGCTGACCAGGGTCTGGATGAAGTGACGGAACAGGGTTTTGTCGAAGAACTCCGGCGCATTGAGGCCGTGCAGGATCGACAAGCGCTGGGCCATCATCACGCATAGCGCTTCCAGTTCCTCGGCGTCCAGGCTGTGTTGGCCGCTGTTGAGCAGCAGCGAGGTGGCCATGTAGAAGCGTTGCAGGGTCTGGGTGATGGCGCGGGCCAGCAGGGTAAGCATCACGAACTGCCGCGAGCTCGGCGCCGGACGCAGGTACACCCCGTTCTCTTCGCGCAGCAGCCCCTGCTCCACCAGCGCAGCCAGCCATTGATCGATGGCTTCGTCGAGCGCTTCGGGTGTCCAGCGCAGGAACAGTTCGGCCTGCAGGTACGGATACAGCGCGTGCACGTACTGCCCGAGCAACTCACGGCTCATCCGTGCACTGCTGGTGAAGAAGCTCGCCAACAGCGCCGGCAGGGCGAAGATGTGCAGGATGTTGTTGCGGTAGTAGGTCATCAGCACCGCGTTGGCTTCGTCCAGGTACAGGATACGGCCCAGCGCGTCTTTCTGTTCGGACAGCAGCTCCATGCCTCTGACGTGCTCGATCAGCGTGCGACCGTCGCCCTCCGGCAGGGTGACGTGCGCGGAGTAGGGCACTTGACGCAGCAACGCCAGGTACAGGTCGAGCACGCGGATCAGCGCCCGCTCGTCCAGGGCCAGGCGGCTGGTCGACAGCAGCGCCAAGGCCACCAGGTTGACCGGATTGATCGCCGCCGCGCCGTTCAGGTGCTGGGCCACCTTCGCGCCCAGGTGCGTGGTGGTGTCGTTGAGCCAGGTCGGGCGGAACTGCGGCGCCAGGTCCTGTTCGCGCCACCCCGGTTGTTGCTGGTCGAGGAAGCCGTTCAGGTGAATGGGTTCGCCAAAATTGACGTAGACCTCGCCGAAGCGCTGCCGGAGCGCGCCGATGACCTTGAAGATGTCGAAGATCGACTCCTTCTTCTTGCTTGCCCCGCGCAACTCACCCAGGTAGGTGCGGCCTTCGAGCACGCGCTCGTAGCCGATGTACACCGGTACGAAGACGATCGGCGTGCGCGAGGAGCGCAGGAAGCTGCGCAGGGTGATCGCCAGCATGCCGGGGCGCGGCTGCAGCATGCGCCCGGTGCGCGAGCGTCCGCCCTCGACGAAGTACTCCACCGGGAAGCCCTTGGTGAACAGGGTGTGCAGGTACTCGTTGAAGACGGCGGTGTACAGCGGATTGCCCTTGAAGGTGCGGCGCATGAAGAAGGCGCCGCCACGGCGCAGCAGGCTGCCGATCACCGGCATGTTGAGGTTGATGCCCGCGGCGATGTGCGGGGGCGTCAGGCCGTTGCGGAACAGCAGGTAGGACAACAGCAGATAATCGATATGGCTGCGGTGACAGGGGACATAGATCACCTCATGGCCGGGGGCAAGTTCCTGCACCTGCTCGATGTGGTTGACCTTGATGCCGTCGTAGATCTTGTTCCAGAACCAGCTCAGCACCACTTCAAGGAAGCGAATCGCGGTGTAGGTATAGTCCGAGGCGATTTCGTTGCCATAGTGCAGGGCCTTGGCTTCGGCCTTGGCGTAGGGAATCTTCTCGCGCTCGGCCTCGTCGCTGATGGCTTGGCGAACCAGCGGGTCGTGGACCAGGCCCTTGACCAGATTGCGCCGGTGGGAAATATCCGGGCCGATGACCGCCGTGCGCAGATTGCGAAAATGCACCCGCATCACGCGCTGGGCCATGCGCACCGTGCGTTCATGGCCTTTGTTGTGCTGCACCAGTTCGCGCAGGTGGATGGGAGCGGAGAACTGCACGCGGGTCTTGCGTCCGAGGATGAGCACGGTCAGCAGCCGGCGCAAGCGCCCGGTAACTGCCCAACTGTCGGCAAACAGCAGTTTCCACGGGCTGTTCTCACTCGCGGGCGTCTGCCCCCAGAACACGCTGACCGGGATGATCTGCGCATCTTCCTCGGCGTGTTCGCTGAGGGTGGTCACCAGCCGTTGCAAGGTCGGCGGTGCGCCGCGCTTGTCCTGGCGACCGAGCCAGTCCGGGTCGGGGGTCAAGTAGAAGAACGCCGCAGGCTCGTGCAGCGGGCCGACGGCCACGGGCAGTACCGGGCGGGGCAGCCCCGCCTTGGTGCACTCGCGGTCGATCACCGCCAGGTCGGTGAGCGAGGGTGAAGGCAGGGCGTAGAACACCGGTCGGCTGCGGTCGAGGTTGAGCGTCAGCGAGGACTGGTTGATGGTCTCGGAACGCACCCACAGGTACAGGACGCGACGCAGGGCACCGAAAATCAGGCGGCGCAGGGGAGAACGGGTCATGGGGTGATTGCCCTGGGAAAATGTTTCAGGAGATATACCAGCAAGTTAGGCTGCCGTATCGGCATAAGTTCAGCAAAAATCGGCCATTTGAAGCCATGTCATAAAAATTTTTGTTATCCGACAGATACTCGGTCCGCACCTTGCAGGAAATTTCCGCAAGCTGCGTAGCCAGAGGAAGAAAATCCTCTGTCTGCACGGCAATCTTGAAAATAAAAATCCGGAGTGTTGCAGATGTCGTCTCGTGAGACTGGGAACGTAAAGTGGTTCAACGATGCCAAGGGCTTTGGCTTCATTCAGCGCGAGGGTGGAGCCGATGTCTTCGTCCACTACCGCGCCATCCGCGGTGAGGGTCACCGCACCCTGGTCGAGGGACAGCAGGTGGAATACTCCTTGGTGCAGGGCCAGAAAGGCCTGCAGGCCGAGGACGTCGTCGGCCTCTAAGCCAGCTACGAGTGGCGAGCGACAAGCTGCAAGCTATGCCAATACCGACTTAAGTTCACCGGTCTTGCCGCTTGAAGCTTGAAGCTCGCCGCTGCTTTCCTGAAGCGCGCCGCTGCTTTCACGTGCGCCAGGTGATTTCTTCTTCGCCGTCAGTGCTGATGCGGATCCAGCGGTCGGCGTCTTCTTCGCCGTCTTCTTCGGCCCAACTGCCCGGCGCGCAGCGCACTTCCACGTTGAGCGCGGCGAAGGCGGCGCGGGCGCAGGCGATGTCATCGACCCATGGGGTCTGATTGCTTTCCAGGTAGAGGCTGTTCCATTTCCCTACAGCCTTGGGTAACCAAGTGACCGGGATGTTACCGGCCATGCACTTGAAGGTCTGGCCTTTCTGCTTCCACTCGCTGCACGGGCCCAGGGCCTCGGTCAGCCAGGCGGCAATCTGCTTGTGATCGACGTCTGCGTCCTTGAGGTAGATTTCGATATCGGGTTGGCGCATTTCAGGGCTCCTGGTGTGCTCAGTCTTGGCGCACAAAATAGTCATAACGCATGGATACCGTGACCTCGAGTGGCGCGGGCTGCTCGATCACGCGACTGCGCTTTTCGGCGCTGGCGCGCCAGCCGTGCGGGGTCATGGCCAACAGGTCGGCACGGGCTTGGGCTTCGGGCAAGGTCAGGGTGAATTCCAGGACCTCGCCGTGGGCGTGCTGCATGCCTGCTGGCACCAGAGCCAGGTGCTTGTCGTCGGCGTAAGGGCGCACTTCATCGTAGAGCAGGCGACGCAGTTCCATCAGGTGGCCGTTGGTCGGCCCCACGCGCATCAGTCCGCCGCCCGGCGCCAGCAGGCGTTTCGCTTCCCGCCAGTCCAAGGGGCTGAAGACGCTGGCGATGAAGTCGCAGCTGGCATCGGCCATGGGCACACGGGCCATACTGGCGACCATCCAGGTGAGCTGCGGGGCGCGCCGGCACGCACGCTTGACCGCCTCCCGGGAAATGTCCAGGGCGTAGCCGTCGGCGGCAGGGAGCGCCTCGGCGATTCGTGCGGTGTAGTAGCCTTCGCCACAGCCGATGTCGAGCCACGCGCCGGGTGTGCGTTCGGCAGCCAGTTGCGCCAGTCGCGCGGCCACCGGCGCGTAGTGGCCGGCGTCGAGGAAATCGCGGCGGGCCTGGACCATGGCCTGGTTGTCGCCCGGGTCACGGCTGTTCTTGTGCTGCACCGGCAGCAGGTTCAGGTAGCCCTGGCGAGCGCGGTCGAAACGGTGGCCGGCCGCACAGGCCACGCCGTTGTCGAGCTGCGCCAGTGGCGCCTGGCAGAGGGGGCAGGCCAGCATCAGGCGAGCAACCGCACCAGGGTCTGGTAGTAGATTTCCGTCAACAGGTCCAGGTCACTGGCCAGGATGCGCTCGTCCACTTGGTGGATGGTGGCGTTGACCGGCCCCAGCTCGACCACCTGGGTGCCCAGGGTGGCGATGAAACGGCCATCGGAGGTGCCGCCGCTGGTCGAAGGCTGGGTGTCACGGCCGGTGACGGCCTTGATGCTCGACGACACCGCATCGAGCAACTCGCCCGGCTCGGTGAGAAACGGCAGGCCCGAGAGTGCCCAGTCGATCGACCAGTCCAACTGGTGCTTGTCGAGGATCGCCGCCACGCGCTGCTGCAGGCCTTCTACGGTCGACTCGGTGGAGAAGCGGAAGTTGAACAGCGCGGTCAATTCGCCCGGCACGACATTGGTAGCGCCGGTGCCGGCATTGAGGTTGGAGATCTGGAAGCTGGTCGGCGGGAAAAAGGCATTGCCCTGGTCCCAATGCTCGGCCGCCAGCTCGGCCAGCGCGGGGGCCGCCAGGTGGATCGGGTTGCGCGCCAGGTGTGGATAGGCAACGTGGCCCTGTTTGCCGCGCACGGTGAGGTGCGCCCCGAGCGAGCCGCGCCGGCCGTTCTTCACCACATCGCCGAGCAGGGACGTGCTCGAGGGTTCGCCGACGATGCACCAGTCCAAACGCTGCTGGCGTGCCTTGAGGCGCTCGACCACAGCCTTGGTGCCATGATGCGCCGGCCCTTCTTCGTCGCTGGTGATCAGGAACGTGACCTGCCCGCGGTGATCGGGATAGTCGCGCACGAAGCGTTCGCTGGCGACCACCATCGAGGCCAGGCTGCCCTTCATGTCGGCGGCGCCGCGGCCGCAGAGCATGCCGTCGGCATCGATCAGCGCGTCGAAGGGCTCATGCTGCCATTGCTGCACGGGGCCTGTGGGCACCACGTCGGTGTGACCGGCGAAGCACAGCACCGGACCGTCCTGCTGGCCGTGACTGGCCCAGAAGTTGTCGACATCTTCGATGCGCATCGGCTCGAGCTGGAAGCCGACCGCGCCCAGGCGATTCATCATCTGGGTCTGACAGTCGGCATCGACCGGCGTCACCGAGGGGCGGCGGATCAGGTCGCAGGCCAGTTGAAGGGTAGGCGAGAGCTCGGCTGGGGCCGTCATGGAGAACTCCGGGGGCAAGGCAAGGCGAAAAATCTGGGGGCGTTATCTTATATCAAACGGGCCGGCGCAGGGGACGCGATGCACCCCTGCGCTGCACAGGGCCTCAAGCCTGCTGCGGCTCGACCGCGGCGTGCGCCGGTTTGGGCAGCGAGGACAGGAAAGCCATTATCAAGGCCGCCAGGTACGGCAGCGACTGCACCAGCAGCATCGCCACCCAGAAGCGCATGTCGGAACTGGGCAGGCCTTGCACCAGGCAGATGCCGGCCGCCGCACTCCACAGCAAGAGCATGATGAACAGCTCTTCGCGGGCTTCGGAGATGGCCACCAGCAGACCATGGCTGTCGGCATTCTTTGGTGTGCGGAAGAACGGCATGCTGCTGGTGAAGAAGCCATAGAGCACCGCCTTGGCGATGGTGTGCGACAGCGCCAGGCCCGCCAGGGCGGCGGCGAAGGCATCGCGCAGGTCCACCCCCACCGCGCGGCGGTAGAGGAAGATGATCTTGCCGACCTTGAAGAAGAACAGCGCCAGCGGCGGGATGGCGAAAATCATCAGCGGCGGATCGACGCGGTGCGGCACGATGATCATCGCCGCCGACCACAACAGCGCCCCGACGGTGAAGAAGATGTTCATGCCATCGGCCACCCAGGGCAGCCATCCGGCGAGGAAATGGTAGCGCTGGCCACGGGTCAGTTCGCTGCCCTTGCCGCGCAGCAGGGCGCCGGCATGATGCTTGATGATCTGGATGGCGCCATAGGCCCAGCGGAAGCGCTGTTTCTTGAAATCGATGAAGGTGTCGGGCATCAAGCCCTTGCCGTAGCTGTTGTGGGCATAGGCGGCCGACAAGCCTTTCTCGAACACCCGCAGGCCGAGTTCGGCGTCTTCGCAGATGCACCATTCGGCCCAGCCCAGTTCCTCCAGCACACTACGCCGGGTCATGGTCATGGTGCCGTGCTGGATGATCGCGTCACGGTCGTTGCGAGTGACCATGCCGATGTGGAAGAAGCCCTTGTATTCGCTGTAGCACAGCTTCTTGAAAGCGCTTTCGTGCTGGTCGCGGTAGTCCTGGGGGGACTGCACCACGGCGATCTTCGGATCGGCGAAGTGCGGCACCATGTGCTTGAGCCAGTTGCGATCCACGCAGTAGTCCGAGTCGATCACCGCGATCACCTCGGCATCCTTGGCCGTGTGCGGGATCAGGTAGTTCAGTGCACCGCCCTTGAAGCCGGCCAGCGGCGCGACGTGGAAGAAGCGGAAGCGCTCGCCGAGTTTTTCGCAGTGGGCCTTGAGCGGCTCCCAGACCGCAGGGTCCTTGGTGTTGTTGTCGATCACCAGCACTTCGTAGTCCGGGTAGTCGAGGGCGGCGAGGGCGTCGAGGGTCTGCTTGACCATCTCCGGTGGCTCGTTGTAGCAGGGCACGTGCACCGACACCTTGGGCCGGTAGGCGGTGTCGCCTTGTACCGGCAGGAATTCCCTTCGTCGTTTGTGAGTCCAGACCGCTTCGGCCAGCTCATGGGCCTCGGTGAGCAGCACGATGAACACGCCGATGGCGCCCAGGGCCAGTAACACGCCCACTGTCAGGCTGAACCAGGTGCTGTATTGCTGGCTGTAGTCATAGGCGATCCACACCAGCACCGAGCCGCACAGGAAGGTGATGAAGGTGAGGAACGTGCGACCGCGCTGACGCAACGCCGAGCCGTCGATCAGCAGCACGGCCAGGGCGATCATCGCCAACACCACCGAGGCTACCGCCAAGGCGCGCCATTGCGGGATGGCCACCACGGGCCCCTCGAAGTTGAATTTCTGCTGGCGCTCGGCGTTGAACACGCCCCAGTAGGCGCCGACCGAGCCTTCGTCGCTGGCTTTCCAGGGCTGGTCATAGGCTTCGATCACGAAGTAGTTGAAGCCGCGGCGGTTCAGGGTGTTGACCAGGGTTCGCAGGTAGATCGCCTGATCCGCCTGGGTGGCATCGGCGCCGCCACGCATGCGGCCGTTGCTCGGCCAGCCCACTTCCGACAGCAGCAGGGGCTTGCGGGGGAACTGATGACGCAGGTCGCGGGCGCGGTCCAGGACAAACTGCACCGAGTCGCTCATCGGCACGAACTCCCAGTACGGCAGGATGTGCGCGGCGATCAGGTCGACATGCTTGGCCAGCTCAGGGTGCGCCTTCCAGATGTGCCACTGTTCGCTGGTCGTCACGGGCACCTTCACCGCCGCGCGCACGCGGTCCAGGTACTGGATCAGCGCCTCGGGGGTGATCTCTTCGCGGAACAGCGCTTCGTTGCCTACCACTACCCGCACCACGCTGCGCGAGCTGTTGGCCAAGCCGATGGCTTTCTCGATCTCGCGTTCGTTGCGCTCCAGGTCGGTGCTGATCCAGATGCCCAGGGTCACGCGCAGGCCCAGTTCTTCGGCCAGGTGCGGAATCTCGGCCTGGGTACCCTCGACGGTATAGATACGGATGTTGTCGGTGAACTTGCTCAGTTGCTCCAGGTCCTGGCGCATCTCGTCTTCACTGGGGTATTGGCCCTTCTGCGGGCTCTCCCCGAGGCGGAAGGGTGAATAGGAGAAACCAGAGATCTGTTCCGGCCAGGCCGGCGCCGATACCGGGCGATTGATCAGCGCCCAGAAGCCGGTGAACAGCGCGGCGATGGCCAGGACGATCACCAGGTTGAGACCGAATTTGCGTGATGACATAAGTGCGTGAGCTTCCAGGCAAGGTGCAGGCAAGAGCCAGGGCGAATCCAGGTTCGAGTGTGGGCGGTGCAGAAACAGCCCCGAGCCGGCCACAGCCGACTTACGATTGGACATTAAAGCAGGATTGACAGGCTCTTTCCTAATGCCGGGTTGCCGGGGACGCATCGCGTCGACAAGACCTGGCTGACGGGCGCGCATGGCCTATAATGCGCCCCGGTTTTTTCGGGGTAGCAGCATGAGCACAGAAGATCCACGCTTCGCCGGCGTCGCCCGGCTGTATGGCGACGAAGGGCTGCAGCGCCTGCGCCAGGCCCACGTGGCCGTGGTCGGCATCGGCGGCGTCGGCTCCTGGGCGGCGGAGGCGCTGGCCCGCAGTGGCGTCGGCGAAATCAGCCTGTTCGACCTGGACGACGTCTGCGTCAGCAACACCAACCGTCAGGCCCATGCTCTGGAGGGCCAGGTGGGGCGGCCGAAGGTCGAGGTCATGGCCGAGCGTCTGCGCGCCATCGATCCGGCTTGTACGGTGCATGCGGTGGCTGACTTCGTCACCCGAGAGACCCTGCTCGAACACATCACCGAAGACCTGGACTGCGTGATCGACTGCATCGACAGCGTGCAGGCCAAGGCGGCGCTGATCGCCTGGTGCCGGCGGCGCAAGATTGCCATCGTCACCACCGGTGGTGCAGGCGGGCAGATCGATCCGACGCAGATCCAGATCGGCGACCTCAACAAGACCTTCAACGATCCCCTGGCTTCGCGGGTGCGTTCCACCCTGCGCCGCGACTACAACTTTTCGCGCAATGTCAGCCGCAACTATGGCGTGCCCTGCGTGTTCTCCAGCGAGCAACTGCGTTACCCCAAGGGTGATGGCAGCGTGTGCCTGCAAAAGAGCTTCGTCGGCGACGGCGTACGCCTGAACTGTGCCGGCGGCTTCGGCGCGGTGATGATGGTGACCGCGACCTTCGCCATGGTGGCGGTCAGCAAGGCCGTGGAAAAGCTGGTGGCCGGTGCTCGACGGCCGTCGGAGCGGACCAAGCCCGACTGACCGTTGCGGTGCGCGTAGTGCGCCTCAGGCGTGGGCGCTCAGTTCGGCCATGCGCTGCAACACGGCATACAGCCCGTTGCTGCGCGAGGGCGACAGTTGGCGTTCCAGGCCCAGTTGGGTGAACCACGCGCGCAGGTCCACGTCGGCCAGCGCGTGGTTGCCAAGGCCTTGTACGCGCGCCAGCAGCAAGGCCAGCAGGCCGCGCAACAGGCGGGCGTCGCTGCTGGCCTTGAATTGCCAGCGGTCGTCGACGCGCTCGGCCACCAGCCACACCCGGCTTTCGCAGCCATGCACGCGGTTGGCCTCGACCTTGTGCTCATCGTCCAAGGGTTGCAGCCGATCGCCCCACTGCATCAGCAGCCTGGCACGCTGCTCCCAGCCTTGGCTGCGGGTGAACGCTTCGAGTGCCTCATGGGCCTGTTGCGGCAGACTCATCGCAGCAACTCCAGGCCTTGATCGAGGGCGTCGAAGAAGCGCTGCAGGTCGTCGCTGTCGTTGTACAGCGCCAGTGACACCCGAATCGCGCCTTCCAGTCCCATGCTTTTCAACAGCGGCATGGCGCAGTGATGCCCGGCACGCACGGCGATACCTTGTTCGGTGAGCAGATGGGCGATATCGGCGTTATGCACGCCCTCCACGACGAAACTCGCCAGGGCGACCTGCGGGCTGGCCAGCAGGCGGACACCGTCACGTTCGGTCAGGCCGCGCAGCAGGTGCCGGTGCAGCAGGCCTTCATGGGCGGCCACTGCGGCGGGGTCGAGAGCGCAAAGGTAATCGAGGGACGCGCCCAGCCCGATCACCCCGGCGATCGGCGGGGTGCCGGCTTCGAAGCCCAGTGGCGCCGGGCGGAAACTGGCCTGGTCGTAGTCGGCCACCTGCACCATCTCACCGCCGAATTGCCAATGGCGTACTTGGCGCAAGGCCTCGGTGCGGCCGTAGAGCACGCCGACGCCATCGGGGCCGTAGAGCTTGTGGCTGGAGAATACGTAGAAATCGCAGCCCAGTTGCTGGACGTCGTGACGGCCGTGGACCACCCCTTGAGCGCCGTCGACCACGCTCAACGCACCTTGGGCGCGGGCATGTGCCAGCAGAGCCGGCAGCGGTTGCCAGGTACCGAGTACGTTGGACAACTGGCTGACCGCGAGCAGGCGGGTGCGCGGGCCGATCAGTTGCAGTGCCTGGTTCAGGTCGATCTGGCCTTGGGCGTCCAGCGGCAGGACCACCAAACGCAGGTTGCGACGCTGCGCCAGTTGCTGCCAGGGCAGCAGATTGGCGTGGTGTTCCAGTGCACTGACGGCGATTTCGTCACCCGGCTGCAGGCCATGCTCCAGACCGTAGGCCAGCAGATTGAGCGCGGAGGTGGCGCCGTGGGTGAAGATGATCTGCCCGGCATCGCCCGTATTGAGCCAGGCAGCGACCTTGGCCCGGCTGGACTCGAATGCCTGGGTCGCCAGGGCGCCCGGCAGGTGTTGGGCACGATGAACGTTGGCGGCGCCCTGGGTGTAGTAATGGCTCATGGCGTCGAGCAGCGCCTGGGGCTTTTGCGTGGTGGCAGCGCTGTCCAGGTAGGTCTGGTGCTGGCGTTGCAGGGCGGCGATGGCGGGAAAATCGGCACGCCAGGGGGAGGGCTGGAACATGAGTGCGGGGCCTGGAATGAAAATCGGGTCTGACAGCAATTGCCAGACCCGATCTTAGCACTTCGAACCGCTGGGGGTGGGCGCGCGGCCTGCCACTCAGTTGTGTGCGTGCAGTGCCTCGTTCAGCTCGATCGCCGACTTGTGGGTTTTGCACTCCACGGCGCCGTTGAGCGAGTTGCGGCGGAAAAGCAGGTCGGTTTGCCCAGCCAGGTCACGGGCCTTGACCACCTTGACCAGCTCATTGTGTTCATCCAGCAGGTTCACTTTGGTGCCTGCGGTGATGTACAGACCGGCTTCGACGGTGTTGCGGTCGCCCAGCGGGATACCGATGCCGGCGTTGGCGCCGATCAGGCAGCCTTCGCCGACCTTGATGACGATGTTGCCGCCGCCGGAGAGGGTGCCCATGGTCGAGCAGCCGCCGCCCAGGTCCGAGCCCTTGCCGACGAACACACCGGCCGACACGCGGCCTTCGATCATGCCCGGGCCTTCGGTGCCGGCGTTAAAGTTGACGAAGCCTTCGTGCATGATGGTGGTGCCTTCGCCAATGTAGGCGCCCAGGCGCACGCGGGCGGTGTCGGCGATGCGCACGCCGCTCGGCACCACGTAGTCGGTCATCTTCGGGAACTTGTCCACCGAGATGACTTCCAGCAGTTCGCCTTTCAGGCGTGCTTCGAGTTGCTGCTCGGCCAGTTCGCTCAGGTCGATGGCGCCCAGGTTGGTCCAGGCGACGTTCGGCAGCAGCGGGAAGATGCCGGCCAGGGAAACGCCATGCGGCTTGACCAGGCGATGCGACAGCAGGTGCAGCTTGAGGTACGCCTCGGGGGTGGAGGTGAGCGCGGCGTCTTCGGCGATCAGCGTCGCCACCAGCGGCTTGTGGCTTTCGGCCAGGCGGGTCAGCAATGCATGCTGGTTGGCGTCCACGCTTTTTACGGCGTCAGCCAGTTGCGCGGCCTGGGCCGGGCTGAAGGCGATGGCCTGGTTGCCACCCTCGTAGCCGAGGATCGGGCTGATGGCGGCGACCAGTTCGGCGCTCGGTGCGACCAATGGCTGTGCGTAGAAGACTTCCAGCCAGGTGCCCTGGCGGTTCTGGGTGCCGACACCGAAGGCCAGGCTGAACAAAGTGGTGGACATGCAATTACCTCGTACGAAAAGGGTATGGAGCGAATTCAGGTGAGGGCTGCGGCGTACTGGTCCGGCTTGAAGCCGACCAGCGTGCGCTCGCCCAGATCGAGCACCGGACGCTTGATCATCGACGGTTGCGCCAGCATCAGCTGGACGGCCTTGGCCTGATCCAGATCGGCCTTGCTGGCGTCGTCGAGTTTGCGAAAGGTGGTGCCAGCGCGGTTGAGCACGACCTGCCAGCCATGCTCGTCGCACCAGCGCTCTAGGCTGTCACGGTCGATGCCTTGGGTCTTGTAGTCGTGGAAGGCGTAGTCGATGGCCTGTTCGTCAAGCCAGGTACGGGCCTTCTTCATGGTGTCGCAGGCTTTGATGCCGTAGAGAGTGTATGCCATTGAATGCCTGGGCCGTCGGCGCTGGCCGAGCCGACCCTATACTCCTCGAAGAATGGGTGGGGCGATTATGCGGGATCGATGCCGAGGGCGCCACGGCTGGCTGCCCTGTGCTTTGGAACCCTTTATGTCATGTCCGGTCGAGTAGCATGGGCCATAGCGCGCCATGCGCCTGCGACCATCGTTCAGCGGCAGCGCTGGCCGCGAGCCGGTAACATCGGCCATGGCCGATCCGTTGGTCAGTTCTTCACCCCGCAGTCAGGAAACCTTGCGATGCAATCAGCCTATACCGTCCTCATCCTGCTGATGCTGGTGAGCGTTTCCAAGTTGCTCGGGCGCCTGTTGCCGCTGCCGCTGCCGTTGGTGCAGATCGGCGCCGGAGCGCTGCTGGCCTGGCCGACCCTGGGCCTGCATGTGGCCCTCGATCCCGAGCTGTTCCTGTTTCTGTTCCTGCCCCCGCTGCTGTTCGCCGACGGCTGGCGCATGCCCAAGCGCGAGCTGTGGCGCCTGCGCGGGCCGGTGGTGGGGCTGGCGGTCGGGCTGGTGCTGTTCACCGTGGTGGGCGCGGGCTACTTCATCAACTGGATCCTGCCAAGCATTCCATTGCCTGTGGCCTTCGCCTTGGCCGCCGTGCTGTCGCCCACCGACGCCGTGGCCGTCTCGGCGATCACCCAGGACCGTCTGCCCAAGCCGCTGATGCACATGCTCCAGGGCGAGGCCTTGATGAACGACGCTTCGGGCCTGGTGACCTTCAAGTTCGCCCTGGCGGCGGCCATCACCGGCGTGTTTTCCCTGGCTGACGCCAGCCTGAGCTTCGTCCTGGTGGCCATCGGCGGGCTGGCGGCGGGCGTTGCGCTGAGCTGGCTGGTGGGGCGCTTGCGCGCCTGGATGATCGCCCGTGGCTGGGACGATCCGGCGACCCACGTGGTGTTCATGCTGCTGTTGCCCTTCGCGGCCTATGTGCTGGCCGAGCGCCTGGGCGTGTCGGGTATTCTGTCGGCGGTGGCGGCGGGCATGATGCAGAGCTGGCTCGACCTGCTGCCGCGCCAGACCAGTACACGCCTGCTCAACCGCAGTGTCTGGTCGCTGCTGGAATTCGCCTTCAATGGCTTGATCTTCCTGCTGCTGGGCTTGCAACTGCCGGACATCATCAAGGCGGTCGTCAGCCACGAAACGTCGCTGTGGCCAACCTTGGCCTGGCGTTGCCTGGACGTGGTGGCGATCTTCGTGGCGCTGGTGCTGCTGCGTTACATCTGGGTGCAGAGCGTCTGGCGCGCCATCGGCGCGGTGCGGCGCTGGCGTGGCAAGCCGGCCTTGGTGATGGTGCCCAGTGCACGCTCCTGCTGGCTGTTGACCCTCGGCGGCGTGCGCGGTGCGGTGACCTTGGCCGGTGTCATGTCGGTGCCGCTGCTGATCAGTGCCGGCCAGCCTTTCCCCGAGCGCGACCTGCTGATCTTCATTGCCGCCGGCGTGATCTTGCTGTCGCTGGTCAGTGCCTGCATCGCGCTGCCGCTGCTGTTGCGCGGTGTCACGCTGAGCCCCGACGAGCGCCTGCATGAGGAGGTGAAGGAGGCGTGGCGACGCACCGCCGAGGCCGCTGTGCATGCGCTGGAGGCCGAGGATGTGGTGGACGCCGGTGCCGAGCAGGACGCGGCCCTGGCCACCCAGGCCGTCGAGCTCAAGGCACGGCTGATGGCCGAGTACCGCGACCAGTTGAAAAGCTACAGTGACACGGCCGAAGCCCGCGCCCTGGCCGAGCAGATGGACCTGCTGGAGCGCCGCCTGCGCCTGCGCGCGTTGCGCGCTCAGCGCCTGGAGCTTTACAGCCTGCATCGCCAGCACCTGGTCGGCGATGAAGTGGTGCGTCAGGTGCTGGGCGAGTTGGACATGAGTGAGGCGAATCTGGGAACGGTGCGCTAGCGCAGCATTTCAGCCGCGAGCCTGGAGAAACGCGCGGATCCGCTGCGCCGCCTCGATGCACTCGGCCAGCGGTGCCACCAGCGCCATGCGCACGCGCCCGGCTCCAGGGTTGACGCCGTCCACGTCACGGGACAGATAGGAACCCGGCACTACGGTCACGTGCTCGGCCTGGAACAGGTCGCGGGTGAAGTCGGCATCGCAGCCCGGCACCTTGGCCCACAGGTAGAAGCTGCCATCGGGGCGCTGGACATCCATCACCGGCTGCAGAATCTGCAGCACCGCTTCGTACTTGGCGCGGTACTGGTCGCGGTTGGCACGCACATGGGCTTCGTCCTGCCAGGCGGCGATGCTGGCCAGTTGGGTCTGCACCGGCATGGCGCAGCCATGGTAGGTCCGGTACAGCAGGAAGGGCTTGATGATCTCGGCGTCGCCCGCCACGAAGCCTGAGCGCAGCCCTGGCAGGTTGGAGCGCTTGGACAGGCTGTGGAACACCACGCAACGCTTGAAGTCGTTGCGACCCAACTCCGCGCAGGCGCTGAGCAGACCCGGTGGCGGCGCCTCTTCGTCGAAGTACAGCTCGCTGTAGCATTCGTCGGCGGCGATCACGAAGTCATGCTCGTCGGCCAGCGCGATCAACTGCTTGAGGGTATCCATCGGCACCAGTGCGCCGGTCGGGTTGCCCGGCGAGCACAGGAACAGGATCTGGCAACGCTGCCACACCTCGGCTGGCACGGCGCCGAAGTCCGGGTTGAACCCGTTGCTTTCCAGGCACGGCAAGTAGTGCGGGGTGGCTCCGGCCAGCAACGCTGCGCCTTCGTAGATCTGATAGAAGGGGTTGGGGCTGACCACCAGGCCGTCGTCAGCCCGGTTCACCACCGCCTGGGTGAAGGCGAACAGTGCTTCGCGGGTGCCGTTGACCGGCAGGATGTGCCGCTCGGCGTCCAGCCAGCCAGCCGGTACGCCGAAGCGCCGCTCGCACCATTGGCCGATGGCCTGGCGTAGGGCGGGCAGGCCCAGGGTGCTGGGGTAGACCGCGAGCTTGTCAAGGTTGTCGGCCAGGGCCTTGGCGACGAACGCCGGGGATTCGTGCTTCGGCTCACCGATCGACAGGGCGATGGCGCGTTTGTCCGCCGCAGGCTTCACGCTGCCCAGCAGGGCGCGCAGCTTTTCGAAGGGGTAGGGCTGAAGCTGGGTCAAGGCATGGTTCATCGGCGCAAGGTCTCGTAATCGTCAGAAGGTCACGCGGGTGGCGCTGCTATCGTGGGTCTGGCCGGCCTGCAACTGCTGGACGATGGCTTCCTGCAGGCGGCTGCACAGGTGCGGGTCGGACAAGGGCTGGTTGTCGGCGTCGGTGATGAAGAACACGTCTTCCACGCGCTCGCCGAGTGTGGCGATCTTGGCGTTCTGCAGCGACAGGTCGAACTCCAGGAAGATTCGCCCCAGGCGCGCCAGCAGACCGGGGCGGTCCGGGGCGATGATCTCGAGGATGGTCACCGGCCGCTGGGCGTCGTTGTGGATGGTCACCTGCGGGGCGAAGTTGAAGTGCTTGAGCTGGCGCGGCACGCGACGCTGGATGATGGTCGGATAGTCCTCGGGGTTGCGCAGGGCTTCGGTCAGCCCTTCGCGGATCTGCTTGACCCGCTGCGGGTTGTCGCCGATCGAGCCCCCGTCATTGTCGAGCACGATGTAGGTGTCGAGGGTGAACTGGCTGCTGGAGGTGATGATGCGCGCATCGTGGATGTTCAGGTTGAGCTGGGCCATCGCTGCCACGGTCACGGCGAAGAAATCATGCTGGTCGGGGGCATAGATGAAGATCTGCGTGCCCCCTTCGAATTCGCGCTGGGTGGTTTCCTTGATCAGCACCAACGGGCCACCGTCGGCCGGCTGCTGCAGGATCGCATCGCTGTGCCAGGCCACGTCGGCGGCGGTGTGCTTGAGGAAGTAGTCATCGCCCAGTTGCGACCAGAGCTGTTCCACGTCATCCGGGTCGGTGCCCTCGCGAATCAGGATGTCCAGCGCGGCGCTCTGGGTTTGCCGGATCTGCTCTTCGCGGTCCAGCGGGTTTTCCAGGCCTCGGCGCAGCGCCCGCTTGGTCTCGGTGTAGAGCTGGCGCAGCAGGCTGGCGCGCCAGGAGTTCCACAGGCTCGGGTTGGTGGCGTTGATGTCGGCCACGGTGAGCACGTAGAGGTAGTCCAGGCGCGTTTCGTCGCCCACGTGCAAGGCGAAATCGTGGATGACCTGAGGGTCGGAGAGGTCTTTGCGCTGGGCGGTGGTGGACATCACCAAGTGGTTCTGCACCAGCCAGACGATCAGTCTGGAGTCCCACGCCGGCAACTGGTGGCGTTCGCAGAAAGCTTGGGCGTCGACGGCGCCAAGCTCGGAGTGATCGCCCTGACGGCCCTTGCCGATGTCGTGGTAGAGGCCTGCCAGGTAGATCAGCTCAGGCTTGGGCAGGCGCCCCATGAGCTTGCTGGCCAGCGGGAATTTCTCCGACACCGGGGTGTACTGCAGCTTGCGCAGGTGCTTGATCAGGTTGAGCGTGTGCGCATCGACCGTATAGATGTGGAACAGGTCGTGCTGCATCTGCCCGACGATCAGGCCGAACTCCGGCAGGTAGCGGCCAAGGATGCCGTAGCGGTTCATGCGGCGCAGGTTGCGGTGGATGCCGATCTCGCACTTGAACAGCTCGATGAACAGGCTGGTGTTGCGGATGTCGTGGCGGAACTTGTCGTCGATCAGATGACGATGCTCGCGCAGCAAGCGCACGGTATCGGCGCGAACGCCTTTTATTTCCGGGTGCTGGGCCATCAGCACAAACACTTCGAGCATGGCGAAGGGCGTGCGCTTGAACACGTTGGGGCTGACCGCTTCTATATAGCCATCGTGCACGCGAAAGCGCGCATTGAGCGGCTGAGTGCTACCGCTGTCATCGGCCAGGATCACTTCCTCGAAGTGCTGGATGATCAGGTCGCACAGCTGGCTGATGCTCATCACCACCCGGTAGTACTGCTGCATGAACTGCTCGATGGCGCGCTTGGGGTTGTCGTCGCCATAACCGAGCAGCGTGGCGATGCTGCGCTGGTGGTCGAACAGCAGGCGATCCTCGGCGCGCCCAGCGAGCATGTGCAGGGCATAGCGCACGCGCCAGAGAAAGGCCTGGGAGGAGGCCAGCAGCTCGTTCTCGCTTTCCAGCAGGAAGCCTTCGCCGGCCAGGGCGTTGAGGTTGAGCGTGCCGTATTGACGGCGCGCGACCCAGAGCACGGTCTGGATATCGCGCAGGCCGCCGGGCGAGCCTTTGACGTTGGGCTCGAGGTTATATTCGGTGTCGTTGTATTTGTGGTGCCGGGCCTGAAGTTCGGCGCGCTTGGCCAGGAAGAACGCCTTGCTCGGCCACATGTGCGCCGTACTGGTGACTTCCAGCATGCGCTGACGGAGAGATTCAGGGCCGGCCACGGTGCGACTTTCCATCAGGTTGGTGATCACCGTCAGGTCCGCTTGCGCCTGTTCGGCGCATTCCTCGACCGTGCGAACGCTCTGTCCGACTTCCAGGCCGATGTCCCACAGCAGAGTCAGGAAGCGCTCGATAGCATCGCGGTACTGTTCGTGCTCGGCACAGTCGAGCAGGATCAGCAGGTCGATGTCCGACCAGGGGTGCAGTTCGCCGCGGCCATAGCCGCCCACCGCCACCAGGGCGATGCCGTTCAGGTTGCCCCAGTCGAACTGATTCCAGGCCTGCTGCAGGATGTTGTCGACGAACCAGGCGCGATCCTCGATCAGTTGGCGAATCTCGGCGCCTTCGCGAAAGCGCCTGTCGAACACCTCGCCGGCCTGGCGCAAGGCTTTCTTGAAGGCGGGGATGGGGCTTGCCTTGAGCGCCAGCTCCGCCTGGAACTGGCCGCGATCGAACAACTCGGGATCCACCTGGGGCATCGGGTCGCCTTCCTGAATTGAATTTACGCCGAGGTTCGGGCGATGGTGTCGTCTTTGCGCAGGGTGAAGATTTCGTAGCCTGTGGCGGTCACCACGAGGGTGTGCTCCCACTGTGCCGAGAGCTTGTGGTCCTTGGTCACCGCCGTCCAGCCGTCGCCCAGCACCTTGGTGTCGGCTTTGCCTTGGTTGATCATCGGCTCGATGGTGAAGGTCATGCCTTCCTTGAGTTCCATGCCCGTGCCGGCCTTGCCGTAGTGCACGATCTGCGGCTCTTCATGGAACACTCGGCCAATGCCGTGACCGCAGAACTCGCGCACCACGGAGAAGCCGTTCTTTTCCGCATGCTTCTGGATCACTTCGCCGATGTCGCCCAGGCGGCAGCCTGGCTTGACCAGTTCAATGGCTTTGTACAGGCATTCCTGGGTGACCTTGGACAGCCGCTCGGCCCAGGGCGCGACGCTGCCGACATGGAACATGCGGCTGGTGTCGCCGTGGAAGCCGTCTTTGATCACGGTCACGTCGATGTTCAGCGTATCGCCGTTCTTGAGCGGCTTGTCGTTGGGAATGCCGTGGCAGACGACATGGTTGATCGAGGTGCAGATCGACTTGGGAAAGCCCTTGTAGTCGAGCGGAGCGGGGATCGCTTGCTGGACATCGACGATGTAGTCGTGGCAGAGGCGATTGAGCTCCTCGGTGGTCACACCGGGCTTGACGTGCTCTTCGATCATCTCCAGAACTTCGGCGGCCAGGCGGCCGGCGATGCGCATCTTCTCGATGTCTTCTGCGGTTTTGATGGTAACGGTCATGACAGGCTCTCTACGGCGCCGAGCGGCGCCCAACAAAACGGGAAAACCGGCATTCTATCAGAGCCGCCAGCGGCACGCGGCACGCGATAAGCTGCAAGCGGCAAGCTTCAAGCGGCAAGCCGCTGAGTCATCCTCCACCGCTTCCTCTTGCAGCTTGTAGCTCGAAGCTTGTAGCTCGCAGCTCTTTCTACCCGTGGGAGTCTGTGGTATAACATGCGCCGCTTTCGGGGGTGTCCTCGTCAGCTCTAACCCACACACGTGTCGACACGATGGCCTGGGTGCCCGGGATCTCAGGATCCGTGGGTTGGTCATTGGGATACGTGGAGGCCCAACCCGACTTATCAAGGAACTATCATGTCCCAAGTCAACATGCGCGATATGCTGAAGGCCGGTGTGCACTTCGGCCACCAGACCCGTTACTGGAACCCGAAAATGGGCAAGTACATTTTCGGCGCGCGCAACAAGATCCACATCATCAACCTGGAAAAAACCCTGCCGATGTTCAACGACGCACTGTCGTTCGTCGAGCGCCTGGCTCAGGGCAAGAACAAAATCCTGTTCGTCGGCACCAAGCGTTCGGCCGGCAAACTGGTCGCCGAGCAAGCAGCACGCTGCGGTTCGCCGTATGTCGACCACCGCTGGTTGGGCGGCATGCTGACCAACTACAAAACCATCCGTGCTTCGATCAAGCGTCTGCGCGACCTGGAAACCCAGGCCGACGATGGCACCTTCGCCAAGCTGACCAAGAAAGAAGCCCTGATGCGTTCGCGTGATCTGGAAAAACTGGATCGCAGCCTGGGCGGCATCAAGGACATGGGCGGTCTGCCTGACGCACTGTTCGTCATCGACGTTGATCACGAGCGCATCGCGATCACCGAAGCCAACAAGCTGGGCATCCCGGTCATCGGCGTCGTCGATACCAACAGCAGCCCGGAAGGCGTCGACTACATCATTCCAGGTAACGATGACGCCATTCGCGCTATCGAGCTGTACATGACTTCGATGGCTGACGCTGTCATCCGCGGCCGCAACAACGTTGCTGGCGGCACCGAAGTCTACGCTGAAGAAGCGGCGGCACCAGCGGCCGAGTAATTGACGCCCAGCGTCTACTTGGTACGCGAAAAGGGGGCTTGGCCCCCTTTTTGCCACCTGAAATCCTCCTGTCAGCCGACGGGCGCATCATGTGCCGGGCAGGTGTGAAGACAGTGGATTTGCAGATTTAGAACGCCCGTGATGCACGGGTGGAATGGTTGAAAAACTTTCCAAGAGGATTTTGAAATGGCAGCAATTACTGCAGCGCTGGTCAAAGAACTGCGCGAGCGTACCGGCGAAGGCATGATGGATTGCAAGAAGGCCCTGGAAAAGGCCGGCGGCGACATCGAAAAAGCCATCGACGACATGCGTGCCTCGGGCGCCATCAAGGCCGCCAAGAAAGCCGGCAACGTCGCCGCTGAAGGCGCCATCGCAGTCAAGACCGACGGTAAATCCGCCGTTCTGCTGGAAGTGAACTCGCAGACCGACTTCCTGGCCCTGCAAGACGACTTCAAGCACTTCGTCGCCGAAAGCCTGGAAGAGGCCTTCGCTCAGAAACTGACCGACGCTGCTCCGCTGATCGCTTCGCGTGAGGCTGCTCGTGAGGCCCTGGTCGCCAAGTGTGGCGAAAACGTCAACATCCGTCGCCTGGTGCGCGTTGAAGGTGACGTTGTCGGTGCTTACCTGCACGGCAACAAGATCGGCGCTGTCGTCGTTCTGAAAGGCGGTGACGTTGAGCTGGCGAAGAACATTGCCATGCACGTTGCAGCCTCGAACCCCGAGTTCCTGGATTCGTCGGAAATCTCCGCCGAGGCCATCGAGCGCGAGAAGGGTGTCTTCCTGCAACTCAACGCCGACAAGATCGCCGGTAAGCCGGAAAACATCGTCGAGAACATGATCAACGGCCGTATCACCAAGTTCAAGGCAGAAGCCTCGCTGAAAGAGCAGGCGTTCGTCATGAACCCGGAAGTCAAGGTCGGTGATCTGGCCAAGAAAGCCGGCGCCGAAATCGTTTCCTTCACCTACTTCAAAGTCGGCGAAGGCATCGAGAAGCCGGTCGACAACTTCGCTGAAGAAGTTGCCGCCCAGGTCGCTGCCGCCAAGCAGTAAGACAGCCCCGTCTGTCGCCCCGAAGAGGCTGCCCGCTCACGCGCGCAGCCTCTTTGTCAAAGCGGGCGCGGTTTATCAGGCCGCTGTTCGCTGACGCATACGCTGCGTCACGTTAGAGTTACGCGTAGGCTGATACAGCCCGCCAGATTTTTTACAAACGCCGCAGGAGAGATTCGCAATGGCTCAGCAGGGTAGTGGTCATCAGGCTCGCTATAAACGCATTCTACTCAAACTTAGCGGCGAGGCCCTGATGGGCTCGGAAGAGTTCGGGATCGACCCCAAGGTCCTGGATCGCATGGCGCTGGAAGTCGGCCAGCTGGTCGGCATCGGCGTTCAAGTCGGCCTGGTGATCGGTGGCGGCAACCTGTTCCGTGGTGCAGCCCTCAGTGCTGCCGGCATGGACCGAGTGACTGGCGACCATATGGGCATGCTGGCTACCGTGATGAACGCTCTGGCCATGCGCGATGCCCTGGAGCGGGCGAACATCACCGCCGTCGTCATGTCGGCGATTTCCATGGTGGGCGTGACCGATCATTATGATCGTCGCAAGGCCATGCGCCACTTGAACGCCAAGGAAGTGGTGATCTTCGCCGCCGGCACCGGCAACCCCTTCTTCACCACCGACTCCGCCGCTTGCCTGCGCGCCATCGAAATCGATGCCGACGTGGTATTGAAGGCAACCAAGGTGGATGGCGTATACACTGCAGACCCATTCAAAGACCCGCATGCCGAGAAGTTCGATCATCTGTCTTACGATGAAGTGCTGGATCGCAAGCTGGGCGTGATGGACCTGACGGCAATCTGCCTTTGCCGTGATCACAAGATGCCGCTGCGTGTCTTCAATATGAACAAGCCCGGCGCCCTGCTGAATATCGTGCATGGTGGTGCTGAAGGAACTCTGATCGAGGAAGTTCAAAAATGATCAACGAAATCAAGAAAGACGCTCAGGAGCGGATGAAGAAGTCGCTGGAGTCGCTGGCCCATGCCTTTGGCCAGATCCGTACCGGCAAGGCGCATCCAAGCGTACTCGGTAGCGTGATGGTGCCCTACTATGGCACCGACACCCCGCTGACCGGCGTGGCGAACGTGACCGTCAAGGACAACCAGACGCTGCAAGTGGTGCCTTTCGAGCGCAACATGCTGGCCGCAATCGACAAGGCAATCGGCAGTGCCGGTCTGAACCTCAACCCGACCAACCTGGGCGAGCTGCTGCTGGTCAAGATGGCGCCGCTGACCGAAGAGACCCGCAAGGGCTTCACCAAGCAGGCCCGAGCGGCCGCTGAAGATGCACGTGTGGCAGTGCGCAACATTCGTCGTGATGCGCTGGGCGACTTGAAGAAGCTGTCCAAGGACAAGGCAATCAGCGAGGACGAAGAGCGTCGCGCCAGCGCCGACATCGACAAGCTGATCAAGGATTTCGAGGCGCAGATCGCCAAGGCTACGGAAGACAAGGAAAAGGACCTGATGGCCGTCTGAGGCCGGGGTTTTTTCATGGATAAGACCAAGCTGGCGGCACCGTCTGTGGTGCCGCGTCATGTCGCGATCATCATGGACGGCAATAACCGCTGGGCGAAGAAGCGCCTGTTGCCCGGTGTTGCCGGGCACAAGGCGGGCGTCGATGCGGTACGTGCGGTGATCGAGGTCTGTGCCGAGGCGAAGGTCGAAGTGCTTACGCTCTTCGCCTTCTCCAGCGAGAACTGGCAGCGTCCGGCCGATGAAGTGGGGGCGTTGATGGAGCTGTTCTTTTCGGCCTTGCGCCGCGAAGCCAAGCGCCTGAACGACAACAACATCAGCCTGCGCATCATCGGCGATCGTTCGCGTTTTCATCCGGAATTGCAGGCGGCAATGCGCGAAGCCGAGGCGCTGACAGCCGGCAATGACCGCTTCATTCTTCAGGTCGCGGCCAACTATGGCGGGCAATGGGATATCGCCCAGGCGGCTCAACGTCTCGCACGCGAAGTGCAGGCTGGCCACCTGAGGGCCGATGACATTACCCCTGAGTTGTTGCAGACCTGCCTGGCGACCGGCGATCTGCCGCTGCCCGACCTGTGCATCCGCACCGGTGGCGAGCACCGCATCAGCAATTTCCTCCTTTGGCAGTTGGCGTACGCCGAACTGTATTTCTCCGACCTCTACTGGCCGGACTTCAAACACGAGGCCATGCGCACTGCGCTGGCCGATTTCGCTTCGCGCCAGCGCCGCTTCGGTAAGACCAGCGAGCAGGTCGAAGCTGGAGCCCGTGCTTAATGCTTAAACAACGCATCATTACCGCGCTGATCCTGCTGCCGGTCGCGCTGGGCGGATTCTTCCTGCTCGGCGGCGCCGACTTCGCGCTGTTCATCGGTTTCGTGGTCACCGTCGGCGCTTGGGAATGGGCACGTCTGGCCGGGCTGACCGCCCAGCCGCTGCGTCTGGCCTACGCCGCCGTGGTCGCCGGGGCGCTGATGCTGCTCTACCTCATGCCCGACCTGGCGCCCTGGGTGCTGGGCGCTTCGGTGATCTGGTGGGGGTTGGCGACCTGGCTGGTGCTGACCTATCCACGCAGCAGCGAACTGTGGGGCAGTGCCGCCTGCCGGCTGCTGATCGGCCTGCTGGTGCTGCTGCCGGCCTGGCAAGGCCTGGTGCTGCTCAAGCACTGGCCGCTGGGTAACGGCTTGATCCTGTCGGTGATGGTGCTGGTCTGGGCGGCGGATATTGGCGCTTATTTCTCCGGGCGTGCCTTCGGCAAGCGCAAGCTGGCGCCGCAGGTGAGTCCTGGCAAGAGCTGGGAAGGTGTCTACGGCGGCATGGCGGTGAGCCTGCTGATTACGCTGGTGGTCGGTCTGGTGCGCGACTGGGGCATAGGACAGATTCTGCTCGGCCTGGTCGGCGCGCTGATTGTGGTCATGTCGTCGGTGGTTGGGGATCTGACTGAAAGCATGTTCAAGCGCCGCGAAGGCATCAAGGACAGCAGTAATCTACTACCTGGGCATGGCGGCGTGCTCGACCGTATCGACAGCCTGACAGCGGCGATTCCCATGTTCGCCGTGCTGCTCTGGGCGGCCGAATGGGGTGTGATGTGAGCCAAGTGCAGCGCATCACCGTGCTCGGGGCGACCGGTTCGATCGGCCTGAGCACCCTGGACGTGATCGCCCGTCATCCCGAGCGCTATCAAGTGTTCGCCTTGACTGGCTACTCGCGTCTGGACGAGTTGCTGGCACTCTGCCTGCGACACCGTCCAGCCTATGCGGTCGTGCCCGATGCCCGTTCCGCGTCTCGCCTGCGTGACGGGCTGGCGGCGGCAGGTTGCGACTGCGAAGTGCTGGAAGGGGAGGCTGGGCTCTGTCAGGTCGCCTGCGCCAGCGAAGTGGACGCGGTAATGGCCGCCATCGTCGGTGCAGCGGGATTGCGTCCCACCCTGGCAGCCGTGCGCGCCGGCAAGAAGGTGTTACTGGCCAACAAGGAAGCGCTGGTGATGTCCGGCGCGCTGTTCATGCAAGCGGTGCGCGACAGCGGCGCCGTGCTGCTCCCCATCGACAGCGAGCACAACGCAATTTTTCAGTGCCTGCCTGGGGATTATTCCCGAGGTCTGGCGCAGGTGGGGGTGCGTCGCATCCTGCTGACGGCGTCCGGCGGGCCCTTCCGCGAAACCTCGGCGGGCGCGTTGAGGGATGTCACGCCCGAGCAGGCTTGTGCTCATCCCAATTGGTCGATGGGGCGCAAGATTTCCGTCGATTCGGCCAGCATGATGAACAAGGGGCTCGAGCTGATCGAGGCGTGCTGGCTGTTCGATGCCGCCCCTTCGATTGTGGAAGTGGTGGTGCATCCGCAAAGCGTCATTCATTCGCTGGTCGACTACGTCGACGGCTCGGTACTGGCGCAGTTGGGCAATCCTGACATGCGTACCCCGATCGCCAATGCGCTCGCTTGGCCGCAGCGAATCGATTCGGGTGTCGCGCCGCTGGACCTGTTCGCGATAGCGCGCCTGGATTTCCAGGCGCCCGACGAGCAGCGCTTCCCGTGTTTGCGACTGGCGCGTGCGGCAGCCGAAGCCGGCAATAGCGCTCCGGCCGTGCTCAATGCGGCCAACGAAGTGGCGGTGGAGGCATTCCTCCAGGGGCGTATCCGCTTCCCGGAAATCGCGAGTATGATCGAGCAGGTCCTCGAGCAGGAGCCGGTCGTCGCGCTGGCTTCGCTGGAGGCTGTGTTCGCCGCCGACCAGCGTGCCCGGGAGCATGCCCAGGCATGGTTGAGGCGCCACGGTCGCTGACCCCTGTCGGCCAAAAGCCCGGCTGAACAGCATTCGGAGATGGATATGACAGCGCTCTACATGATCATCGGCACCTTGGTGGCGTTGGGTGTACTGGTCACGTTTCATGAGTTCGGCCACTTCTGGGTGGCGCGCAAATGCGGGGTCAAAGTGCTGCGTTTTTCGGTGGGCTTCGGCACGCCGCTGCTGCGCTGGCATGATCGCCACGGCACTGAGTTCGTCGTCGCGGCGATTCCGCTGGGTGGCTACGTCAAGATGCTCGACGAACGCGAAGGCGACGTTCCACCTGCACTGCTCGGGCAGTCGTTCAATCGCAAGCCGGTGGGGCAGCGTATCGCGATCGTCGCTGCCGGTCCGATCGCCAATTTCCTGCTGGCGATCCTGTTCTTTTCGCTGGTCGCCATGCTCGGCAGTCAACAGGTGCGTCCGGTCATCGGTGCGGTGGAGTCGGGCAGCCTGGCGGCGTCAGCGGGTCTGATGCCTGGGCAGGAAATCGTTTCCATCGATGGCAAGCCGACCAACGGTTGGTCCGCAGTCAACTTGCAGTTGGTTCGGCGCCTCGGCGAGAGCGGAAGCCTGCGCGTCGGTGTGCGCGACGAGGGCGCCACGCTCGAGCGTCAGCATGAGATCAGCCTGGACCATTGGCTCAAAGGGGCCGACGAGCCTGATCCGATCCAGTCACTGGGTTTGCGCCCATGGCGTCCGGTATTGCCGCCGGTGCTGGCCGAGATCGATCCGAAAGGCCCGGCAGCCGCGGCGGGCATGAAGGCCGGTGATCGGCTGCTGGCGCTGGACGGGACGGCCGTGAGCGACTGGCAGCAAGTCGTCGACCGGGTCCGTGCCCATCCCAAGACCCAGGTTCAGGTGCGCCTCGAGCGAGACGGCGCGCAGTTGGAGCTGCCGGTGACCCTTGCCAGCAAGGGCGAGGGCCAGGCGGCAGCAGGCTACCTCGGTGCGGGCGTCAAAGGTGGCGAGTGGCCGGCGAACATGCTCCGCGAGGTCAGCTATGGACCGCTCGAAGCGGTCGGCGAGGGCTTGTCGCGGACCTGGAACATGAGTGTCCTGACCCTCGAATCGCTGAAGAAAATGCTCTTCGGCGAGCTCTCGGTAAAAAACTTGAGCGGACCGATAACCATTGCTAAAGTGGCGGGCGCTTCAGCCCAGTCGGGCGTTGGGGATTTCCTGAATTTCCTGGCCTACCTGAGCATAAGCCTGGGAGTTCTGAACCTGCTGCCCATCCCGGTACTGGATGGGGGGCATTTGCTGTTTTACCTGATCGAGTGGGCGCGCGGTCGTCCGCTTTCCGATCGGGTGCAAGGTTGGGGGGTCCAGATCGGTATCAGTTTGGTCATAGGGGTGATGTTGCTCGCCCTGATCAACGATCTGGGTCGACTTTAACGCTTCGCTCTATTGCGAACCTGCCGCCGTACTGCGGTGGCGGGTTGTTTATTGCCAGTTGGAATAAAAGGACTTCATGAAACGTCTGCTGCTAACTGCGGTGCTCTCCGCACTGATGATCGCTGAAGTTCACGCCGAGTCCTTCACCATCTCCGATATTCGTGTCAACGGCCTGCAGCGGGTTTCCGCCGGCAGCGTGTTCGGCGCGTTGCCGTTGAATGTGGGCGACCAGGTCGATGACCGGCGCTTGGTGGAGTCCACCCGTTCCCTGTTCAAGACCGGGTTCTTCCAGGACATTCAACTGGATCGCGATGGCAATGTCCTGATCATCAACGTGGTCGAGCGCCCATCGGTGTCGAGCATCGAGATCGAAGGCAACAAGGCGATCAGCACCGACGACCTGATGAAAGGCCTCAAGCAGTCCGGTCTGTCCGAAGGCGAGATCTTCCAGCGCGCGACCCTCGAAGGCGTTCGTAATGAACTGCAGCGCCAGTACGTGGCCCAAGGTCGCTACTCGGCTGAGGTGGACGCCGAAGTGGTGCCGCAGCCACGTAACCGCGTCAGCCTGAAGATCAAGATCAACGAAGGTACGGTAGCTGCCATCCAGCACATCAACGTGGTGGGCAACACCGTATTCGGCGATGATGAGCTGTCTCAACTGTTCGAGCTGAAGACCACCAACTGGCTGTCGTTCTTCAAGAACGATGACAAGTATGCACGCGAGAAATTGTCCGGTGACCTGGAACGCCTGCGTTCCTACTACCTGGACCGCGGCTACATCAACATGGACATCGCCTCCACTCAGGTGTCCATCACGCCGGACAAGAAGCACGTCTACATCACCGTCAACGTCAACGAAGGTGAAAAGTACACCGTTCGTGACGTGAAACTGTCCGGCGACCTCAAGGTGCCGGAAGACCAGGTCAAGTCGCTGATGTTGGTCCAGCCCGGTCAGGTGTTCTCGCGCAAGGTCATGACCACCACGTCCGACCTGATTACCCGACGCCTGGGTAACGAAGGCTACACCTTCGCCAACGTCAATGGCGTTCCGCAGCCCAACGATCAGGATCACACCGTCGACATCATGTTCGTCGTCGATCCGGGCAAGCGTGCCTACGTCAACCGCATCAACTACCGCGGCAACACCAAGACCCAAGACGAAGTATTGCGTCGTGAGATGCGTCAGATGGAGGGCGGCTGGGCCTCCACTTACCTCATCGACCAGTCCAAGACCCGTCTCGAGCGCCTGGGCTTCTTCAAGGAAGTCAACGTCGAGACTCCGCCTGTGCCGGGCACCGATGACCAGGTCGACGTCAACTATGCGGTCGAGGAGCAAGCGTCCGGCTCGATCACCGCCAGCGTTGGTTTCGCCCAGAGCGCCGGCCTGATTCTCGGTGGCTCGATCAGCCAGAGCAACTTCCTCGGTACCGGTAACAAGGTCTCCATCGGTTTGACCCGCAGCCAGTACCAGACCCGCTACAACTTCGGTTTCGTCGATCCCTACTTCACGCCAGACGGCGTGAGCCTGGGCTACAACGCCTTCTATCGCAAGACCGACTATGACGACCTCGACGTCGACGTGGCCAGCTATGCGGTGGACAGCCTGGGTGCCGGTGTCAGCCTGGGGTATCCGATCAGCGAAACCTCGCGCCTGACCTACGGCCTGACCGTGCAGCAGGACAAGATCAAAACCGGTCGCTATACCGTGGATGAGATCTTCGACTTCCTCAACAAGGAAGGCGATAGCTTCCTGAACTTCAAGGCGTCGATCGGCTGGTCCGAATCCACCCTGAACAAAGGCGTTCTGGCGACCCGTGGTCACTCTCAAAGCCTGACGTTGGAAACCACCGTTCCGGGCAGCGACCTGTCGTTCTACAAGCTCGACTACCGCGGCCAGGTGTTCAAGCCTCTGAGCAATGACTACACCCTGCGTCTGCACACCGAGCTGGGTTATGGCGATGGATTTGGTGGCACTTCGGGTCTACCGTTCTACGAGAACTACTACGCGGGTGGTTTCAACTCCGTGCGTGGCTTCAAAGACAATACTCTTGGGCCACGAAGCACGCCTAGCTCGGGTCGAAACCCTGGCACCATTCGTGATCCCGATCAGGATCCGTTGGCCTTCGGTGGTAACGTCCTGGTGCAGGGCGGTGTCGAGTTGCTGTTCCCGCTGCCGTTCGTCAAGGATCAGCGCTCGCTGCGCACCTCGGTATTCTGGGATGTGGGTAACGTCTTCGACACCAATTGTGGCTCCAAACCGGACTGCGCCAAGGTCGGCTTCTCGGACATGGCAAGCTCGGTGGGCCTGGGGGTAACCTGGATCACCGCGCTGGGCCCGCTGAGCTTCAGCCTGGCGATGCCGGTCAAGAAGCCGGACAACGCCGAAACCCAGGTATTCCAATTCTCTCTGGGCCAGACTTTCTAAGCAGGCCCTTGCTTAACGACAACGGTTTATCCAGGAGTGCATCGTGCGTAAGTTGACTCAACTGGCCGTAGTGGCCGCGGCGCTGGTCGCCACCCCGGCTTTCGCCGAAATGAAGGTTGCCGTTCTGAACTACCAGATGGCGCTGCTCGAGTCCGATGCGGCTAAGAAGTACGCCGTTGACGCCGAGAAAAAGTTTGGTCCACAGCTCAACCAGCTCAAGACCCTCGAAAGCAGCGCCAAAGGCATTCAAGACCGCTTGATCAAGGGCGGCGACAAGATGCAGCAGCCTGAGCGTGAGCGCCTGGAGCTTGAATTCAAGCAGAAGGCTCGCGACTTCCAGTTCCAGTCCAAGGAACTGAACGAAGCCAAGGCCGTTGCTGACCGCGACATGCTCAAGCAGCTCAAGCCCAAGCTCGATGGTGCTGTGGAAGAAGTCATCAAGAAAGGCGGTTTCGACCTGGTGCTCGAGCGTGGCGCGGTAATCGATGTCAAACCTCAGTACGACATCACCCGCCAGGTTATCGAGCGCATGAATCAAGCGCGTTGATATGACCCTGACCATCACGCTCGGCCAGCTGGCCGACACCCTCGGGGCCACACTCAGTGGCCCCGAGTCGCTTGCGATCACCGGTCTGGCGACCTTGCAGGAAGCCGGGCCCGGGCAGTTGAGCTTCCTGGCCAATCGTCAGTACCGCAAATTCCTCGACGAGAGTCAGGCGGCGGCGGTGTTGATCACGGCCGAGGATGCCGAGGGCTTCACCGGCAACGCAGTGATCGTGCCTGATCCCTATCTGGCTTACGCGCGCATCTCCCACCTGTTCGATCCGAAGCCCAAGGCTGTGGCAGGTATACATCCTAGCGCCGTGGTGGCAGAGGATGCACAGGTGGATGAAAGTGCCAGCGTCGGCGCGTTCGCGGTGATCGAGAGTGGCGCACGCATCGCGGCGAACGTCACCATCGGTGCCCACTGTTTCGTAGGTGCTCGTTGCGTTATCGGTGAGGGCGGCTGGTTGGCGCCGCGGGTCACGCTGTACCACGATGTGACCATCGGCAAGCGCGTCGTGATTCAGTCCGGCGCAGTGATTGGCGGTGAAGGCTTCGGTTTCGCCACTGAGAAAGGCATCTGGCAAAAGATCGCGCAGATTGGTGGTGTCACGCTCGGCGACGATGTAGAAATCGGTGTCAATACTGCGGTGGACCGAGGGGCGCTGTCCGATACGCGCATCGGCAATGGGGTCAAGCTCGACAACCAGATCCAGATCGCTCACAACGTGCAGGTCGGTGACCACACCGCGATGGCTGCCTGTGTCGGTATTTCAGGCAGCACCCGGATCGGCAAGCACTGCATGATCGCAGGTGGCGTCGGGATGGTCGGTCACATCGATGTCTGCGACAACGTCTTCGTCTCCGGCATGACCATGGTGACCCGCTCGATTACCGAGCCCGGTGGCTATTCTTCCGGCACCGCCATGCAGCCGTTGGCCGAATGGCGCAAGAGCGCTGCGCGGATTCGGCAGCTTGACGACATGTCCAAACGGTTGCAGCAACTGGAAAAACGTGTCGACACCGTGACCTCAGGTGGCCAGCCGGCATCAGAAGGCTGATACCATTTCCTGAGCAAGAGTGAACAGTCGCTCGCTGGCTCCTCTTTGGACTGCAAAAGGAGCGTGTGGTCAGCACCTGCGCTCCCTATTCTTATTACAGGCTTCCCCCCGAAATGATGGACATCAACGAGATTCGCGAATACCTGCCTCACCGTTATCCGTTCCTGCTGGTGGACCGGGTCACGGACCTGGACTTCGAGGCCCAGAGCATTCGTGCCTACAAGAATGTCAGCATCAATGAACCGTTCTTCAACGGTCACTTCCCGGCGCATCCGATCATGCCTGGCGTGCTGATCATCGAAGCGATGGCCCAGGCAGCCGGGATTCTCGGGTTCAAGATGCTCGATGCGAAGCCTGCCGATGGCACGCTCTACTACTTCGTCGGCTCCGACAAACTGCGCTTCCGCCAGCCGGTGCTGCCCGGCGATCAGTTGGTACTCGAAGCCACGTTCCTCAGCCGCAAAAGCATGATCTGGAAGTTCGAATGCCGCGCTCTGGTCGACGGCAAGCCGGTCTGCTCGGCCCAGATCACCTGTGCGGAACGCTCCCTATGAGTTCGATTGATCCGCGGGCGATCATCGATCCGTCGGCCAAGGTGGCTGACGGTGTCGAGATTGGCCCCTGGTCGATCGTAGGCCCTGATGTCGAAATCGGGGAGGGCACCGTCATCGGCCCGCACGTAGTGCTCAAGGGGCCGACCCGAATCGGCCGGCACAACCGCATCTACCAGTTCAGTTCCATCGGTGAAGACACTCCGGACCTCAAGTACAAGGGCGAGCCTACCCGTTTGGTGATCGGTGATCACAATGTGATCCGCGAAGGCGTCACCATTCACCGTGGAACCGTTCAGGACCGCTTCGAAACCACGCTGGGCGACCATAACCTGATCATGGCCTATGCCCATATCGGCCACGACAGCGTGATCGGCAATCACTGCATCCTGGTCAATAACACGGCGCTGGCCGGCCACGTCCATGTAGGTGACTGGGCGATCCTGTCTGGCTATACCCTGGTGCATCAGTATTGCCACATCGGCGCCCACGCCTTTTCCGGCATGGGCACGGCCATTGGCAAGGATGTGCCGGCATTCGTCACGGTGTTCGGCAGCCCGGCCGAAGCGCGCAGCATGAACTTCGAAGGCATGCGCCGTCGTGGTTTCAGCGATGACGTGATCCAGAACCTGCGACGCGCCTACAAGATCGTTTACCGTCAGGGCTTGACGGTGGAGGACGCAGTCAAGGAACTGGATGAGTTGGCGGCTCTGAATCCTGAAGTCGAGTTGTTCCGTCAGTCGATCCTCAGTTCCGCCCGCGGCATCACGCGCTGACATGGCCTCACTTTGCGTAGCGCTGGTCGCCGGTGAGGCCAGCGGCGACATCCTAGGCTCGGGTCTGATGCGTGCGCTCAAGGCACGTCACCCCGACGTCCGGTTCATTGGCGTCGGTGGTCCTCTGATGGAGGCCGAAGGGCTGCAGTCTTACTTCCCCATGGAGCGCCTGTCGGTGATGGGTCTGGTCGAGGTGCTGGGACGTTTGCGCGAACTGCTCAAGCGCCGCAAGGACCTGATCCAGACGCTGATCGGCGAGAAGCCCGACGTGTTCATCGGCATCGACGCACCGGACTTCACCCTCACTATCGAATTGAAGCTGCGTCAGGCCGGGATCAAGACCGTGCATTACGTCAGCCCCTCCGTCTGGGCTTGGCGGCAGAAGCGGGTGTTCAAGATCCGCGAAGGCTGCGACCTGATGCTCACCCTGCTGCCCTTCGAGGCGAAGTTCTACGAAGAGCAAGGCGTGCCTGTACGCTTCGTGGGTCATCCGCTGGCCGACACTATTCCCCTGCAAGCCGATCGCAGTGCTGCGCGCGCGTCTCTGGGGTTTGGCGATGGACCGCTGGTGGCACTGATGCCGGGCAGTCGCGGTGGTGAGGTCGGACGCTTGGGTGAGGTGTTCCTGGACACGGCCAAGCGCTTGCAGCACTTGATTCCTGGAGTGCGCTTCGTCTCTCCCTGTGCCAACCCGGCACGCCGTGCACAGCTCGAGCAGATGCTGCAAGGCCGCGATCTGCCACTGACGCTGCTCGACGGTCAGTCTCACCTGGCGCTGGCGGCATGTGATGCGGTGCTGATCGCTTCCGGCACGGCCACCCTTGAAGCCTTGTTGTACAAGCGTCCGATGGTGGTGGCCTATCGCTTGGCACCGTTGACGTTCTGGATTCTCAAGCGAATGGTTCGCAGCCCCTACGTGTCCTTGCCCAACCTGCTCGCCCAGCGCCTGTTGGTGCCTGAGTTGTTGCAGGACGCCGCCACGCCTGAGGCCCTTGCCACGACCTTGGCACCGCTGGTGCGCGATGGTGGCGAGCAGACCGACAGTTTTGACCGGATCCACCGCACCTTACGCCGCGACGCCTCCAACCAGGCTGCCGAGGCCGTGCTGGCCTTGCTCGGGAAGCACTGATATGCAGATGGGACTGGATTTCAAGCTGGTCGAGGAACTCGTTGCCGGTGTCGACGAAGTGGGTCGGGGTCCGCTGTGCGGTGACGTGGTCACTGCCGCGGTGATCCTCGATCCGAATCGGCCGATTCTCGGCTTGAACGACTCCAAGAAACTGACCGAAGCACGCCGCGAGGCGCTTTTCGAGGAAATCTGCGAAAAGGCGCTCGCCTTCTGCATCGCTCGCGCCAGTGTCGAAGAAATCGATCGACTGAACATCCTGCATGCCACGATGCTGGCCATGCAGCGTGCCGTCGAAGGACTGAGCATTCAGCCGAAACTGGCGTTGATCGACGGCAACCGCTGTCCGCAGCTGGCCGTGCCTGCCTCGCCGGTGGTCAAGGGCGATTCGCAAGTGCCGGCCATCGCCGCCGCGTCGATCCTGGCCAAGGTTACCCGTGATCGCGAAATGAGCGCGTTCGAGCTGATCTATCCGGGATACGGCATCGGCGGACACAAGGGTTATCCAACGCCAGTGCATCTCGAAGCCTTGGCGCGGCTGGGGCCTACGCCGATTCATCGGCGTTCCTTCGCGCCGGTTCGTGCCGCCTATGAGGCGCGGGTCGGGCACATCGCTTCGTTGATCTAACCGCTCCCGCCGCGCGAGCAGCGGTCGCAATCCTTGCGGCCAATTACGCTACAATCGCGCCTTTGTCGTTCATCGCTGTCACAGGATCCTCCATGCCGGTCTCCTTCGTTCACCTTCGCGTGCATTCCGAATTCTCCCTGGTCGATGGCCTGGTGCGGATCAAGCCGCTGGCCAAGGCCCTGGCCGGAATGAACATGCCGGCGGTGGCGATCACCGATCAAAGCAACATGTGCTCGCTGGTCAAGTTCTACAAGTCTGCCATGGGGGCTGGCATCAAGCCGATCTGTGGTGCCGACTTGTGGTTGGCCGGTGCCGAGCCGGAAGCGCCGCTGTCGCGCATCTGCTTCCTGGCCATGAGCCCGGAAGGCTATCGCAACCTCACCGAGCTGATTTCTCGCGGATGGACCGATGGGCAGCGCAACGGTCTGGTCATCATCCAGCGCGAGTGGATCGCCCCGGCCAGCGAAGGGCTGATCGGTTTGTCCGCCGCGCGTGAAGGCGATATCGGCATGGCGCTGTTGGCCGGCCGTCAGGATGAGGCCGAGGCGTTGCTGCGCGACTGGATGCAGATGCTGCCCGAGCGCTTCTATGTCGAGGTGCAGCGCACCAATCGCGCGCGTGACGAAGAATATGTCCACGCCGCCGTGGCCCTGGCAGACAAGCTCGGCGCGCCGCTGGTGGCAACCAATGATGTGCGCTTCATCAAGCAGTCCGACTTCGACGCCCACGAAACCCGTGTCTGCATCGGCGAAGGCTGGACCCTGGACGATCCGCGCCGTCCACGCCTGTACAGCGATCAGCAATACCTCAAGTCGGCTGAGGAAATGGCCGAGCTGTTCAGCGACTTGCCCGACGCCATCGCCAACACCGTGGAGATCGCCAAGCGCTGCAACATCACCGTGCAGTTGGGCAAATACTTCCTGCCCGATTTCCCGACGCCCAATGGCATGGGTATCGACGACTACCTGCGCCACGTGTCCCACGAAGGCCTGGAAGAGCGTCTGGCGGTACTCTGGCCGAAGGAAACCACGCCTGACTACGATGAGAAGCGCCAGGTCTACCTCGACCGGCTGAAGTTCGAGCTGGACATCATCATCCAGATGGGTTTCCCGGGTTACTTCCTCATCGTCATGGACTTCATCAAGTGGGCCAAGAACAACGGCGTCCCGGTGGGCCCTGGCCGTGGTTCGGGTGCCGGCTCGCTGGTGGCCTATGTCCTGAAGATCACCGACCTCGACCCGCTGGCCTATGACCTGCTGTTCGAACGTTTCCTCAACCCTGAACGTGTTTCCATGCCCGACTTCGACGTCGACTTCTGCATGGACGGCCGCGACCGGGTGATCGACTACGTGGCCGAAGCCTATGGGCGCAATGCGGTCAGCCAGATCATCACCTTCGGCACCATGGCTGCCAAGGCGGTGGTGCGTGACGTAGCGCGTGTGCAGGGCAAGTCCTATGGCCTGGCCGATCGCCTGTCGAAGATGATTCCGTTCGAAGTGGGCATGACCTTGGAGAAGGCGTACGAGCAGGAAGAAATCCTGCGCGACTTCCTCAAGGGCGATGAGGACGCCCGAGAAATCTGGGACATGGCGCTCAAGCTCGAAGGGGTCACCCGCGGCACCGGCAAGCACGCCGGGGGTGTGGTGATCGCGCCGACCAAGCTCACCGACTTCTCGCCGATCGCCTGTGATGAAGAAGGCGGCGGCCTGATTACCCAGTTCGACAAGGACGACGTCGAGGCCGCCGGCCTGGTGAAGTTCGACTTCCTCGGCCTGCGTACCCTGACCATCATCAAATGGGCGATGGAGATCATCAACCGCGAGCAGGCCAAGAAGGACCTGCCCGAGGTCAACATCGACTTCATCCCGCTCGATGACCGCAAGACCTACGAGCTGTTGCAAAAGGCCGAAACCACGGCCGTATTCCAGCTCGAATCGCGCGGCATGAAGGAGCTGATCAAGAAGCTCAAGCCCGACTGCCTGGAAGACTTGATCGCACTGGTGGCGCTGTTCCGCCCTGGCCCGCTGCAATCGGGCATGGTCGACGACTTCATCAACCGCAAGCACGGTCGCGCCGAGCTGGCTTATCCGCACCCTGACTATCAGTACGACGGTCTGCAACCGGTGCTGGCGCCGACCTACGGCATCATCCTGTATCAAGAGCAGGTGATGCAGATTGCACAGGTGATGGCCGGCTACACCCTGGGGGGCGCCGACATGCTGCGTCGGGCCATGGGCAAGAAGAAGCCCGAGGAGATGGCCAAGCAGCGTGGCGGCTTCATCGAAGGCTGTGCCAATAACGGCATCGATGCGAACCTTGCAGGAAACATCTTTGACCTGGTAGAGAAGTTCGCCGGCTACGGTTTCAACAAGTCTCACTCCGCTGCCTATGGCCTGGTTTCTTACCAGACCGCCTGGCTCAAGACCCACTACCCGGCGCCGTTCATGGCGGCGGTGCTGTCGGCGGATATGCACAACACCGACAAGGTGGTGGTGCTGGTCGAGGAAGTACGCAGCATGAAGCTGCGCCTCGACGCCCCGGACGTGAATTTTTCCGACTTCAAGTTCACCGTTAACGAGGACGGGCGCATCGTCTATGGCCTGGGTGCGATCAAAGGCGTGGGCGAGGGGCCGGTGGAAGCCATCGTCGAGGCGCGCGCCCAGGGCGGGCCGTTCAAGGACTTGTTCGATTTCTGCGCCCGCGTGGACCTCAAGCGCATCAACAAGCGCACCCTCGACGCCTTGATCCGCAGCGGTGCGCTCGACCGTCTCGGTCCGCACTTCCATGACGAGATCAAGGCCTACCACGCCAACATCGACCGCAACCGCGCCGTGTTGCTCTCGGCGCTCGAAGAGGCGATCAAGGCGGCCGAGCAGACCGCACGCACCGCCGACAGCGGTCACATCGACCTGTTTGGCGGGCTGTTCGTCGAAGAAGACTCCGACGTTTATGGCAACCACCACAGGGTGCGCGACCTGACGCTCAAGGAGCGTCTGAAAGGCGAAAAGGACACCCTTGGGCTTTACCTCACCGGTCACCCGATCGATGAGTACGAAGCCGAGATCCGCCGCTTCGCCCGCCAGCGCATCGTCGATCTCAAGCCGTCGCGCGAGACTCAGACCATCGCTGGGATGATCATTGCCCTGCGGGTCATGAAGAACAAAAAAGGCGACAAGATGGGCTTCGTCACCCTCGACGACCGCTCCGGGCGCATCGAAGCCTCGCTGTTCGCCGACGCCTTCATGGCCGCCCAGGCGCTGCTGCAAAACGACGCAATGGTGGTGGTCGAGGGCGAGGTCAGCAACGATGACTTCTCCGGTGGCCTGCGGCTGCGGGTCAAGCAGGTGATGACGCTCGAAGACGCGCGCACCAAGCTGGCCGAGAGCCTGCGCCTGAAAATTGCCCATGAGGCGCTCAAGGGCGATCGCCTGACGTGGCTGGGTGAGCTGATCACGCGTCATCGCGGTGGCTGCCCGATCACCCTCGAGTACACCGGCAGCGACGCCAAGGCCATGCTGCAGTTTGGCGACGAATGGTCGATCGACCCCGCTGATGGCTTGATTCAGACACTGCGTGACCAGTTCGGGCGTGAGAACGTCTTCCTGCAATACCGTTGAAACGACGTATTTTAATCTCGACCTCAAGGCGCCAGATCCCGTAAGGTATGGCGCCAAAACGGATCAACCGGCCGGCCGCCTGGCCGTAGACCCAAGACGGATGCCTATGAACCCGAATTTTCTCGATTTCGAACAGCCGATTGCCGACCTGCAAGCCAAGATTGAAGGCCTGCGCCTGGTTGGCAACGACAACTCGCTGAACATCAGCGATGAAATTGCCCGTCTGCAAGACAAGAGCAGCACCCTGACCGAAAGTATCTTCGGCAACCTGACCAGCTGGCAGATCGCGCGCCTGGCGCGTCACCCGCGTCGTCCTTACACCCTCGACTACATCGAGCACATCTTCACCGAGTTCGAGGAATTGCACGGCGACCGTCATTTCTCCGACGACGCTGCCATCGTTGGCGGCACCGCGCGCCTGGACGGCAAACCGGTAATGGTCATCGGTCACCAGAAAGGTCGTGAGGTGCGGGAAAAGGTGCGGCGCAACTTCGGCATGCCGCGTCCGGAGGGCTACCGCAAGGCGTGCCGTCTGATGGAGATGGCCGAACGCTTCAAGATGCCGATCCTGACCTTCATCGACACCCCGGGCGCTTATCCCGGCATCGACGCCGAAGAGCGCAACCAGAGCGAAGCGATTGCCTGGAACCTGCGGGTCATGGCGCGTCTGAAAACACCGATCATCGCCACCGTGATCGGTGAGGGTGGTTCGGGCGGCGCGCTGGCCATCGGCGTGTGCGACCAACTCAACATGCTGCAGTACTCCACCTACTCGGTCATTTCGCCGGAAGGCTGTGCCTCGATCCTGTGGAAGACCGCCGACAAAGCCGCAGACGCTGCTGAAGCCATGGGCATCACCGCAGAGCGCCTGAAGAGCCTGAATATCGTCGACAAAGTGATCGGCGAACCGCTGGGCGGCGCCCACCGTGCCCCGGCTGCCATGGCCGCCAGCATCCGTGCCGACCTGCTCGAGCAATTGGGCATGCTGGGCAAGCTTGACCAGGACGCCCTGCTCAAGCGCCGCTACGACCGCCTGATGAGCTACGGTCTCTGATAGGATCCCGGGGGCGCCATGCGCCCCTTGTGAGGCTGTGATGCTCGACCTCACCCCCTGGCTCAACGCCCCCACCTGGTTCGTCGCCTTCTCTGGCGGACTCGACTCGACCGTTCTGCTTCATCGCCTGGCGGCTCACTGTCGTCGTCATCCTGCGCCGCCCTTGCGCGCCCTGCACATTCACCATGGTCTGCAGACTGCCGCCAATGCCTGGCCCGAGCACTGTCGCGCTGTGTGCGATGCGCTGGGCGTCGAATTGGAGGTCATCCCAGTGGTGGTCGCAGCGGGTGCCAGCCTGGAGCAGGCTGCACGCGACGCGCGCTACGCCGCGTTGGCCAGTCGCCTTGGCCCGGGCGATGTCCTGTTCACTGGCCAGCACCTCGACGATCAGGCCGAGACCCTGCTGTTCAGGCTCCTGCGTGGGGCGGGTTTGCGTGGGATGACGGCCATGCCGTCGTCGCGGACGTTGGGGCAGGGGAGGTTGGTCAGGCCGCTGCTGGCCGACTCACGCGAGCACTTGCAGCGTTACGCCGAGGCGCAGGGGTTGAGCTGGATCGACGACCCGTCGAATCAGGACGTCGGATTTTCGCGCAACTACCTGCGGGCTCAGGTGATGCCGCAACTGCGCCAGCGTTGGCCGCAAGCCAGTCAGCAGATGGCCCGCAGTGCCGAGCACCTGGGCGAGGCGCTGGGGCTGCTCGATGAACTGGCTGCCGAGGATTTGCGTTCGGCCGAGCAGGGCGCGCCCTTCGCTTGGCTGGGGCTCGCGTCTCTGGATCTGGACGCCGTGCGTGCGTTGTCGCCGGCGCGTCAGCGCAATGCGTTGCAGTACTGGCTCAGTCGCCGTACCCGGCTGCCTGACGCCAGGCACTGGGCCGGTTGGAACGCGCTGCGCGACGCTGCGCCCGATGCCCAGCCGATCTGGCGCCTGACCGATGGCGAGTTGCAGCGCAGCCACGGGCGGCTCTGGTGGCTGGCCGATGATTGGCGTCAATGGAAGTCAGGCCAATGGTATTGGCCTGATCCCGATCAGCCGTTGATCCTGCCTGGCAATGGCATGGTTTGGCTGCAGGGGGCAAAGCCGCCCGAAGGGCTGCGCATTGCCTATCGCCAGGGCGGCGAGCGGCTGAATGTGCCCGGGCGTGGCGAGCGCGATCTCAAGCGTCTGCTCAATGAGCGCCAGCTTCCGCACTTCGTCCGCCAACGCCTGCCGCTACTCTATCAAGGCCCGCGCCTGCTGGCCGTGGCCAACCTGCCGGAGCTTGTGCAGAGCGACTGGCAACTGCAGTGGCAGCCGCCGGGCCGCGTGCAAGGTTTGAGCTGATGCCGACATTCCGGTAGACTACCCTCCCTTCTTGATACAACTTCTGTGGCTTCCTCGAAATCACAGCGGTTGCCGATTACCAAGCAGTTTTTTGCTGGGCTGATTCTTAAAATGACGAGCGAACTCCACACTGGGGATACCCCCGGTCTGTACAGACGCGGCAGTTGTTCGAGATGCACTGTGATTGACGCAGGTGATCGGGGGCTTCGGCCTTCCTTCGCTTTCTCCGGCGGCGCTGACCGCCTTAACGCAGACTTCTAGGGTTTTTCATGACGCGCTACATATTCGTCACGGGCGGTGTTGTTTCTTCATTGGGGAAAGGCATTGCCTCGGCTTCCCTGGCGGCCATCCTGGAAGCGCGGGGGCTCAAGGTCACCATGCTCAAGCTGGACCCGTATATCAACGTCGATCCGGGGACCATGAGCCCTTTCCAGCACGGTGAAGTATTCGTCACCCAGGATGGCGCCGAGACCGACCTCGACCTGGGCCACTACGAGCGGTTCATCCGCACCACCATGACCCAGAACAACAACTTCACCACCGGCCGTATCTACGAGCACGTGCTGCGCAAGGAGCGCCGTGGTGATTACCTGGGCGCCACCATTCAGGTCATTCCGCACATCACCGACGAGATCAAGCGCCGCATCATCAAGGGTGCCGGCGATGCCGACGTGGCCCTGGTGGAAATCGGCGGTACCGTGGGTGACATCGAGTCGCAACCGTTCCTCGAAGCGATTCGCCAGTTGCGCGTCGAAGTGGGCTCCAAGCGCGCCATGCTGATGCACCTGACCCTGGTGCCCTACATCGCCACGGCCGGCGAGACCAAGACCAAGCCGACCCAGCACTCGGTGAAGGAGCTGCGCTCCATTGGCCTGCAGCCTGACGTCCTGATCTGCCGCTCCGACCATCCGGTCGATGCGTCTTCGCGTCGCAAGATCGCCCTGTTCACCAACGTTGAAGAGCGCGCGGTGATCTCCCTGGAAGACGTCGACACCATCTACAAGATCCCAGGCGTGCTGCATGCCCAGGGGCTGGACGATTTCGTCGTCGAGCGCTTCGGTCTGCAGTGCAACGGTGCCGATCTGTCCGAGTGGGACAAGGTGGTGGATGCCAAGCTCAACCCTGAGCACGAAGTCACCATCGCCATGGTCGGCAAGTACATGGAACTGCTGGATGCTTACAAGTCGCTGATCGAAGCGATGAGCCACGCCGGCATCACCAATCGCACCAAGGTCAACCTGCGCTACATCGATTCCGAAGACATCGAGAACCAGGGCACCCGCCTGCTCGAAGGCGCCGATGCCATTCTGGTACCGGGCGGTTTTGGCCTGCGCGGCGTTGAAGGCAAGATCACTGCGGTGCAGTACGCCCGTGAGAACAAGGTGCCGTACCTGGGCATCTGCCTGGGGATGCAGGTGGCCGTGATCGAGTTCGCCCGTAACGTGATGGGCTGGAAGGATGCCAACTCCACCGAGTTCGATCGCAACAGCGGCCACCCGGTCGTGGGCTTGATCACCGAGTGGGCCGATGCCACCGGTGCAGTCGAAACCCGCAGCGAAGCCTCCGACCTGGGCGGCACCATGCGCCTGGGCGCGCAGGACTGCCAACTGGCGGCCGGCTCCAACGTGCACGATTGCTACGGCAAGGACGTGATCACCGAGCGTCACCGCCACCGCTACGAAGTGAACAACAACCTGCTGCCGCAATTGGTTGATGCGGGTCTGGTGGTTTCCGGTCGTTCCGAAGATGGCGCACTGGTCGAAGTGGTCGAGTCCAAGGATCACCCATGGTTCGTCGCCTGTCAGTTCCACCCGGAGTTCACCTCGACCCCGCGCGACGGCCACCCGCTGTTCAGTGGTTTCGTCAAGGCTGCCCTGAAGCAGAAGAACAAGGCCTGATCCATGACCCAGAAGATCATTCGCGTCGGCAACATCGAGATCGCCAACGACAAGCCGTTCGTCCTGTTCGGCGGCATGAACGTTCTGGAGTCCCGTGACCTGGCTCTGAAGGTCTGCGAAGCATATGTACGGGTGACCGAGAAACTCGGTATCCCGTATGTGTTCAAGGCCAGCTTCGACAAGGCCAATCGATCCTCGGTCACGTCCTACCGAGGCCCGGGCATGGAAGAAGGGCTGAAGATCTTCGAAGAGATCAAGCGCACCTTCGACGTGCCGGTGATCACCGATGTGCACGAGCCCTACCAGTGCGAACCGGTAGCCAAGGTCTGCGACATCATTCAGTTGCCGGCGTTTCTCTCGCGCCAGACCGACCTGGTGGTGGCCATGGCCAAGACCGGCGCGGTGATCAACATCAAGAAGGCGCAGTTCCTGGCGCCGCACGAGATGAAGCACATCCTCGCCAAGTGCGTGGAGGCCGGCAACGATCAGCTCATTCTGTGCGAGCGTGGTTCGAGCTTCGGCTACAACAACCTGGTGGTCGACATGCTCGGCTTCGGCATCATGAAGCAGTTCGAGTACCCGGTGTTCTTCGACGTCACCCATTCGCTGCAGACCCCGGGCGGTCGCGCCGACTCGGCCGGTGGCCGTCGTGCCCAGGTCACCGACCTGGCCAAGGCCGGCATGAGCCAGGGCCTGGCCGGACTGTTCCTCGAGGCGCACCCGGATCCTGACAACGCCAAATGCGATGGTCCTTGCGCGCTTCGTCTGGACAAACTGGAGCCGTTCCTGGCGCAGCTCAAGCAACTGGACGACCTGGTGAAGAGTTTTCCGACGGTAGAAACCGCGTAAAACCCATTTCTCGGGTAAAGTACCGCCCGTTCCGCCTCCGACCTGCCGGTCGGAGGCGTCCTTGGCCCGGCCTGCCGCTCGCATGTCCGCCTGGCGCAAGGCAAGAATTCCTCAAGCTGCGTTGTTTTCGTCAATTCTGGAGTGCTTACAACAATGGCAAAGATCGTCGACATCAAAGGTCGTGAAGTTCTCGACTCGCGTGGCAACCCCACCGTGGAAGCCGATGTACTGCTCGACAACGGCATCATCGGCAGCGCCTGTGCGCCGTCCGGTGCTTCCACCGGCTCGCGCGAAGCGCTCGAGCTGCGTGATGGCGACAAGAGCCGTTACCTGGGCAAGGGTGTGCTCAAAGCCGTCGGCAATATCAACGGTCCGATCCGTGATCTGTTGCTGGGCAAGGACCCTTGCGACCAGAAAGCACTCGACCGTGCGATGATCGAACTCGACGGCACCGAGAACAAAGCAAAACTCGGCGCCAATGCCATCCTCGCCGTGTCGCTGGCGGCCGCCAAGGCTGCTGCACAGGACCAGGACCTGCCGCTGTACGCGCACATCGCCAACCTCAATGGCACCCCAGGTCAGTACTCCATGCCGGTGCCGATGATGAACATCATCAATGGCGGCGAGCACGCCGACAACAACGTCGACATTCAGGAGTTCATGGTCCAGCCGGTCGGCGCCAAGACCTTCTCCGACGGTCTGCGCATGGGTACCGAGATCTTCCACCACCTCAAGGCCGTGCTCAAGGCCCGTGGTCTGAGCACCGCCGTGGGTGACGAAGGTGGCTTCGCCCCGAACCTGGCCTCGAACGAAGATGCACTGGCCGCCATCGCCGAAGCAGTCGAGAAAGCGGGCTACACCCTCGGCACCGATGTGACACTGGCCTTGGACTGCGCCGCTTCCGAGTTCTACGAAGACGGCAAGTACAAGCTGTCCGGTGAAGGCAAGTCGTTCGACGCCGAAGGCTTCGCCGACTACCTCAAAGGTCTCACCGAGCGCTTCCCGATCATCTCGATCGAAGACGGCCTGGACGAGTCCGATTGGGCGGGCTGGAAAATCCTCACCGACAAGATCGGCGCCAAGGTGCAACTGGTCGGCGACGACCTGTTCGTGACCAACACCAAGATCCTCAAGGAAGGCATCGAGAAAGGCATCGGTAACTCGATCCTGATCAAGTTCAACCAGATCGGCTCGCTGACCGAAACCCTGGAAGCCATCCAGATGGCCAAGGCGGCTGGGTACACTGCGGTCATTTCGCACCGTTCCGGTGAGACCGAAGACTCCACCATCGCCGACCTGGCTGTGGGCACTGCTGCTGGCCAGATCAAGACCGGCTCGCTGTGCCGCTCCGACCGCGTCTCGAAGTACAACCAGCTGCTGCGTATCGAGGAACAATTGGGTGCCAAGGCCGTCTACCGTGGCCGCGCCGAGTTTCGCGGCTGAGCGAGAGATGGTAAAAAGGCAGCAGCCGTGGCTGTCTGAACGCTCTTACTGAGCGTTCAGCGCTTTCAGACTGGTTTCTGTCATCGAAGCCTGGCCTCGGCCAGGCTTCGTGCTATCGGAAGCTCGCTGCGGCCTGCGGCGGCCTTTTATCCTGGATACCTTCATGCGCAGTCCCTATTGGTTGTTCCTCGTTCTGCTGTTGCTGCTTGCAGGCTTGCAGTATCGCCTGTGGGTAGGCAATGGCAGTCTGGCGCAAGTGGCCGAGTTGCAGCAGCAGATCGCCGACCAGCATGCTGAAAATGAGCGGCTGCTGGAGCGCAATCGCGTGCTCGACGCTGAAGTGCTGGAGTTGAAGAAAGGTATGGAAACCGTGGAAGAACGGGCTCGCCACGAATTGGGAATGGTGAAGGAGGGCGAAACCCTCTACCAGTTGCCACAGAAATGACCCAACAGACGCCGGCCTTCTGGGCCGTGATTCCTGCCGCGGGCGTTGGTGCCCGCATGGCTGCCGACCGTCCCAAGCAGTATCTGCAACTGGGTCGGCAGACACTCCTCGAGCATAGCCTCGACTGTTTTCTCGATCACCCGCTGCTCAAGGGCGTGGTGGTCAGCGTTGCCGAAGACGACCCCTTCTGGCCAGGCTTGCCCTGCGCTCGCGACACGCGCATCCGCCGCGCGACAGGCGGGCGCGAGCGTGCCGATTCGGTGCTCAATGCATTGCTGCTTTTGCATGCGCAAGGCGCTGCCGATGATGACTGGGTGCTGGTACATGATGCGGCCAGGCCGAACTTGGCTCGCGGTGACCTGGACAAACTGCTGTCGGAACTGGCTGACGATCCTGTCGGCGGGCTGCTGGCTGTACCGGCTCGCGACACCCTCAAGCGTGCTGACGCCCAAGGCCGCGTCAGTGCCACGATCGATCGCAGTACCGTGTGGCAAGCCTATACACCGCAAATGTTCAGGCTCGGTCTGCTGCATCGTGCACTGGCCGAGTGTCTGGTCGCGGATGTGGCGGTGACCGACGAAGCGTCCGCCGTCGAGTGGGCCGGGCTGGCTCCACGCCTGGTCGAAGGGCGCAGTGACAATATCAAGGTCACTCGCCCGGAGGATCTGGAATGGTTGCGCCAGCGCTGGGCTGGTCGGCGCTGAGGCGCCTGCGCTCCAAACGCCGTGCGTCAGTCTTGTCGATACTCCGGTAATCCCGCCAACGCCTCTTTCAAGTAATCCACCAATCGTCGAACCTTCGGCGAGAGATGCCGCTGCTGCGGGTACAGCGCCCACACGGCAGTATTGGGTGGCTGGTGCGCCTGCAACAGTGACACCAGCGCGCCGCTGTGCAGATGTTCGAGCACATAATAGTCCGGCAGTTGGCACAGCCCCATGCCCTGTAGCGCAGCGTCCAGTACTGCCTGACCGCTGTTGCAGCGCCAGTTGCCTTGCACGCGCTGGCTGATTTCTCGTCCATCCTGCTGCAGCACCCACAGGTCCGAACTGCCGACCAGGCAGTTGTGTCGGGCCAGTTCCGACAAGCTGTGGGGACGGCCATAGCGTTCCAGATAGGCCGGCGAGGCACACAGGTACATGCGCCGCGGTGCCAACCGCGTGGCGATCAGCCTGGAGTCCTGCAGACGACCCAGGCGGATGGCCAGGTCCATGCCTTCGTGTAGCAGGTCGAGGGTACGGTTGCTCAATTCCACGTCCACCCGCAGCTGTGGGTAGCGCGCCATGAAGCGTGTCACCAGCGGCACGATGAAGCGTTCGCCATAGGCCACGGCGCACGTCATGCGCAGCAAGCCCTTGGGTTCGCTGGCCAGATCGCCCATCGCTCGCAGCGCCTCTTCACGTCCGTCCTGCAGGCGCTGACAGTGCTGTAGAAAGGTTTGCCCGGCTTCGCTCAGGGTCACTCGCCGCGTGCTGCGATACAGCAGGCGGGTCTGTAGACGCTCTTCCAGTCGGACGATCTGTCGACTGATATGTGAAGAAGACACACCCAAGCGCTCGGCCGCTGCGGTGAATTGTCCGGCCTCTGCAACGGCTACGAATTCATCGATCCCTTCCCAGCGGCTGCTCATTGATTATCCCTGCATGGCAATAATGTTTTGCTAGTGCTGGGATTATTTATCAAAAGTTGGTGAATTACACTGCCTCTCTCAATAGAACCCTGCTGGAGAGCCTGATGATCAAGTCCCGCGCTGCCGTTGCCTTCGAAGCGAAGAAACCCCTGGAAATCGTCGAAGTCGACGTGGCCATGCCCAAGGCGGGCGAAGTGCTGCTGCGCGTGGTGGCCAGTGGCGTTTGCCACACCGACGCCTATACCCTCTCCGGCGCGGATCCGGAAGGTATTTTCCCCTCGATCCTTGGCCACGAAGGCGGCGCCATCGTCGAGGCGGTAGGTGAGGGTGTCACTTCGGTTGCCGTGGGCGATCATGTCATTCCGCTGTACACGCCTGAGTGCGGCAAATGCAAATTCTGTCTCTCCGGCAAGACCAACTTGTGTCAGGCCATCCGTGCCACGCAAGGCAAGGGCCTGATGCCGGACGGCACCACTCGCTTCAGCTACAAAGGCCAGCAACTGTTCCACTACATGGGCACCTCGACCTTCTCCGAGTACACCGTGCTGCCGGAGATTTCGGTGGCCAAGATCCAGAAGGAGGCTCCGCTGGAGAAGGTCTGCCTGCTGGGCTGCGGCGTAACCACGGGTATCGGCGCGGTACTGAACACTGCCAAGGTCAAACCGGGTGATACCGTGGCTGTCTTTGGTCTGGGCGGCATTGGTCTGTCGGCAATCATCGGTGCGGTGAAGGCCAAGGCCTCGCGCATCATCGCGATCGACATCAACCCGGCCAAGTTCGAGATCGCTCGCCAGTTGGGCGCCACTGATTGCATCAACCCCAAGGAATACGATCGTCCGATCCAGGAAGTGATCGTCGATCTCACCGATGGTGGTGTGGACTTCTCCTTCGAGTGCATCGGCAATGTCCAGTTGATGCGTGCGGCGCTGGAATGCTGCCACAAAGGGTGGGGCGAGTCGGTGATCATCGGTGTCGCTGGCGCTGGCCAGGAAATCGCCACCCGGCCATTCCAGTTGGTCACCGGGCGCGTCTGGCGCGGCTCGGCGTTCGGCGGCGTGCGCGGTCGCAGCGAGCTGCCGAGCTACGTGGAAATGTCCGAAAAGGGCGAAATTCCGCTGGACACCTTCATCACCCACACGATGGGTCTGGAAGACATCAACAAAGCCTTCGACCTGATGCATGAAGGCAAGAGCATTCGCAGCGTGATCCACTTCTGAGGTCAGCCATGAGCCTGGAAAACATCTCCTGTCAAAAAAGCTTCGGCGGCTGGCACAAGCGCTATCGGCACACGTCCAAAGTGCTGGGCTGCGACATGGTATTCGCCGTCTATCTGCCTCCTCAGGCTGAGCTGGGCGGGAAACTGCCGGTGCTGTACTGGCTTAGTGGCCTGACCTGCACCGACGAGAACTTCATGCAGAAGGCCGGCGCCCAGCGCCTGGCCGCCGAGCTGGGGTTGATCATCGTCGCGCCGGATACCAGCCCGCGTGGCGAACAGGTGCCGGGCGACCCTGATGGGGCCTGGGACTTCGGCCTCGGTGCCGGTTTCTACCTCAATGCCACCCAGCAGCCATGGGCTCAGCATTACCGGATGCACGACTACGTGGTGCATGAGTTGCCGGCCTTGATCGAGGCGCATTTCCCGGCCTCCGAGCAGCGCAGCATCAGTGGTCATTCCATGGGCGGGCACGGCGCGTTGGTGTGCGCGCTGCGCAATCCGGGGCGCTATCGCTCGATTTCGGCGTTCTCGCCGATCAGTAATCCCATGGACTGCCCCTGGGGCGAGAAGGCCTTCTCCCGCTACCTGGGCGAAGACCGCTCGCGCTGGCGCGAGTGGGACGCCAGTGTGTTGCTGGCAGAGTCGAGCGACTGCCCGCCGCTGCTGGTCGATCAGGGCGATCGCGACGATTTCCTCGACAAACAGCTCAAGCCCCAGGCGCTCGAGCAGGCCGCTCGCAAGGCCGGGCATGCCCTGACCCTGCGCCTGCAACCGGGCTATGACCACAGCTACTACTTCATCGCCAGCTTCATCGATGACCACCTGCGCCATCACGCCCGTGCCTTGCACGGTTGAAAAACAGCGGCAAGCGGCAAGCTGCAAGAGAGAAGCAGCCCGCGCTAGGCTTGGCTTCTTCTTGTAGCTTGTAGCTTGTAGCTTGTAGCGTGCAGCGTGCCGTTTCCGAGCAGCCTGCGGCTGCAAATACAGGTAGAATCCCGCCCTGACTCAATCAGGGCGTTTTTCTATGCGTATTGGCCACGGCTACGATGTGCACCGTTTTGCCGACGGTGATTTCATTACCTTGGGTGGGGTGCGTATTGCCCATAAATACGGCCTGCTGGCCCATTCCGATGGCGACGTGCTGCTGCATGCCCTGAGCGATGCCTTGCTCGGCGCGGCTGCGTTGGGCGACATCGGCAAACACTTTCCCGATACCGACCCGCAATTCAAAGGGGCGGACAGCCGCGTGCTGTTGCGTCACGTCCTGGCCGTCGTGCAGGCCAAGGGCTGGAAGGTCGGTAACGTCGACGCCACCATCGTCGCCCAGGCGCCGAAGATGGCGCCGCACATCGAAACCATGCGCCAGTTGATCGCCGAAGACCTGCAGGTCGAACTCGACCAGGTCAACGTCAAGGCCACCACCACCGAGAAGCTGGGCTTCACCGGGCGGGAGGAGGGGATCGCCGTCCATGCGGTCGCCCTGCTGCTGGCCTCATGACCGAATTGGAACTGCTGGGTCCGCGCGCAAGCGGTGAGGCCCTGGGCTGCGCGGTGCTCAAGGCGACTGCCGAAGACTTTCAAGTCGACGAAGTCTTGGACATTCCCCTGTCTGGCCAGGGCGAGCACCTGTGGCTGTGGGTGGAAAAGCGTGAGCTCAATACCGAGGAGGCGGCTCGCCGCCTGGCTCGTGCCGCAGGCGTGCCGTTGCGTGCCATCAGCTATGCCGGGCTGAAAGATCGCCAGGCCTTGACCCGCCAGTGGTTCAGTCTTCACCTGCCGGGCAAGGCCGACCCGGACCTGTCCCGGGCCGAGGATGAGAGCCTGCGGGTGCTCGAACGGGTGCGCCATCAGCGCAAGCTGCAGCGTGGCGCGCATTCGGCCAATGGTTTCAGGTTGCGGCTCACGGCGCTCGATGCCGATCATTCGGCGCTGGATGCGCGTCTGGAACGGATCAAGTCGCATGGCGTGCCGAATTATTTCGGTAGCCAGCGCTTTGGTCATGCCGGTGGCAATGTCCACGACGCCCTGAGCTGGGCCGCTCGCGAAGCGTTGCCGGAACAGCGCAACGTGCGTTCGCGGTTGCTCTCCACGGCGCGCAGTTATCTGTTCAATCAGGTGCTGGCTGCGCGAGTGACCGAGGGGACTTGGAACCTCGCTCAGGTCGGGGACCTGCTGGCATTCACCGATAGCCGTAGTTTCTTTCCGGCGAGCGAAGCGGAATGTTCTGATCCAAGGCTGGCCATTCTGGATCTGCATCCCACTGGACCGATGTGGGGCGCAGGGCTGCCGCCCACTCGCGACGCCGTGGCGGCGCTGGAAAGCGCCGTCGGTGCACGGCAACCGGCGCTGTGTCAGTGGCTGGGCAAGGCGGGACTGGATCACGAACGGCGCATACTGCGGCTCCCTATTGCACGCCTGACGTGGCATTATCCCGAGCCTGATATCCTGCAACTGGAATTCGTCCTTCCGGCCGGATGCTTCGCCACCGTCGTGGTGCGCGAGCTTGTGGATCTGGTGCCGGCAGGGCAGACGGACAGCCCATGCGTATTCTGATTTCCAACGACGACGGTGTCACCGCTCCCGGCCTCGCTGCGCTCTACGATGCGCTCAAGGATCATGCCGAATGCACGGTGATCGCCCCGGACCAAGACAAGAGCGGTGCTGGCAGTTCGCTGACGCTCGACCGCCCGCTGCACCCCACGCGGCTGGGCAACGGCTTCATCAGCCTCAACGGCACGCCGACCGATTGCGTTCACTTGGGGATCAATGGCCTGTTGCCAGAAACCCCCGACATGGTGGTGTCCGGTATTAACCTGGGCGCGAACCTGGGGGACGACGTGCTGTATTCCGGTACGGTCGGCGCTGCGCTGGAGGGACGCTTTCTCGGCGGTACGTCGCTGGCGTTCTCCCTGTTGTCGCGCCAGCCAGACAACTTGCCGACGGCGGCCCATGTGGCTCGACGGGTCGTGGAGGCGCAGTCGCGTCTGCAACTGCCGCCACGCACCGTGCTCAACGTCAACATTCCCAATCTGCCGCTGGAGCATATCCGTGGTGTGCGCCTGACCCGCCTGGGTCATCGTGCGCGTGCGGCAGTCCCGACCCAGGTGATCAACCCACGGGGCAAGGAGGGCTATTGGATCGCAGCGGTCGGTGACGCCGAGGATGGTGGTCCGGGCACCGATTTCCATGCGGTGATGCAGGGCTACGTCTCCATTACCCCGTTGCAGTTGGATCGAACCTTCAAGGAGGTTTTCGAAGGCCTGGAGAGCTGGCTGGAGGGCTTGCTCTGATGCGCGATCAGGACGATCTGCAACGCCGCGGCGGTATCGGCATGACCTCGCAGCGTACCCGCGAGCGGCTGATTCAGCGCCTGTACGAGGAGGGCGTGTCCAACACGCAAGTGCTCGAGACGATCCGCCGCACACCGCGCCATCTGTTCGTCGACGAAGCCCTGGCGCACCGGGCCTACGAAGACACCGCGCTGCCTATCGGCCATAACCAGACGATCTCTCAGCCATTCATGGTTGCGCACATGAGCGAATTGCTGCTCGAGGCCGGCCCGCTGGACAAGGTGCTGGAGATTGGCACCGGTTCGGGCTACCAGACCGCCATTCTGGCGCAGTTGGTGGAGCGGGTGTTTTCGGTCGAGCGCATCAAGGTACTGCAAGATCGCGCCAAGGAGCGACTGGTCGAGTTGAACCTGCGCAACGTGGTGTTCCGTTGGGGGGATGGGTGCGAGGGCTGGCCTGCTTTGGCGCCCTATAACGGCATCATCGTCACCGCAGTGGCAGCGGAAGTGCCGCAGGCGCTGCTCGATCAGTTGGCACCGGGTGGCCGTCTGGTGATTCCGGTCGGTCCAGCGGGGGAGGCTCAGCAACTGCTGCTCATCGTGCGTGAGGAGCACGGTTTCTCTCGACGGGCGCTGGGCGCTGTGCGTTTCGTGCCTTTGCTCAATGGACCGCTGGCCTGAAGGCCAGCGTCGAATCGTCAATATTTGCATCCGTAACGAATTCTTGCGGCGCCTGCCTGTCTATCAGGCGGTATGAGGCAATCCCACTTACAATTGCCGCACGCGTGAGCGCAGCAGCCAATCACGCTGGCCTCGGTTATAATTGCAACAATATTGCATATCGTCTTATCCAGATTTCGGCACCATGAGGGGAGCGCGGGTGGGTCACACAATCATTCGGCAGCGCAAGGATTGGTCGGGTTTCAAGCTACTGGTGATTGCGCTGGCCATGGGAACCCTGCTGGCGGGATGCTCCAGCACCGGTTCCAGTGGCGCCCGGGTGGTCGATCGCAATAGCGCGGCGCCCAAGCGTCCCACCGTGACGTCCGGCCAGTATGTGGTCAAGCCGGGTGACACCTTGTTCTCCATCGCTTTCCGTTATGGCTGGGATTACAAAGAGCTGGCCGCGCGCAACGGTATCGCACCGCCTTACACCATTCGTCCTGGTCAGCCGATTCGCTTCAGCAGCGGCTCCGGTGGCAGCACCACGGTAGTCACTTCAGGCCCATCCTCGTCGAGCCGTACCACGGTCACTCGGCGCCCAGTTGGCGCATCCTCTTCTCCAGCAACAAATCGTGACAAGTCGGCAACTGCCCCCTCTGTTGCCACTGCGCCAGTCGTGACTCAAGTGCCAGCGGCTGAACGTGCTGTCGGTGGCTGGACCTGGCCGGCCAATGGCGTGTTGATTGGAAAATTTGCTTCAAACGGTAGTTTGAATAAAGGCATTGATATCGCCGGGGATTTGGGACAGCCTGTTTTTGCTGCATCTGACGGTGCTGTGGTTTACGCCGGGAGCGGTTTGAGGGGCTACGGCGAGCTCATCATCATCAAGCACAACGATACCTACGTCAGTGCCTACGGCCATAACCGCAGGCTCGTGGTTCGGGAGGGGCAGCAGGTCAAGGCAGGGCAGACGATCGCGGAAATGGGGTCCACAGGCACTGATCGGGTAAAGCTGCATTTCGAGATTCGCCGCCAGGGCAAACCCGTCGACCCTCTACAATTTCTGCCACGCCGTTGATTGTTGCACCAGCCTGTTCCTGAGGACGTAACGGGGACAGGCTTTAGCGCTGCCAGGGAATCAGGTGACGCTAGAGTCTGAGGTTCGAACTCAGCAAAGGACTATAACAATGGCTCTCAGCAAAGAAGCGCCGGAGTTTGACATCGACGATGACCTCCTAGTGATGGAGACAGGCATCGTTTTGGAAACGGATGTGGTGTCAGACGAACCTGTAGTACCTCCGGTTCGGACCAGGGCCAAGTCCGGCTCATCGCTCAAACAGCACAAGTACATCGATTACAGCCGTGCGCTCGACGCTACGCAGCTGTACCTCAACGAAATCGGTTTTTCACCGCTGCTCTCTCCTGAAGAAGAGGTGCATTTCGCGCGTCTTTCCCAGAAGGGTGATCCTGCAGGTCGCAAGCGCATGATCGAGAGCAACCTGCGCTTGGTGGTGAAGATCGCTCGGCGTTACGTCAATCGTGGTCTTTCGCTCCTGGATCTCATCGAAGAGGGCAATCTGGGCCTTATCCGCGCGGTCGAGAAGTTCGACCCCGAGCGTGGGTTCCGTTTCTCCACCTATGCCACTTGGTGGATTCGCCAGACCATCGAGCGGGCGATCATGAACCAGACCCGCACCATTCGTCTTCCGATCCACGTGGTCAAAGAGCTCAACGTGTATCTTCGGGCGGCGCGCGAGCTTACCCAGAAGCTCGATCACGAGCCATCCCCAGAGGAAATCGCCGGGTTGTTGGAAAAGCCGGTGGCCGAGGTCAAGCGCATGCTGGGCCTCAACGAGCGAGTTTCCTCTGTAGACGTATCACTGGGCCCTGATTCGGACAAAACCCTGCTCGATACGCTCACCGATGACCGCCCCACCGATCCTTGCGAACTGCTGCAAGATGATGACCTCTCCCAGAGCATCGACCAATGGCTGGGCGAACTCACCGACAAACAGCGTGAAGTCGTGATCCGCCGCTTCGGCCTGCGTGGCCACGAGAGCAGTACCCTGGAGGATGTTGGCTTGGAAATTGGTCTGACCCGGGAGCGGGTTCGCCAGATCCAGGTCGAAGGTCTCAAGCGTCTGCGTGAAATTCTTGAGAAGAATGGGCTCTCCAGCGAATCCTTGTTCCAGTAACCGCCTGCAGGCCAGTCGACAATGCCCCGCTGATTCCGGGGCATTTTTGTGGGCGATGGAAATGTTTCATGCTGGTCGCTTTGCAGTTTGGGCTGTAGGAGATCACTTACCAAAGCTGTAAGCCTTCATGGGTAGTGTAAGTAAAGTATTGTCGTTTTCAGCTTGGGTATTTTTATAACTTTATGATTTATAAGTACTTTATAGGTATGTAAATGTGTTGCTGTCGTAGCATCTTGTAAGGTGCGCTGGTTGCTCCCCTCAGGGAAAACAGTAGTATCTGAACTGCGCCGACGGACTGGCGCAGGCTTTCAAGGATGATTGCCAAGGACATCGCAGGATGCGATTCATCAGGATGATGAAAGGGACAAGCAGGGACTACGGAAAAAATGTGGGCGGGTCAAACCGCCCCTTTTTTTGTCTGCGATTCAGCCTCCGGTCCGGTGTAATTCCGAATCCGAGACATCAAAAAAGGCCCTGACGGGCCTTTTTTCGTTCTGCAACGCTGAGTGGATCAACGTTCCAGATCAGCGATCTTGCCAGTCTTGCCATCCCACTCTTCGGCATCCGGCAGCGGATCCTTACGCTCGGTAATGTTCGGCCAGATTTCGGCCAGCTCGGCGTTGAGCTCGAGGAAGTTCTCCATACCCGATGGCACTTCATCTTCGGAGAAGATCGCCTGGGCCGGGCACTCGGGTTCGCACAGTGCGCAGTCGATGCACTCGTCCGGGTGGATGACCAGGAAATTCGGGCCTTCGTAGAAGCAGTCCACCGGACAGACTTCCACGCAGTCGGTGTACTTGCATTTGATGCAGTTGTCGGTGACGACGAAGGTCATTTCTAATTCTCTCCTCAGGCGACGGCGGCGCACCCTTCCTTTGAGGGCGGCGCGGTTCACGGTGACTGCTGGCCAGGCTAATAACCTGCAGCTCCGGCAAACCGCGGCGGATTCTACCAGCTTGCGCGGATCGCCGTTATAACAGGTTTTTCAGTTGATATAGCATTTCGATAGCTTGACGCGGCGTCATGTCGTCCAGATCCAGCTTGCCCAGCTTCTCGATGGCGGGGTGCGGGAGGCTGGCGAACAGATCGCTCTGATGCGGTACCTGCGGCTCGCTCGTGCTCCGAGTCATCGGCGGTTCGTGGGGCAGGCTCGCGGTTTCCAAGCGACCGAGATGTTCGCGGGCGCGCTGGATGACCGGCGTCGGCACGCCTGCCAACTGCGCCACTGCCAGGCCGTAGCTCTGGCTGGCTGGACCTGGCAGGACATGGTGTAGGAAGACGATGCGCTCGTTGTGCTCAGTGGCATTGAGGTGCACGTTGGCCACCAGCGGCTCACTGTCCGGCAATACGGTGAGCTCGAAGTAATGGGTCGCGAACAGCGTGTAGGCGCGTAATTGCGCCAGGCGCTCGGCAGCAGCCCATGCCAGGGAGAGGCCATCGAAGGTGCTGGTACCGCGGCCCACCTCGTCCATCAGTACCAGGCTGCGCTCGGTCGCGTTATGCAGAATGTTCGCGGTTTCGCTCATCTCCACCATGAAGGTCGAACGACCGCCGGCGAGGTCGTCGCTCGAGCCGATGCGGGTGAAGATGCGGTCCACTGGCGACAGCTCGCAGCGCGCGGCTGGGACAAAGCTGCCGATGTGGGCCATCAGCACGATGAGTGCGGTCTGGCGCATGTAGGTGGATTTACCACCCATGTTCGGTCCGGTGATAATCAGCATCCGGGTGCGATCATCCAACCCCAGGTCATTGGCCACGAAGGGCGTGGTCAGCACTTGCTCGACCACCAGGTGGCGACCCTGCTCGATGCGCATGCACGGCTCGTCGACAAAGCGTGGGCAGTTCAAGTCGAGGTTCAGCGCACGCTCGGCGAGGTTGCTCAGCACGTCCAGCTCGGCCAACGCGGCCGCGCTGTCCTGCAGCGGAGCAAGGTGGCTGATCAAGGTTTCAAGCAGCCCGTCGTAGAGCATCTTCTCTCGTGCCAGGGCGCGACTCTTGGCCGACAGCGCTTTGTCTTCGAAGGTCTTGAGTTCAGGCGTGATGAAGCGTTCGGCACCCTTGAGCGTCTGGCGACGGATATAGTCGGCTGGAGCCTGTTCGGCCTGCTTGGTTGGCAGCTCGATGAAGTAACCGTGTACGCGGTTGTAACCCACCTTCAGGTTGGCAAGGCCGGTGCGGGCTTTCTCGCGGGTTTCAAGGTCGATCAGGAATTGCCCGGCGTTTTCGCTGATGGCCAGCAGTTCGTCGAGCTCGCTGTCATAGCCGGTCTTGAGTACGCCGCCATCACGGATCACTGCGGGAGGATTGTCGATGATCGCCCGTTCGAGCAGGCTCGCCAGCTCGGGGTAGGTGCCGGTGATCGCCGCCAGACGCGCCAGGTGCGGCGCCTCCAGTTCGGCCATGGCGTTCTGCAATTCTGGTAGGGCGCCGAGGGCGTCACGCAGTCGCGCCAGGTCGCGCGGGCGCGCATTGCGCAGGCCGATCCGCGCGAGGATGCGCTCGATGTCACCGATTTCCTTGAGCTGCGGTTGCAGCTTTTCGAAACGGTAGCCATCGAGGAAGCAGCGAATCGAGTCCTGGCGCGCCTGTAGCACCTTGAGGTCACGCAGAGGACGGTTCAGCCAGCGGCTGAGCAGGCGACTGGCCATGGCCGTCTGACAGCGGTCGATGACCGACTGCAAGGTGTTGTCGCGACCACCAGACAGGTTGATGTCCAGCTCCAGGTTACGGCGACTGGCGCCGTCGAGGATCACGGTGTCGTCCATGCGCTCATGGCGCAGGCTGCGCAAGTGCGGCAGGCTGGTGCGCTGGGTTTCCTTGGCGTAGGTCAGCAGGCAACCGGCAGCGCCGATGGCCAAGGTCAGTTTGTCGCAGCCGAAGCCTTTCAGGTCCTGGGTCGCGAACTGCTGGCACAAGCTTTTGCGCGCCGAATCGCGGTCGAAGTCCCAGGGGGCGCGGCGCCGCGCGCCTGGACGCTTCTCCGCCGGCAGGCCTTGCGGCCAATCGTCGGGAATCAGCAGCTCGACCGGATTCAGACGCTCCAGCTCGGCCAGCAAATTCTCCCAGCCTTTGATTTCCTGAACGCCGAAGTTGCCGCTGGTGATGTCCAGCACTGCCAGCCCGAACAGGCGTTCATCGCCCAGAACGGCGGCGATCAGGTTGTCGCGGCGCTCGTCCAGCAAAGCCTCGTCGCTGACGGTGCCAGGCGTGATGATACGCACCACCTGACGCTCGACCGGCCCTTTGCTGGTGGCCGGGTCACCGATCTGCTCGCAGATCACCACCGACTCGCCGAGCTTGACCAACTTGGCCAGATAACCCTCGAGCGAGTGGAAGGGAATCCCGCACATGGGAATCGACTGACCTGCCGACTGACCCCGTGCGGTCAGGGTGATATCCAGCAGTTTCGCGGCTTTTTTCGCATCTTCGTAGAAGATTTCGTAGAAGTCGCCCATGCGGTAGAACATCAGCTGGTCTGGATGCTGGTTTTTCAGCTTCCAATACTGCTGCATCATCGGGGTGTGTGCGGAGAGATCAGACATTCAGGGCCTTGGAGCAGTGGTCTGGTGGCTATTTCGAAACCGGCAATGGTACAGACTTTTGTCGGCCACTGCAGGGCAGCAGGCTGAACATGCATTTGCATTTCTGGAAAAACCCGAGCATTATGCATTTTATGCAAAAGCGCAACGTAGCCTCAGTACTCAGAGCATTGCTCGATCGCCACGGCCTGTCCCCGACGGAGCTGCATCGGCGCACGGGCGTCCCTCAATCCACCTTGTCGCGGATTCTCAGCGAGAAAATCGTCGATCCGTCGGACAAGCACGTCTCGAGGATCGCCGAGTATTTCGGCGTGAGCACCGATCAATTGCGCGGTCGCCTGGAGCTGGGCGACTCCCGTGCTGCTGAGCCCCTCCCAGGCCATGCGGAATTGAGCGATATCAGCTTGTGGGACGATGAAACACCCGTCGAGGACGACGAGGTGTCCGTGCCCTTCCTTCGAGAGGTCGAATTGGCAGCAGGATCAGGAAGATTCGTGATAGAGGAAAGCGAGCGTGCCCGCTTGCGTTTCGGCAAGCGCAGTTTGCGCCACAACGGTGTGCAGTTCGACCAGGCCAAGTGTGTCACGGTGCGTGGCAACAGCATGCTACCGGTGCTGCGTGACGGCGCCACCGTCGGCGTCAACACGGGTAAATGCGCCATCGGCGATATCATCGATGGCGACCTGTATGCCATCAATCACAATGGTCAACTGCGGGTCAAACAGGTGTATCGCCTGCCGACCGGCATCCGTCTGCGCAGCTTCAACCGGGACGAGCACCCCGACGAGGATTACAGCTTCCAACAGATGCAGGATGAGCAGATCAGCTTGCTCGGCCACGTTTTCTGGTGGGGCATGTACGCACGCTGACTGTGTATGGCTTCACTAAAACCCGCTTAGGCGGGTTTTTTTATGCCTGTTGAATGGCCATACCGACCGGCTGCGATGTCCTCACGCCCCTCCGCTGCACCAGCCCCGCTTTCTACCTAGCGAAAACCCCTACAAGCCACAGCTCCCAAAGCTTTCATGCATATAAGCATTTCCCGGTGCAAAAATATTTTCAAAAATGCATTGACTGCATATGCGTTGATGCATAATCTGTGTCCCAAGCCGGTCAGTTACCGGTTGATACACAGGCAGCGATGAACAGGCCTTGACTGTTCAGAGGGTTGGCAACTGGCCCGGGTGTGCAGCGTAAAGCACCACGATCAGTTATCCGGCGGGCAGGCGGCCGCGGTCGGAGTCACCAATTTGAAGCGGAACCGTCCGGCGTCACCAGCTGTGGCCGGCGGTTCGACAACGCATTACTGAAGGGCCTGTGCCAACGGACCCTTTGGAATGCCGCGTGATACGGCAAGGGATCCGTCGGCAGTCGCCGACGGCCATTACACAGGAGACAGGACAGTGACGAGCGAGCAACAGACGTTACTGGAAATGCCGCTCTGGCTAGTAATCGTCCTGGCACTGCTGGGCGGTTTGTCCGGCGAGATGTGGCGGGCCGACAAAGCCGGTGCTCGCGGGTGGTCGCTGCTGCGGCGTCTGGCGTTGCGATCGGGGGCCTGCATGGTGTGCGGGGTCTCGACGGTGATGCTGCTGTACGCCAGCGGCATGTCGATCTGGAGCGCGAGCGCCTTCGGTTGCCTCACCGCCATGGCCGGTGCCGATGTCGCCATCGGCCTTTACGAGCGCTGGGCAGCCAAGCGCCTTGGCTTGAGGGAAGAGCAATAGGAGCGATGTTCATGAGCGAATTGGCCACGTTGCACGCGGCTTTAACTGCAACCATTCGAGAGGCGATTCCGGAGCTGGCGTCGGTCGATACCTACACCGAAGCAGAAAAGGTACCGGCGTTGCCGTCACTGCGCCACGGCATCGTGCGCATGGTCGCCGACTCAGCGCCCAGGGATGGTCGGTCGGTGCTGGTCACCACCTTCGAGGCGGACATCACCCCGGCTGCCTCGAACCCTCAGGCGCGTCTGCAGGGCAGCGTCCTGGCGGCGCAAGTGATGGACCTGTTGCGCCAGCAACTCTGGGGCCTGGAATTCGTCGAGCCGAGTCGCAACGTGCGGGCTTTCTTCGCAGGCTCAGGCTGGCGAGTACGATGGGACCAACCCGTGCTGCTCGGCGAGCTGCAATGGGATTGGCCCGATGAGCCGGCTGGTAGCCTCAAGCTGGGCTTCAGCCCTGACACCGGTAAAGGCAACGAACCGCACTATTTCGCCCCGGAGGACCTGGCATGAGCTATGTGAGTGCCTTGCATGATCGCATGCTCGCCAGCCTGGTCATCCCGTGTCGAGTGGTGGCGGTTGACCTGGCCGCGGCCAGGGTCCGGGTGTCCGACGGCAGCGGTTGGACCAGCGCTTGGGTGCGCTGGCATGCCCAGGCCGCCGGTCAGGCCCGTCACTGGCGGGCGCCAAGCCTGGGCGAGCAGGGGGTTCTGCTTAGCCCCAGCGGCGAACCCGCCCAAGGAACGTTTTTCGCGGGCCTCTACGGCAACGCTGGCAATGCGCCGGACACCCGCGAACATGCCGAAGGCTGGCGCTTCGCCGACGGTGGCTCGCTGATCTACGACTGGCAGGCCAAGCGCTACGACATCGACCTGCCCACCGGCACCGTCCGCATCAAGGTGGGCGCCAGCACCCTGGTACTGACGGACGGCGCCGTCACCCTCGACGCCGCCAACATCACCCTTACCGGCAAGGTCGCCATCAACGGCCCGCTGACCGTCAGTGCCGACATCCTCGGCGGCGCACGCATCATCGATACCGCCGGCAACACACCTAATCACAAACACTGAAACCCGCCCGCAACGCGGGCATTTCTACGCCAGGAGAATGCCATGGATGCCTATCAACGCGCCCAGGCTTTACCGGGAGGCGCCCCATGATCGGCCTGGACCGCCGCACCGGTCAGCCGCTGGCCGGTATCGCCCATCTGCGCCAGTCCATCGAGGACATCCTCACCACGCCCCTGGGCAGCCGGCGCATGCGCCCCGAATACGGCAGTCAGCTGCGTCGCTATGTCGACTTGCCGGTCAATGAAGGTTGGAAAAGTGCCGTTCAGGCCGAGGTCGCCCGCGCTTTGGGGCGCTGGGAGCCGCGCCTCGAGCTGGAGCGGGTCAAGGTCGTGGCGGTGCTCGATGGCCAGGTCAGCCTGGCGCTGAGCGGCCGCTACCTGGGCGATGAAGCCCTGGTGGAGGTGAGCGTATGAGTCAGGTCGACCTGTCGAAATTGCCGGCGCCGCAACTGCTCGAAGACCTGGACTTCGAGGCGCTCTACCAGGCGGACCTCGACACCTTCCGTGCACACATGGGCGATGACTGGACCGCGCAACTGGAGAGCGATCCGGTGACCAAGCTGCTCGAAGTCGGGGCCTACCGCAAACTGCTCAACCGCGCCCGTGTCAACGATGCCGCCAAGGCCTTGCTGCTGGCGTACGCCCAAGGCAGCGACCTCGATCAACTGGCCGCCAACGTCGCCCTGCAGCGCCTGGTGGTCCAGCCCGCCGACTCGACCAGTCTGCCACCTACCGAGGCCATTCTCGAGTCCGACGACGCCCTGCGCGAGCGTGTGCAACTGGTCTACGAAGGCCTCACCACTGCCGGTCCGCGCAACAGCTACATCCTCCACGCTCGTAACGCTTCGGGACGGGTCGCTGACGCGACCGCCGAAAGTCCGTCGCCGGCGGTGGTCGATGTCACGGTGTTGAGCATCGATGACCAAGGCGTGGCCACCCAGGCGCTGCTCAACGAAGTCAGCGCCTACCTCAACGACGACGACATCCGTCCGGTCGCTGACCGGGTCAATGTGCGCAGCGCCCAGGTGCTGCCGTATCGAATCAACGCGGTGCTGCACATGGCCGACAGCGGTCCGGAATATGAGGCCATCCTCAGCGAGTGCCAACGCCGCTTGCAGGCCTGGCTCAACCCTCGCCGTCGGCTGGGCGTCGAGGTAGCCCGCTCGGGCATCGATGCGCAATTGCACATCGACGGCGTCAGCCGGGTCGAGCTGATCGACTGGACCGACATTCGCCCGAGCAAGGCTCAGGCAGCGTGGTGCACCGGTTTCGATCTCAAGCGCGGGGGCTGATATGAACAGTCTCCTGCCCCTGAATCGCACACCGCTGGAGCGGGCTCTGGAACGCGCGAGCGACGAGGACCTGAAAGTCACCCTGCGCCAGTTGTACAACCCCGACACCTGCCCGGCGCATCTGCTTTACCAATTGGCCTGGGCCTGGTCGGTGGACCGCTGGGACGACAGTTGGAGCGAGGCGATCAAGCGTTCGGTGATCCGCTCCACCTTCTTCGTCCACGCCCATAAGGGCACCCTCGGCGCCCTCAGGCGAGTGGTCGAGCCATTCGGTTACCTCATCGAGGTGCAGGAGTGGTGGCAGGCCAAGCCTGCCGGCGTGCCTGGCGCCTTCGCGCTGAAGGTCGGCGTTGCCGACGCCGGTATCAGCGAACGGACCTACAACGAGCTGTCGGCGCTGATCGACGACGCGCGCCCGGTCAGTCGGCACTTGATCGGGCTGGTGATCAGCCTGGAGAGCAAGGGCGCGTTGTACTTGGGCTGCGCGTTGCAGGACGGCGACGAGCTCGACATCTATCCACCTGCGGCTCGCGATATCGACATCGTCGGCACTATCGGCCGCGGCGGCCGCGAACACATCATCGATACCTTGGACATTGCACATGGTTGATCAGAATTCCCAGTTCTACGCCATCCTCACCAACGTGGGCGCGGCGAAGCAGGCCAACGCGGATGCCTTGGGCATCCCATGGACCATCACTCACATGGGCGTAGGCGATGCCAACGGCACCGACCCCACGCCCAATGCCACCCAGACCAAGCTGATCAACGAGTGGCGCCGGGCGCCACTGAATCAGCTCAAGGTGGACGACAAGAACAGCGCGATCATCGTGGCCGAACAGGTCATCCCGGCCGAAGTCGGTGGCAAATGGATCCGCGAGATCGGCTTGTACGATGCCAATGGCGATATGGTCGCCGTGGCCAACTGCGCGCCGACCTACAAACCGCTGCTCAGTCAGGGTTCTGGCCGTACCCAGGTGGTGCGAATGAGTCTGGTGGTGAGCAGCGCCAGCAACGTGCAGTTGAAAATCGACCCGGCAGTGGTGCTGGCGACCCGCGAGTGGGTCACCGAGGAACTGGCCCGCCAGGACTTCAAGCATTCGGTGCTGGTCGCTACCACAACCGGCATCAACCTGACGGGCCTGCAGACCATTGACGGCGTGGCCCTTACGGCGGGCGCTCGAGTGCTGGTCAAGAACCAGGTCTCGGCCAAGGAAAACGGCATCTACACGGTGGTGGCGGGGGCCTGGAAGCGGGCCCCTGACGCCGACAGCAGCGCCAAGGTCACCCCTGGGCTTCTGGTGTTGGTGGAGTCGGGAACGGTCAACGGCGATAGCGCCTGGCAACTGGTGACCGATGCGCCGATCACACTTGGCGTGACCGCCCTGTCATTCGATATGGCGTTTGGCCGCACCGGCATCGCGGTGGGTACCTACCGCAGCGTACAAGTGGACAAGTACGGGCGTGTGGTCGCGGCCACCAATCCCACGACGGCCAGCGGTTATGGGCTGACCGACGTCTATACCAAATCGGAAACCTATAACCGTAGCGAAATTGCCAAAGCCATTCTCGATGCAGTCACCAGTGCTGTGAACGGACTGGTCGATTCCGCGCCTGGTGCTCTGGACACCCTCAAAGAGCTGGCCGCTGCCATTGGCAACGACCCGAACTTTGCCACGAGCATGGTCAACGAGTTGGCGAAGAAGGCCCCGCTGCTGTCGCCCAAGTTCACCGGCGCACCGGAAGCGCCCACGCCCTCGGCGAGTAGCACGGGTCTGCAAGTCGCCAACATGAGCGCTCTGGCAACTGCTATCGCGGCTTCGTCTCGACAGTTCAAGACGGCCGTGATCGGACTGAGCACCAACACCACGTTGACCGCGGCGCAGATGGGCAACGCCGTACAGTTCAATTCCGGTGCCTTGACCCTGACCTTGCCGGCACTGGCTGACGTAGGCAATGGGGCGTCGGTGATGTTGCGCAACCCATCGGCGACCGCGACGCAGACCATCGTGGTGGCGTCATCCGGCTCGATTGTGGACGGCGGTAGCACCAGCGGGTCGCTTGCATTGAAACCCTTCGAGTGGGCGGAACTGGCTTCCTCCGGCAGTGCGTGGTTCGTGGTAGGGCGCGGGAAGTTGAAGGAAGTGGCGCAGATCGACTCGCCGTCGTTCAGCGGATCGCCCACCGCGCCGACGCTCGGTGCCACAGACGTCTCCAATGGTTTGGCGACGATGTCGGCCGCGCGCTCCATCTTGGCCTACTTCGGGCTCGGCTCTACGGAGCCTGGCAAAGGCTTGCCCGGCTCGGTTGCAGACGTGGCGAAGTTACCGGCGGGTAACTACTACTACCCGCCGGCCATTTCGCCCTACGGCGACTTCGCGTTCGTGCAGCGCATGGTGTTCGCTGGCAACAAGGGCTTCGAGATCGGCAACATCCCCTACACGGATCGGTTCCTGGGGCGTGCCAGCAATCAGGACGGGACCTGGCGCGATCCAGTGGAGCTCGCCAGGAAAGACAGCCCGGCCTTCACCGGCACGCCCACGGCGCCCACCCAGCCGCTCGGTAACAATACCGACAGGTTGGCCACCATGGCCGCGCTGTTCCAGGCGGTGAATACCTACAAGCGCAACTATACCGGCAACGTTATGCAGGTCGGAGCGAACATCACGCTCCAAGGTACGCAGACTGGTTATGCCTTCAACGTCACGGCGCCGGTGACCATCACGCTGCCCAGCGCAGAAGAGGCCGGGGCGGGTGGCACGTTCGTCATCCGCAACGTCAGCCCTGGTGTCGTCACCATCACTACTGCGATCAGCCAATTGTTCGAGCGCAACAGCGGCGCATCGTCGATGACCATGCAACCCGGCGAATGGCTCGAACTGCAGGCCTCGCGTAGCAGCTACGTGGTCAATCAACGCGGCATCCTCGACGAAATCGGAAAAACCGTGGCCGATGCACTGGCGGCCGTCGGGTTGGGCACTCAAGTCGCGCCGTTGTGTGGCGACTGTAATGCACAAGCCACCAGTGGCTTCTTCTTCGTCAGCTCCAGCCAGACGACCAACCTGCCGTTTCAGAGCAACGGTTTCCTGCTGCAATGCCCTTGGAACGGCAACTCTGCGGCGCTGCAGATCTATGCGGCTGCTTCGGTCGACAAGTTGATGTACCGCACCAAGTCTTCCGGGGCTTGGCGTGCATGGAAAGAGCTCCCGTCACTGGACGGTGTGCTCGGTGCGATCAACAACAACTCGCGCAGTTTCCGTACGCAGGCGGCCGTTGGTATTTCAGCCAACATCACGCTGAACACCTCGACCCATTTGGGCGCATTGTTCCAGTTCAACGCCGACGCCCTCACGGCTACGTTACCGTCCTCGGCGAGCGTGCCAGACGGTTCCGTCGTGACGTTGCGTAACCCTCGCGTCAGCACTCAAACCCTGGCCGTCTCGGCAGGGGCGATTGTCGAAGAGGGGGTCGCCGCCGCGAAGATGACGCTACGGGCCTATGAGTGGGCAGAGTTCACGTCTTCGGCAACAGAGTGGTTCGTGAGCGCCCGCGGCAAGCTCAAGGAAGCGGCCACGGTCGAGTACGTCCAGGACATCTACGCCCCGCTGAAAGATCCGGTGTTCAGCGGCAAGCCGAGCGTGCCGACGCAGAAAGCCAACGATGCCTCCAAGAGCGTGGCCAACACTGAGTATGTCGAGCAGGCCAAGCGGAGTTTCTCAGGACCGGTACTGGGGCTCAGCTCCAGCATGACCTTGAGCGCTGCGCAGTCGGGGCGGCTGTATCAGGCCAATGCGAACAACCTGACCGTCACCCTGCCGGCGCCGGCCGATGCACCCTCCGGTACGACATACGCGTTTCGCAATCCAAGCGGCGGCACGCTCTCGATCACTACCGCCAGCGGCACCATCGCGGCCGGCGTTGCACTGACCACACTGGTGCTGCAAAGCGGTGAGTATGTCGAGATGGTCAACAACACCAGCACCGGCTGGTTCGTGTCCAGTCGGGGGAAGTTGGCCGAGACGCCAACGGTCGACGCGATGAAAGCGGCAGATGCTGCGGCCATCGCGACAGCGGCGCCGCCCGGCCAGGTCGCATTTTTTGCGCGCAGCGCGCCGCCTGCGGGCTGGCTCAAGCGTAACGGAGCAGCCTACTCGCGCACCGCCTATGCCGACCTGTTCGCGGTGATCGGGACCAGCTTCGGCGCCGGCGACGGCTCGACCACCTTCAATGTGCCGGACGACCGGGAACTGATCGATCGCGCGTGGACCGATGGCCTCAACGCGGCCGATGCGGGACGGGCATTGTTCTCGACCCAGGCGGGGCAGAACCAGGCGCATACCCACACGGGCACCACCAACAGCGCCGGTGCGCACCAGCACACCACGCAGTTCATCCGTGAGCGGATCGGTTCGGGCTTCGTGGAGGAGGGTGGGAACGCTGTGTTGGGTGATCAGCTGAGCGACGGCATTCAAACGATGACGTCCTCAGTCAGTGGTGCGCATGCACACACCCTCAGCATCAGCAGCACCGGTGGCAATGAGACGCGCATGGCTAACCGGGCCTACCTGGCCTGTATCAAGTATTGAGGTGATGTATGAGTGACGAAGTAAGCGGCCAGCAGGCGCCGCAAGCACCGCAGGAGCACGACGAGCTGGCGGCGCAATCGGATTCGTCCGGCCCTGCCAAGACTTTGCCCTGGTGGCAGTTGGCGGGTGTCGAAGCCCCCAAGGTCTGCAATGTGCACCGTGATACCGGCGAGTACGTCGGCCTCGGCGAGGCGGACCCCAGTCCGCTGGAGCCGGGCGTCTGGGTACTACCGGCCTGCAGCTACCGACTCGAGGCGCCAGTGTTCGAAGCGGGCTTCGCTGCCCTGATCAATCGCGACGGCACCGGCTGGGAGCGCGTCGCTGACCATCGCGGCGCCACGGTGTACAGCACCGGCACCGGTGAGCCCCAACAATGGCAGGCCTTGGGCGATCTGCCCCAGGGCTACACCCTGCAGGCGCCGACAACGGCGTTCGACACCTGGGAGGGCGAGCAGTGGGTGCCGGATGAGGCCGCTATGGCCGAGGCGGCTCGACGCAGTGCCTACCTCAAGCAATCGCTGGCCAGCCAGTACGCCACTTCACGCATCAACACGCTGCAGGATGCCGTGGATCTGGGTATGGCCACCGACAGCGAAACCGACGCGCTCAAAGCGTGGAAAGTCTATCGCGTAAAACTAGGGCGTCTGGACATCAACGTCAGCGTTCCGGCTGACGACGAATGGCCAAACAGCCCCAATGATCAAGCGCTGGTCGCCTGGCTGGCCTCGCAAACCGAATGAACGCCCCGCACTGCCGGGGCGTTTTCTTTCCTGCTGTACCACTAGGGCCCCGCATGCGGGGCTTTCTCTTATCTGGAGATTAGTTCTATGAGTGGATTCTTCCACGGCGTCACCGTCACCAACGTCGACACCGGCGCCCGCAACATTGCCCTGCCGTCGTCCTCGATCATCGGCCTGGTCGACACCTTCACCGAAGGGGCCGGCGTCTCGGCCAAGGCCAACGACCTGGTGCTCATCACCAGCGAACGCGAAGCGGTCGCCGCCTTCGGCGCCGATGCGGCGATCACCAAGGCCTGCCGCGCCATCTACAGCCGCGCCAAGGCGGTGATCGTCGCCTGTGGCGTGGCCAAGCTCGACGACTCGGCCGAACAGACCGCCGCCGTCATCGGCAGCGTGCTGGCCGATGGCAAGCGTACTGGCCTGCAGGCCCTGCTCGACGGCAAGAGCCGGTTCAACGCCCAGCCTCGTTTGCTGGTCGCCCCCAAGCACAGCGCCACCCAGGCGGTCGGTACCGCGCTGGTGGCCTTGGCCGACAAGCTGCGTGGCATCGCCATCATCGACGGTCCGGCGACCACCGATGAAGCGGCCGTGGCCTACGCCAAGAACTTCGGTGCCAAGCGTGCCTTCCTGGTCGACCCAGGCGTGCGCTACTTCGACACCGCTGCCGAAGCCACCGTCGATGCGCCGAGCTCGGCGTGGGTCGCGGGCCTGTTCGCCTGGACCGACCGCGAGTACGGCTTCTGGGCCTCGCCGTCGAACAAGGAGCTGGTCGGCATCACCGGCACCACCCGTCCGGTGGAGTTCCTCGATGGCGATGACAGCTGCCGCGCCAACCTGCTGAACAACGCCAACATCGCCACCATCATCCGCGACGACGGCTTCCGTCTGTGGGGCAACCGCACCCTGTCCAGTGATCCGAAGTGGGCCTTCGTCACCCGCGTGCGCACCCTGGACATCGTCATGGACGCGATCCTCTACGGCCACAAATGGGCCGTCGACCGCTCCATCACCGCCACCTACGTCAAGGACGTCACCGAGGGCCTGCAGGCCTTCATGCGCGACCTGAAGAACCAGGGCGCGATCATCAACTTCGAGGTCTTCGCCGACCCGGAGCTGAACACCGCCGGCCAGCTGGAGCAGGGCAAGGTGTACTGGAACATCCGCTTCACCGACGTCCCGCCTGCCGAAAACCCCAATTTCCGCGTCGAAGTCACCAACCAGTGGCTGACCGAAGTCCTCGATACCGCCGCTTAAGGAGCGCATCTACATGGCAATGATTCCCGAAACCCTGGCCAACCTGAACCTGTTCGTCGACGGTGTGAGCTTCCAGGGCGATGTCCCCAGCCTGACCCTGCCCAAGCTCACCCTGAAGATGGAAGAGCACCGTCCCGGTGGCATGGACATGCCGGTCCACATGGACCAGGGCATGGAAAAGCAAGAGGCAGCCTTCACCACCACCGGCGTGCGCCGCGAGTCGCTGAAGTTCTTCGGCCTGGCCGACGGCACCGCGTTCAACGGCACGTTCCGCGGTGCCTTCAAGGGCCTGAAGGGCCAGATCAACCCGGTCATCGTCACCCTGCGCGGTTCGCTCAAGGAAATCGACATGGGCGACTGGAAGTCCGGCGACAAGGCCGAGATCAAGCACAGCGTCGCGCTGACCTACTACAAGCTGGAGGTCGACGGTCGCCTGGTCTACGAAATCGATGCCCTGGGCATGAAGCGGGTCATCGACGGCGTCGATCAACTGGCGGCGCAGCGTGCTGCGCTGGGCCTGTAAGGAGCGCCGGATGACTGAGCAGACTACGCAGCCGTCCTGGCTGCACCTGACCGCCGAGCGCGTCACCGTGCGCCTGTCGCGTCCCAGTGAGGCCAATGGCGTGCAGGTCGACAGCCTGTCGCTGCGCGCCCCGACGGTGCGTGACATGCGTAACGCCCAGGCTGGCGGTGCCAAGGATGACGAGCAGCGCGAACTGAACCTGTTCGCGTCGTTGGCCGAAGTCGGCATCAAGGACCTCGAAGGCCTGACGCTGAAGGACTACGGCCGCTTGCAGGCCGGGTACTTTCGCCTGGTGCAGGACGACGCGGTTTGACCCTGCCCGGCAGAAGGCCGCCGCCAGGCGGCTGGCCAAGGAGCTGAACTTTTCCGCAAGCGAAATCATGGCCATGTCGTTCAGCGACATGGCCTGGTGGCTGTCGGATTGAGAGGAATACTGCATGGCGAAACAACCAGAGATTGTTCTGGGGGAGGCCTACGCATCCCGTTCGGCCTCCCCGAATGCGTTCGAGGCCTACCGCGCCAGGTTTGCTGATCACTGGGCGTCTTACGATTATGCGCCTGTGCAGGCATACCCGGTTGCGGGGCAGTGGCATCCCCCTTGGAGCGCGATGGGGGACACCCACGCGTCTGGACCCGCATCAACCGCTGCGCAGGGGGGCTACAGGCCGGCGTTTGCCGGCCTCGGTGCACCTTATGCTGCTGCGTCCTTCCCGGACGGCAAAGCGCAGCCCAGTGTCCCTGGAATGGGCAGCCCGACTGCCTCGGTTGCTAACGTCAATTCAGGCGTCGAGGGGGCGGTACCAAAGGGCGCCGTTGTTCTTGCGCCGACCGTGGTTACCGCTGAACCTGAGCCAAGAGTCCGGCCCTCCAGATCGCGAAACAGGGCTAAGCGGACCAAGCGAAGCGCATCGCGCCCGGTGAAGTCCGCAGCCGCAGTTGCGCAGTCACCCCGGACTGCCGCAGTCGAGCCCTCCCGTGTACACAGGGCGCTTGAGGAAGCCATAGGTGCACGATCCGGTACGGCTCTGGACATCGCATTGAAGGGTACTTTCACTACCTTGAATGCCAAGACGCCCGAGCAACAGGTTGCCGGCTATATCAGCGCGTTCGGAGCGCCTTTGGCAGGGCTGCTAGGCAAGGCGGCAGGCGCGTTCCTGTTCAAGCGGACTGCTGGCAAGGTAGCGTCGGAGGTAGGCGGTATCGGTCTCAGCATGGCCGCCGACAAAGCAGGGCCGGTCATCGGCAAAGCACTGATGGCTACGCCCGCCGTGGGAGCAAGCAACATCGATTCTTCGCCACAGGTCGAGGCTGCCCCGCCGCAGATCGATCCGTACTCGAAGATGATGCACACCATCAAGGATGCGGTCGCCACGACTGGCATTGTCGCCAGCGGCGCAGCGCTCTGGGAGTCGGCCAAGCAACGTCTCTGGCGTGGGCCGCTGCCCTCACTCACTTCCGCACTGAGCAAGGGGCTGGCTTACAATCCTGTGACCTGGCTGGCCGTTGAAGGGGCTGCCAAGTGGGCGTACACCGCCGCGACCGCCAAAACGGCCGAGGAGCGCGGTGCCGGTTATGGTGGTGCAGTGGGCGGTGTGTTGTTGGGCGCCGGAGCAGGGGCGGCGCTCACCTGGATGGGCTTGCCTCAAGCCGCACCGATGGGCGTCATGATTGGTAATTTTCTCGGCGACCAACTCGGTTCGGCCATCGGTGGCTACATTGGCGCGACGTTCTTTTCATCCGAGGCAGAAGCTGCAAAAGGCGCTGACGAGCCAGCGGCGTCACCGCCACAAGCGATTTCGCTACAACCGCAGGACGGCTCTGTGCGTGTGACCGAGGGTCCTGAACCCGTGATGGCCAGCACCACCGAACAGCGCGCCCAGTCGATCGTCATGCCCGACGGACCGCTGTGGTCACCCAAGATCCCCAGCCCTTCGCTCGTCCCTGGCATCGCACCCTTGCCACCACTCGACATTCAGATTCCCGGTCACGCGGCGGCAGGCACCAAGCCCCGGCCCGTCCAACCCCGTCAGAAACCGTCAAGGCCGGCTTCTACGGTGGGGCTACCGAAGATTGAGGCGCAGGCCTCTGAGGCGGCAGCAAAGGGTGGAATGGTCAAAGCCGGCGTGTCGTCAGAGCCAACGCCGGTCCGAGTAAAACCTGTCGTTTCGCTGGGACGTGTCGTCGACAAGCCGTCTTCCCACGCGCCTCGCCAGGCGCCGAATCCCACGCGCGATCAGCGACCTGCCGAATCGTCTTCCAGCGCAGTGGGCAACCCGACATGGCCACCGACCCTGCCCGGCATGTCGATCCTGCCAGGCATCGCGCCAGTACCGGTTCGCTTCCCGCTGCCGGTGAGTCTGCAACGACCGGCGGCGCAGGTCACCGTGCCCGCAACCAGCAGCAGGCTGCCCGAAGACGTGTCGCCGCCGCCCGTCGCCGTCAATGCGACTGCGCAGGCCGTGGTCAGTCAGCCACTCAATTTCACCACCCACATCCCCATCACGGTGCAAGGCCCGGCCGTTGACCACGACCAGTTGACGCTGGACCTGGAAGCGGCCGTGCGCAGCGTGCTGGAGAAACGGCAAAGGGCCGAGGAGGCCCGCTTGGCGGATCCTCTGCGAGGCTTTTGAACGGGAGCGACATTCATGACCTACCTGGAGCAGTTGCAAGGTGCACTGCACGCCCTGGTCAAGGCGGGCGAGGAGGGTCGCCGGCGTGCCGGTGCCATGCTCGATCCGATGGATCAGGCGGTGGACCACGTCAAGCAGGCGGCAAGCGAACTCGAAGCCTTGCCTTGGGTCGGGCCGGCGATTGGCAAGCGCCTGCAGCGCACGATGCGCGCCCTCGACTCGGCGCACGGGCGAGTGAACAAAGTGATCGCCCGCTATGACAAGACGGTCGATGAGGTGCGCAAGGTCCAGGCACGCATCGACACCTTCTCAGAGCACTTGGGCAAGGCGGGGGCGGCGATCCGCAAAGTGGTCGGCGACGTTCGCGCCGTCGGCCGCGGGGTACTGGCCGCGTTCGGTTTCGCGCCGCTTACCACCCCGGCCGCCGAGGCGGTCAAACCCTTTCCTCATCTATTGGTGCTGCAGCCACTCAAGCCCAATGCAGCGCCTTACTACTTCAACCTCGACACCGCCGCGTTCGACCAACTGCGCCGACAGACCTGTTTCCGCTGGGCTGCGCAGGAGCGTTTGAGTCGTGACAGCGCCCAGCAGGCCGTCGCCCAAGGCGAGGAAACCATCAGCATTCGGGGGGCGATTTTTCCTTCCTTCAAAGGTGGCCTGGGTCAGTTGCAGACCCTGCGCAGCATCGGTCGGCAATTGCTGCCGTTGAGCCTGACCACCGGTTACGGCGAGGTGCTCGGCAACTGGTGCCTGACCAGCATCGACGAAGACCAGAGCAACCTGCTGGCCGGTGGCATTCCACGCAAACAGGGTTTCTCACTGGAGTTCACACGCTATGGCGAAGATCTGCAAAACGTCTGACGGCGATCTGCTCGACACCCTCTGCCAGCACTATTACGGCCATCTGCAGGGCACGGTGGAAGCCGTGCTGCAGGCCAATCAAGGACTGGCGGACGTCCCCCAACCGCTGCCTGCCGAGGTGGTCATCCTGCTGCCGGACCTACCGACCTCCATGGCCAGCGCCGTGCAGCTTTGGGACTGAGTGCCCCTGTTTTTTTCGCAATGGAGACCTGAATCATGAGACCCGTCTTCAGCATCCGCGCCGACGGCCAGGACATCACCGCGCTGATCAACGACCGTCTACTGTCGCTGCGTACCACCGACAAGCCGGGGCTGGACTCCGACGACTTCGAATTGCGCATCGACGCGCGTGATGGCGCCTTGGCCCTGCCGTCACGTGGCGCGGTGCTGGAGGTGCACCTGGGTTATGCCGGTCAGCCGCTAACCTTGCTCGGCCGCTTCACGGTCGATGAGGTGGAGCTGTCCGGTCCACCGGACACCCTCGTCATTCGCGGCAAGGCCAGCGACCTGTGCGGCAGTGGCAGGACCATTCGCAGTGGCAGTTGGGAGAATGTCTCGTTGCAGCGCATCGTCGCCGAGATCGGTGCGCGCAACGGCTGGCAGGCCATCTGCCCAGTCACGCGGGTGGTACCGCGGGTCGATCAGTTTCGCGAGTCGGACTTCAACTTCATTACCCGACTGGCTCGCCAGTACGACAGCACCGCCAAGCTTGCCAACGGCCAGTTGCTGGTGCTGCCGCGCCAAGGCGGCCAGAGCGCCAGCGGCCAGGCGTTGGGGGTGGTGACGCTCAAGCGCAGCGAGGTCAGCCAGTGGCAGTTTCGCCTGGACGACAAGGCTTCGCGCAAGGCGGTGCGCACCTGCCATCAGAGTCCGGCCAGCGGCGCCCGCGAGGTGGTCGAGTTGGTTAACGACAACACTTCGGGCAGCGCCCGGCCGGTGCACATGGACCGTCATCTGTACCCCAACCGCGCCGCTGCCGAGCAGGCCGCGCGTGCGCACCTGGCCAGCTTCAACCGCGACACGGCCCATGTGCGTCTGGACATGCCAGGGCGCACCGACCTGTTCGTCGAGCGCAGCCTCGATATCAGCGGTTTCGTCGACGGCCTCGATGGCCAGTACCTGATCGATTCGGTCGAGCAGGTGTTCACCCCGTCGGGCTGGCGCACCACCGTGCAGTGCAATGGTGGCAAGACCGGCAAGGCTGCAAGCAAAGGCCAGCGACCCCGCAACGCCGGCTCGCTCAAGGCGTGAGCCGGTCCAATCCATCCGCAAAGGAGCCGCCGATGTTCGTCGACTTTCGCTGCGGCCAGTGCAAGAAGCTGCTGGCGCGCATCACCCCCGCTTCCGAGCTCCAGATCAAATGCGGTCGCTGCCGCACCTTGAATCATGTGAAAGCCTCGTGCTTCGAGCCTTCGCCTTCGAGCGATCACTTGGCGGAGATGTCCGCCGATCCCACTGATAGCAATGGAGAATGTCATCATGTCGCTCACCGCACAGGAAATTCAGGACTGCAAGGCGCTGGTCACCAGCATTTGGGGGGCCAGCGTGGCCAATAGCCTCGACTACAACGAGGAGGTGGTGGAAGTGGTGCGTACCACCGTCGAGCAGATCAGCCTTTGTTCGCAACGGCTGGCCGAGCTCTTCTCCAACTTGATCGTCGTTGTCGGCGGCGTCGCCGCCGCCGTGTACTCTCGGATGTGGATGCTCAAGGAAGCGCAACGGATTGCCGATCTCATCGATGATCTGAGCCAGGCCAACCTTCAGGCCCGCGCCTGCATCGCGCAGGCAGCGGCGACCTATCGCTCGCCGTTGGAAATGGCCTCGCTGGGCATCTGACCCGACGCCTTCAATCACTCTCTGAAACCGCCCAGGCATTGCCTGGGCTTTTTTCGTGATACGGAGGTGGCGCATGCTCACCGAGATGCAACTCACTCAGATTTTTCCCCTGGCCGGCCAACGTGCCGGTCTGTTCATCGATCCGCTCAACGCCGCCATGGCTCACTGGCAGATCGATCATCCCAAGCGTATGGCCGCCTTCCTGGCTCAGATCGGCCATGAGTCAGGGCAACTGCGCTACGTCAGGGAGTTGGGCAGTGATGCCTATTTGGCGCGTTACGACACCGGTGCGCTGGCGCAGCGCCTGGGTAATACGCCACAGGCCGATGGCGACGGTCAGCTGTACCGTGGCCGAGGTCTGATCCAGGTGACCGGGCGCAACAACTACCAGGCCTGCAGTCGTGCGCTGTTCGGCGACGAGCGCCTGCTGGCGCAACCGCAACTGCTCGAGCAACCACGCTGGGCCTGCGAATCAGCGGCGTGGTTCTGGCAGTCGCGAGGGCTCAATGCCCTGGCTGACCAGGGTGAGTTCAACCGCATTACCCGACATATCAACGGCGGCCTGAACGGCCTCGACGAGCGCCTCAAGCTCTGGGCCCGTGCCCGGGAGGTGCTGTGCTGAGCCGCTGGCAGGGTGCCGTGTGCGCCGTGCTGATGCTGGCGGCGGCCACCTTGGCCTGGCAGGTGCAGGGCTGGCGCTGCGAGCGATTGCTGGCCGAGTCCGAGCAGTTGCAGGCGCAGCAGCGGGTCGAGCAGGCCGAGGTGCTGCATGCCCAACTGCGTCGCGAGCAGGAACAGCGCCTGGGGCTCGAGGCCCGCCTGAGCGACAGTGAATCCAGACATTTCCAGGAATTGACCGATGCCCAACGCCATCAAGCTCGCCTGCGTGACCGCCTTGCTACTGCCGATCTGCGCCTGTCGGTCCTGGTCGAGCGCGACACCGCCTGCACCCCAGTGCCCGCCGCCACCGGCGCCGGCGGCGTGGATCATGGCGCCGTACGCGCCCGACTTGACCCGGCGCATGCTCGACGAATTATCGCCATCACCGACGACGGCGACCGCGGACTGATCGCCCTGCGTGCCTGTCAGGCCTACATTCGCGCGCTGGCACCTTGAACACTTGCCTGGGCGGGCGAGGGTGGTAGGGTAGTGCGCTGTCACCCAGGAGCCTGTCATGGACCCCATCACCGTTCTTTCTGCACGCCTGGGCGAGCACCTGAGCCGTCTCGAGGCACAGGTGAGCACCGCCGAATCCTGCACCGGCGGTGGCATCGCCGAGGCCATTACCCGCGTGTCCGGCAGTTCGGCCTGGTTCGAAGCCGGATATGTGACCTACTCCAATGCTCAGAAAACGCGCCAGCTTGGCGTGCCGCCGCTGCTGTTCGAGCAGGTCGGTGCGGTCAGCCAGGAAGTGGTCGAGGCCATGGTGCGTGGCGCGCAGGCCGCTAGCGGTGCACGTTTCGCCGTGGCCGTCAGTGGTATTGCAGGACCGGGCGGGGGCTCGCCGCTCAAGCCTGTGGGTACCGTATGGCTGGCTTGGGCCGATGGCGCGCGCGTCGTCAGCGAGCGCCGCCAGTTCGACGGCGACCGCGAAGCGGTGCGGCGGCAAACGGTACTGGCCGCGTTAGACGGCTTGTTACAGCTTGGCGGGGAGTAAATCGCTGGACGGGGGTAGGCGGAAAGAATTCCCTGTGGAATAATACTGGCTACTTATACAGGTATTCCCGGCCATCAGGGCCAAGTCGAACACGTGAGGATTTCAATGGACGACAACAAGAAGCGCGCCTTGGCTGCGGCCCTGGGTCAAATCGAACGCCAATTCGGCAAGGGCGCAGTCATGCGCATGGGCGACCACGAGCGCCAAGCGATTCCCGCCATTTCCACCGGCTCCCTGGGGCTGGACATCGCCCTCGGCATTGGCGGCCTGCCAAAGGGCCGGATCGTCGAGATCTACGGTCCGGAGTCCTCGGGTAAGACCACACTGACGCTGTCGGTCATTGCCGAAGCTCAGAGAAGTGGTGCCACCTGCGCCTTCGTCGATGCCGAGCACGCCCTTGATCCCGAGTACGCTGGCAAGCTGGGCGTTAACGTCGACGATCTGCTGGTTTCCCAGCCAGACACTGGCGAGCAGGCCCTGGAAATCACCGACATGCTGGTGCGCTCCAACGCCGTTGACGTGATCATCGTCGACTCCGTGGCGGCCCTGGTGCCCAAGGCTGAAATCGAAGGCGAGATGGGTGACATGCACGTCGGCCTGCAGGCCCGTTTGATGTCCCAGGCGCTGCGCAAGATCACCGGTAACATCAAGAACGCCAACTGCCTGGTCATCTTCATCAACCAGATCCGTATGAAGATCGGCGTGATGTTCGGTAGCCCGGAAACCACCACCGGTGGTAACGCGCTGAAGTTCTACGCCTCCGTACGTCTCGACATCCGCCGCACCGGCGCGGTGAAGGAAGGCGACGAAGTGGTCGGTAGCGAGACCCGCGTCAAAGTGGTCAAGAACAAGGTCTCGCCACCGTTCCGTCAGGCCGAGTTCCAGATTCTGTACGGCAAGGGTATCTACCGTAATGGTGAGATCATCGACCTGGGCGTTTCTCAAGGCTTGGTCGAAAAATCCGGTGCCTGGTACAGCTACCAAGGCAACAAGATCGGTCAGGGCAAGGCCAATGCTGCCAAATACTTGCAAGAAAACCCAGCCATCGGTGCTGAAATCGAGAAGCAGATTCGCGACAAGCTGCTCAATGCTGGCGCGGTAGCTGCTGCGGGCAAGACTGCAGCCGCCCAGGCAGATGCCAGCGACGTAGCCGATGCAGACGCCGGTTACTGATCCACACGGTTGAGCGCCAATGTCCGTCGTACTCGACACGCCTGTCGCCGTTCGGCGCACTGCCATGGATCTACTCGCCCGCCGCGAACATGGTCGGGTTGAGTTGACACGCAAGCTGCGCAAGCGTGGCGCTACAGATGAGCTGATCGAGCCTGCCCTTGATCGGCTCGCTGAAGAAGGGCTCTTGAGTGAGGCCCGCTATCTGGAAAGCTTCATCAATTATCGGTCCAATGCTGGCTACGGTCCCTCGCGAATTCGTGAGGAACTGGGCCAGCGTGGGTTGGACCGGGGTGATGTGGAGCAAGCGCTGCATGATAGCGGCGTCGACTGGGCAGCTCGATTGCGCGACGTTTGGCAACGGAAATTCAGCGGCGAGCGCCCTCAAGACCCACGCAGCAGGGCGCAGCAAACACGTTTTTTGGCGTACCGAGGTTTTTCTCTGGACATGATCGGTCGGCTGCTTAGCGGGCGCGATCTTGATGACTGACGGCCGTAGGGCTGACCTGACAGGTGCTTGTCAGGTCAGCCCTACGGCCGTTTTTCATTCAGCCACTCTTCAAGGCTCCCTGATTGGGTTCAGTCGCATGCTTTGGCATGGACTCAGACCAGTTTTCCGGCAGGTTGATGAAATCCACCAGTTCTCGTAAGCGGCCTTGATCTCGTCCTGTGAAGGCGAAGGTCAGGCGGGCCAAGTGACTGTAACGATCATCCTCGTGTTCCGCACTGCTAGCGGGCATTTGCTCGAAGCTTGCGCTCAGACACAAGTCAGCAAATGTATCCCGAACCTCGTTTAGTGCTGCCTCGCTCAAGGGATGCTGTATGCGCAGCACGAACTGGCTCTTCAGCCAGCGGCTTGAGTGGTAGTTGCTGTAGAACTGATTGATCTCCTGCACGGCCTCTTCGGCGCTGTGTACCAGGCGTACCAGTTTCAGGTCTCGCGGCAGAATGTAGCGGTTCTCTTCCAACTGACGGCTGATGAAGCCCAGCGCTTCCTGCCAGAAGCTGCCATCGTGCGAGTCCAGCAAGACCACCGGCACCAAGGGGCTTTTACCGGTCTGGATCAACGTCAGTACTTCGAGTGCTTCATCGAGGGTGCCGAATCCGCCAGGGCAGAGCACCAAGGCATCGGCCTCTTTGACGAAGAACAGTTTGCGGATGAAGAAGAAGTGAAAGGGCAGCAGCTTGTCCGTGCCGTCCACTGTCGCATTGGCATGTTGCTCGAACGGCAACCTGATATTGAAACCCAGACTGTTTTCAGCCCCTGCGCCTTCATGGGCCGCAGCCATGATGCCGCCCCCGGCGCCTGTGATGACCATGAGCTCCGAACGCGCCAGCGTGGCACCGAGCTCACGCGCGAGGGAATACATAGGATGTTCCTGGGGCGTGCGCGCGGAGCCGAATACGGTGACTTTGCGTCGCCCTTTGTAGCGCTCCAGTATTCGGAATGAATGCTCCAGTTCACGCAGCGCCTGTAGCGTGATCTTGGCGTTCCAGCGGTCGGCATCATCACAGGCCATGCGCAGGATGGTCAGCATCATGTCGCGATAGAGTGGCAGGTTGGGGCTGTCCGGCGCCGCTTGCTGGAGCAGCCCGTCGACGGCGCTCAGGTCGAGGCCTTGTCCGCTGAAGTACTCGGATAACTGCTCATTGGATGAATAGGGCATTCAACGTCTCCTTGTGCAGCAAAACCTTCGACCGGATGACCTCATGTCCCGATCACAACGCTGCATGTGTCAATAATGGCTGACGCTGGAGTGTACAGGCGGAGTATTGCATTGGGTTTGTACCCTGCGCGCGAACCGTGGCCCGCTCGCTCGGTCAGCAAGGTTGCGGCCGACGTTGATTTTCAATCTAGCCGCTAGGCGACAGTCTCGCCGATTGAGGGACTCAGCGCGAACAGATGGAGTGATGGGAGGGCAAGATGGGGAGGGCATGAATTTGCGCGCCGATGAACCTCAACGGCGCGCGGGGAACCGACGAGTGTCGAGTTACTTCTTCTTGTTGCCGGCCTGGCAGCTGGCGGAATCGAACGCCTGATCCATGACCGGCTGATTGGTCTTGTACACCGTGAAGCGGTACACCATCACCGCGCCTTTGGTCATCAACTGACGGTAACCGGTGTTGTGGCACACGCTCTGGCCCAGTTGGTCGCGAACCTGCTCAGGATTCTGCTGCATGCGCGCAGCATGTTGAGCACGCACACTCAGATGATTGACCAGCGCCTTGCCCTTCTCCACGGTGTAGCCCTGGTCGAGGATGTCCTCATTGATGGCGCGAGGTGTGCCGACACTGCTCTCCTTGGCAACCTTCTGCAGCATCTGCTCCAGCTCGTAGTCCTGCTTGGACGCCGCCTGGGCTGCCAGCGGCAGGGCGAGCATCAGGCTCAGGGTCGGGACGATAAGACGCAGCATGAATCTCTCCTGGTTCGGTGACTGGCGCTTGGACAGGTGCAGAGGGGCGGCGTTCCATGAACTGACCGGGTCTGAGCGTCGGGCGCCGCGAGGGGTCGATTATAGGCGCGGGCGGCAGGGGTCTGCACGCCAATCCTGTATGCGCTCTGGTAAACTGCGGCCTTTGTTCCCGTCGAGTCGCCTCCGTGTTCGTCCCGATCTCCGCTGCAGGCTTGCAGCCATGAGTCACGCAGTCGCGCGTCTGCGCGCCGAGCGTCTGGCTCGCAGCAATAAACCCTTTATCGCCCGTGGTTCGCGCGCCGAGCGCTGCCCGGACTGTCGAGTAATTGCCAGCCATTGCCTGTGCGCCTGGAAGCCCCGTGTCGATGCGCGTGCGGGTATGTGCCTGGTGATGCATGATACCGAACCGCTGAAACCGACCAACACAGGTTGGCTGATCGCCGACCTGATCCAGGACACCTGGGCCTTTGGCTGGCAGCGCACAGATGTGGATCCGCGTCTGCTGGCACTGCTCGAGCATCCCCATTGGCAGCCCTATATCGTATTTCCCGGCGAGTTCGTCGAGCCGCAGCGCGTGGTCAACGAGGTGGCATGCGATCCCGGCAAACGGCCGTTGTTCATCCTGCTCGACGCCACCTGGACCGAGGCGCGCAAGATGTTTCGCAAGAGCCCTTACCTCGACCGCTTTCCGGTCTTGAGTCTGGAGGCCGAGCAGATGTCGCGCTATCGCCTGCGCCGTTCCAAGCGCGATGATCATTTCTGTACTGCCGAAGTGGCCGCCATGTGCCTGGATCTGGCCGGCGATCAACGCGCCTCTCAAGCGCTGGACGCCTACCTCGATGTATTCAGCCTTCATTACCTGAGTGGCAAACGGCACTTGGCACTGGACCCCGACGATGAGGCGCATCGGCGCTTGCATACCTTCCTATAGTCCAAGGTGCAGGCCGGCCGGACAGGTTCATACTGTGAGGACGGCCTGTGAGGACGGCCTGTCAGGACGGCCGCAGGCGCCAAACCGCTGGGTAATTGGCTTGACCCTCTGCACGGTGCTCGGCATCCTTGGCGCCGATTCGGCCACGAAGTCGCCGTTGCCGTGCTCGACACAGAACAGGACCCCTGGATCGATGGCTACATACGAAATCCTGATTGCCGATGACCACCCGCTGTTTCGCAGCGCGTTGCGCCAGGCCGTGACCCTCGGTCTCGGGCCACAGGTGCGCTTGGTGGAAGTCGCCAGCATCGCCGAGCTGGAAACCCGTCTCACTGAAAAAGCCGACTGGGACCTGGTCTTGCTCGATTTGAACATGCCGGGCGCCTACGGTTTTTCCGGGCTTGTCCTGCTGCGTGGGCAGTATCCGCAGATTCCGGTGGTGATGGTGTCCGCACAGGAAGAAGCGGCGGTGGTGGTCAAGTCCCGTGAATTCGGTGCCAGCGGCTTCATTCCCAAGTCCAGCCCCTTGGAAACCATTCAAGATGCGGTGCAGAAGGTACTGGACGGCGAGGTGTGGTGGCCGCCCCAGGCGTTCGACAAAGTCGATGTTTCGGCCGAGGCCAAGGCTGCCAGCGAGGGGCTCGCCAGCCTTACGCCGCAGCAGTTCCGGGTGCTGACCATGGTCTGCGAAGGCTTGCTGAACAAGCAGATCGCCTATGAACTGAACGTTTCCGAGGCCACCATCAAGGCCCACGTCACGGCCATCTTCCGCAAGTTGGGTGTGCGCACCCGGACGCAGGCTGCGCTGCTGCTGCAACAACTTGAATCGGTATCGACGCACTGACGCGAGCGGCTTCACGCTTTTTTGACCCGGCCTGCACTAGCCTGCCGGCTTTTCTCAGGTGGACCTTCATGTCGCCATTCAAGGGCCAGACCGGCCTGAAACGTATCTTCAATGCAGCTGGCTACTCCCTGGACGGCCTGCGCGCCGCTTTCAAGGGCGAGGCGGCCTTTCGCCAACTGGTACTGCTCAATGTGCTGTTGATTCCCGCGGCCTTCTGGTTGCCGGTCAGCCGGGGCGAGCGCGCCATTCTCATTGCCGTGTGCTTGTTGGGGCTGATCGTCGAATTGCTCAACTCGGCAGTCGAGGCTGCCATCGATCGCATCTCGCTGGAGCGCCATCCCTTGTCGAAGAACGCCAAGGACATGGGCAGCGCGGCGCAATTGGTGGCGCTGAGCATGGTTGCGCTGGTCTGGGGTGTGATCCTGCTCGGCTAGAGCTCAGGCGATGGCCGGTAGCACGATCTCATCGCTACGTCGCACGCCGGCCGTGAAATTGCGGCACAGTTCGAGAAACTCGCGCATGGCCGAGGTCTGGTACTTCTGTTTGTGCCAGATGAAATAGAACTGCCGCAGTAGATCCAGCTCCGGTGTTTCCACCGCCACCAGGCTGCCGCGCCGAAAGGCATCGCGCAGGGCCAGTCGGGAAATGCAGCCGATGCCAAGGCCCGATTCCACGGCGCGCTTGATCGCCTCGGTGTGTTCGAGTTCCAGGCGAATGTTCAGGTTGGCACGGTGATGGCGCATGGCCTGATCGAAGGTCAGACGCGTGCCCGAGCCTTGCTCGCGCAAGATCCAGGCTTCCTGGGAGAGCGCCGCGATGTCGGCCCGGCCGGTTTTCGCCATTGGATGCTGGGGCGCGCAGAACACCACCAATTCGTCTTCGACCCAGGGCTGCACCTCTAGGTCAGGATGGCTACAGTCGCCTTCGATCAGACCCAGGTCAATTTCGTAGTGCGCCACCTGGTGCACAATGTGCGCGGTATTTTGCACGTGCAGCTTAACCTGGCTTTCCGGGTGCACCTGCATGAAGCTGCCAATCAGCAGGGTCGCCAGGTAGTTGCCGATGGTGAGGGTTGCGCCGACCGCCAGCGAGCCGAAGCCAGACTTGCCATTGAGCAGGTCTTCGATCTCCTTGGCCTGGTCGAGCAACGCCACGGCTTGCGGCAGCAGTTGGTGTCCCAGGGCATTGAGACTCAGGCGCTTGCCGGCGCGATCGAACAACTGGCAACTGGATTGGCGTTCCAACTCAGTGATCGAGGTACTCGCGGCCGACTGCGACAGCGCCAGCAGATGAGCAGCCCGCGACACGCTCTGATGCTGGGCGACGGCGACGAAGACCTGAAGTTGACGAAGCGTGAATCGCATATCTATATAACCGATAACACTTATCTTGATAATTAAGTTAACAGATATTCTCGCTGCCCCTAAACTATCGCGCAATTGTGCGCCCGTGCGCGCTGCGTTTTTCTTCAGGAGCCCCACTCGATGAGCAACATGAACCACGAACGTGTCCTCAGTGTGCACCACTGGAACGACACCCTGTTCAGCTTCAAGTGCACCCGCGACCCGGGCCTGCGCTTCGAGAACGGTCAGTTCGTGATGATCGGCCTACAGCAGGAAGGCGGCCGTCCGCTCATGCGTGCCTACTCGATCGCCTCGCCCAACTGGGAAGAGCATCTCGAGTTCTTCAGCATCAAGGTGCCTGATGGTCCACTGACCTCCCAACTGCAGCATTTGAAGGAAGGCGACGAGATCATCATCAGCAAGAAGCCCACCGGCACCTTGGTGCTGGATGACCTGAATCCGGGCAAGCACCTCTATCTGCTGAGCACCGGCACCGGCCTGGCGCCGTTCATGAGCGTGATTCAGGATCCTGAAACCTATGAGCGCTTCGAGAAGGTCATCCTGGTTCACGGCGTACGCTACGTGAATGAAGTCGCGTACCGCGAGTTCATCACCGAGCACCTGCCGCAGAACGAGTTCTTTGGTGAGGCGGTTAGGGAAAAGCTGATTTACTACCCCACTGTGACCCGTGAACCGTTCGAGAATCAGGGCCGACTGACCGATCTGATGCGCAGCGGCAAGCTGTTCACCGACATCGGTCTGCCGCCGATCAACCCGCAGGATGACCGTGCGATGATCTGCGGTAGCCCGAGCATGCTCGATGAGACCAGCGAAGTGCTGGATAGCTTTGGCTTGAAGATCTCCCCGCGCATGCGCGAGCCAGGTGATTACCTGATCGAGCGGGCCTTCGTCGAGAAGTAAGGCGAGTCCAGCAAAAAAAACGCAGACCCAGTCTGCGTTTTTTTATGCCTGCAAGTTTCTATCGCACTGGGTTCACCCGCGGCAGGGCCGGTGGCGAAGGCAGCATTCAGCCTTCGCTTACAACTTCCAGCACCTTGATCAGCGCTGGGTGCGGATAATGCCACCGCACCTGTACATCCCAGAACTTCACACCATACACGCGCTCCGGCGATGGCACCTGGTAAGCCGGACGTGGATCCTGTGCCAGGCATTGCTCGATGAGCTCAACCAACGGTTCTGCCAAACGCAGAGCGTGCTCGCGCGCCTGGGACAAAGCACTTTCGCCCCACTGAACAGCGATCGCCTGTGGCGCATCGCTGGCCATCTGGTTGCGTGCATCCTCGATACAGTCGGCATAAGGCACGTAGGGCTTGATGTCGAGCACCGGCGTGCCGTCCAGCAAATCGATCCCTGACAGCAGCAGCCGCCCGGGCGCTATGCCGTCAAGACGCACGACTGACTGACCGATGCCGTTGGGTCGGTGGGTTGCGCGGGTGGCAAACACCCCCATGCTTTTGTTACCGCCCAGGCGTGGAGGACGCACTTTCAAGCGTGGTGTGTCTTCCAAGGCCTGGTGGAACAGGAACAGCAGCCAGACATGGCTGACCTGCTCCAGGCCCTGCACCGCTTCGCCTTGATCGAACGGTGGCAGCAGTTCCAGCACGCCGCGAGCCGCAGGCGCCAGGCGCGGCTGACGGGGAATGGCGAACTTTTCCTTGAAGCAGGAGCGAACGATGCCGACTGGCGAGACGCTGTGTTGCATGGTCGTCTCAGCCACGCACGCGAAGGGTCAGACCCTTGAGGAAGTTGCGCAGCAACTGGTCGCCGCAGGCGCGGTAGTTGTCGTGGCCGACTTTACGGAACAGGGCACTGAGCTCGGGCTTGGATACGGGGAAATCGACCGACTTGAGAATGACGTGCAGATCGTCTTCCTTCAGTTCGAAGGCCACTCGCAGTTTTTTCAGGACGGTGTTGTTGGTCACCGGCAACTCCACCGGCTGCGGCGCACGGGTGTCGTCCTTGCCGCGACGGTGAATCACCAGGCCGTCGAGAAAATGCGCCATGACCCGCTCCGGGCAGCGCACGAAACCGGCCTCGTCTTCTTTCTTGATATAGCCAGCCAGCACCACCGGGTTCACTTCGAGGCCGGACAGGGCGATGATCTCGGCCATCTTGGCGTCGTTCAGCTTGAGCATGTAGCGCAGGCTGCGCAGGACATCGTTGTGGATCATGTGAGTCGAATCCTTTTCAGGGCCACCCAGAAGGGCGGCGGTATTGCTTAGAAACGTTCGCTGCCAGCCAGGTAGCGCCATTGCCCAAGTGCCAGCTTGCCCATCGACACACCGCCGAGCCGGATGCGACGCAGGCTGAGCATCTCCAGGCGCAGGTAGGCACATAGTTCGGAAATCTGCCCAGGTTGTGGGTGCTTGATGGCCAGGCGCAAGTGGGTTTCGTTCTGCCAACTGGCCTTGGCACGAGGCAGCTCACGGTCGTTGCGTGTGGCGCCTCGCGCCAGCCGCTCCAGGGCCTGTGGGGTCGCCTGGCCGCGCACCTCGATGATGTATTCCTGCTCGAGGCGACGCAGGTCGGCTTCCACCTTGCGGGTCACCCGCCAGTCCTGGGTGAAGACCTGCAGGCCGCTGGCACCGCGCTCCAGCGGGGCCAGGCAGTTGAGGCGGGCGAAATGACCATGCAGTGGCCGCACACCCTCGCGATGGGCTTCGCTGAGTGTGGCCATATTCAGGCTGCTGCGGGCCGTTTCACTGTCCATCCCAGCGGGTTGGTTGAGCAGCAGTGTCACCGGTTCCAGGCTCTCGGCACGTGCGCCAGGCAGCAACGCCACCTGTTGCGACTCGACCTTGAACTGCGGTTGCTCGATGACCACGCCGTCGACGGTGACCCAGCCTCCCTCGATATACAGTTCGGCCTCGCGGCGGGAGCAGCCGAGCTGTTCGATGAGGCGTTTTGACAGGCGGACGGGTTCGGACATGAGCAGGTATTCGCAGGGCAGGAAAAGGTGCTCATTGTACCCGTCCCTGCTGGACTGCGGCGGGCAATCTGCGCGAGCCGGACCCTTTCATGCGATGTTCAAGGCCCGGTCCTACCCGGCGATCGCCCGCAGTTGCATGTGCAGCAGCGGATACGGCTGACCCAGCCCGTCGGTGTCCGAGCGTCCCGTCACCTCGAAGCCTTCGTGCAGGTAGAAAGCCAAAGCTTGCGTATTCTGCTCGTTGACATCCAGACGCTCGGCGCCGAGCACCTCGATGGCGTGGCGCAGCAATTTCTTGCCGACGCCTTGACCGCGGGACTCCGGTGCGACGAACAGCATGTCGACATGGCCCTTGGACACGCCGGCGAAACCGAGGATGCGGCCTGCGCCATCACGGCAGCAAGTCAGCATCACAGCGTCCAGGTAGCGGTTCAGGACCTGCTCGCGCAACAGCACGATGTAGTGCTCCGGCAGGAAATCGTGGGTGGCTCGGACGGAGGCTTCCCAGACGCGTACCAGCTCCGGATAGTCCGTGTAGTGCGGCGTATGGAGCGTCAACGTCGAGGTCATGGTCAGCGCCTGGGATTATCGAAGAGGCCACAGCAGCGGGCGAGGCGGTTGGAAAACCGTCACGCCGCCGCCACCGGGGATGTCGCTCAGATGGGTTCGGCCCACATGTCGTACTCGTCGGCATCGACGATGCGGCAGCGCACCTTGTCGCCGGGCTTGAAGCCGTGATCGCCGTCGATGAACACGCTGCCGTCGATCTCCGGCGCATCGAAGAAGCTGCGGCCGACCGAACCCTGCTCCTCGACTTCATCGATCAACACCTCGATTTCCTTGCCGATACGCAGTTGCAGGCGTGCGCTGCTGATGGCTTGCTGGTGAGCCATGAAGCGGTCCCAGCGATCCTGCTTGACGTCGTCCGGCACCTCTTCGAGGCCCAGATCATTGGCCGGGGCGCCTTCGACCGGCGAATACTGGAAGCAGCCGACGCGGTCGAGCTGGGCTTCGGTGAGCCAGTCGAGCAGGTACTGGAAGTCTTCCTCGGTTTCGCCGGGGAAACCGACGATGAAGGTCGAGCGGATGACCAGTTCCGGGCACTGCTCACGCCACTGCTTGATGCGCGCCAAGGTGCGGTCCTCGAAGGCCGGGCGCTTCATGGCCTTGAGCACTTTCGGGCTGGCGTGCTGGAAGGGGATGTCCAGGTACGGCAGGATCTTGCCGGCGGCCATCATCGGGATCACGTCGTCGACATTGGGGTAGGGGTACACGTAGTGCAGGCGCACCCAGGCACCCAGGCTGCTCAAGGCTTCGCACAGTTCGAGCATGCGCGTCTTCACCGGACGGCCGTTCCAGAAGTCGGTCTTGTACTTGACGTCCACGCCGTAGGCGCTGGTGTCCTGGGAGATCACCAGGATCTCCTTGACGCCCGCCTTGACCAGCCGCTCGGCTTCACTCAGCACTTCACCGACCGGGCGGCTGACCAGTTTGCCGCGCATCGAGGGAATGATGCAGAAACTGCAGCTGTGGTTGCAGCCTTCGGAAATCTTCAGGTACGCGTAGTGGCGCGGGGTCAGCTTGACGCCCTGAGGCGGTACCAGGTCGATCAGCGGGTTGTGGTCCTGGCGCGGCGGGACCACTTCGTGAACGGCGTTGACCACCTGCTCGTACTGCTGAGGGCCGGTGACCGACAGCACACTGGGGTGCACGTCGCGGATAGTGCCTTCCTCGACGCCCATGCAGCCGGTGACGATGACCTTGCCGTTCTCCTTGATTGCTTCGCCGATCACTTCCAGCGATTCGGCCTTGGCGCTGTCGATGAAGCCGCAGGTATTGACCACCACCACGTCGGCGTCTTCGTAGGTCGGCACGACTTCGTAGCCTTCCATGCGCAGTTGGGTGAGGATGCGCTCGGAGTCGACCAGGGCTTTCGGGCAACCCAGGGAGACGAAGCCGACCTTCGGCGTGGCGGGAGTGGTGGACATGGCTAACCTCGGTATTGAAACAGGTCGCCCCGGCCGTTGGCGGAGCGATCCAGGCGGGCGTTTTCAGCGCCTCTGATCAAAAAGTGCGCAATTCTAGCGAGCACGGGGTCGCTTGACCAGCACAAAAGCGACGAGCGCTGCGCTATGCTTCGCGCCGTCGACTCTGGCTGTCGCCAATGGCTGGAGCACGACGGCGGTTCGGACGTCTCAGGCTGTGCTTTGAAGTCTGCGCAGTGCGTCCGGTGCGAATACTATCGGCCCGGTGGGGCCGTCTGCGGGAGTGGTCGATGGTTCAGGCAAGCAGTCACGCCGAGGGCGGGCACGGGGCGGCACGGCCGTTGGGCCTGCTGGTGGCAGCTGTGGGGGTGGTCTATGGCGATATCGGCACCAGCCCGTTGTATACGCTCAAGGAAGTCTTCACCGGTGGTTACGGCGTACAGGTCGACCATGACGGGGTGCTGGGCATTTTGTCGCTGATTCTCTGGTCGCTGCTGTGGGTCGTGTCGTTCAAGTACGTCATGTTCATCCTGCGCGCGGATAACCAGGGCGAGGGCGGCACCATGGCACTCACCGCGCTGGCGCGACGCGCCACGGCCGAATATCCGCGCTTGCGCATGCTGATGGTCGGCTGCGGGCTGGTCGGCGCTTCGCTGTTCTATGGCGACAGCATGATCACGCCGGCGGTTTCCGTGCTGTCGGCGGTTGAAGGTATGGGGCTGGCATTCGAGGGTATCGACCATTGGGTGGTGCCGATCTCGCTGGTGGTGCTGGTGGCGTTGTTCTTGGTGCAGAAGCACGGTACCGAGAAGATCGGCAAGGCATTCGGACCGATCATGGTGGTGTGGTTCCTGGTGCTCGCGGTGCTCGGCGTGCACGGCATCCAGCAGAGCCCTGAGGTACTCAAGGCGTTCAATCCGGGATGGGCGCTGAACTTCTTCATCGTCCATCCGGGCATGGGCGTGGCCATTCTTGGGGCCGTGGTGCTGGCACTGACCGGCGCCGAAGCCCTCTACGCCGACATGGGCCATTTCGGCCGCAAGCCCATTGCCCGGGCCTGGTTCGCCCTGGTGCTGCCGGCACTGGTGCTCAACTATTTCGGCCAGGGTGCGATGCTGTTGCAGAACCCGGAAGCGGCGCGCAACCCCTTCTACCTGCTGGCCCCGAACTGGGCCTTGCTGCCGCTGGTGGCGCTGTCCACCCTGGCCACGGTGATCGCTTCGCAGGCGGTGATTTCCGGGGCCTTCTCCCTGACTCGCCAAGCCATCCAGCTCGGTTATGTGCCGCGCATGCAGATCCAGCACACCTCCAGCGATGAGCAGGGCCAGATTTATATCGGCGCGGTGAATTGGACGCTGATGGTGGGCGTGGTGTTGCTGGTCATCGGGTTCGAGTCGTCTGGCGCCTTGGCTGCGGCCTACGGCGTCGCGGTGACGGGCACCATGCTGATGACCACCATCCTGGTCGCTGCGGTGATGCTGCTGCTGTGGAAGTGGCCGCCGCTGCTGGCCGTCCCCTTGTTGGTGGGCTTCCTGCTGGTAGACGGGCTGTTCTTCGCTGCCAACGTGCCAAAGATCGTCCAGGGCGGTGCCTTCCCGGTGTTGGCGGGGATCGTGCTGTTCGTGTTGATGAGTACCTGGAAGCGTGGCAAGCAGATCCTGGTGGAGCGCATCGACGAGGGCGCGCTGCCGTTGCCCGTGTTCATCGGCAGTATCCGTGTCCAGCCACCGCACCGGGTCGAAGGCACCGCAGTGTTCCTGACTGCGCGGGCGGACGCTGTGCCCCACGCGCTGTTGCACAACATGCTGCACAACCAGGTGCTGCACAGCCAGGTGGTGCTGTTGACGGTGGTTAGCGAGGACCGTCCACGGGTGCCGGAGGCCGAGCGCTTCGAGGTGGAAGCCTATGGCGACGGCTTCTTCCGGGTGCTGCTGCATTTCGGTTTCATGGATGAGCCGGACGTGCCGGCAGCGCTGCGCCTGTGCCATCTCGATGCGCTGGATTTCAGCCCCATGCGTACCACCTACTTCCTCAGCCGCGAGACGGTGATCGCCTCACGTCTGGTAGGCATGTCGCGCTGGCGCAGCAACCTGTTCGCCTTCTTGCTGAAGAATGCCAACGGCAATCTGCGCTTCTTCAACCTGCCGCTGAACCGGGTGATCGAGCTGGGCACCCAGGTCGAGATCTGACTGAAACCACAAGGGCCGCGATGCGGCCCTTGTGATGTTACTGCTCGGCGACGTTCGATTTGCCCTGGCGGGTCTCGATCTCACCGATCAGGCGTTTGGCCAACGCCGGGTAGTTCTCGTCGAAATGGTGGCCGCCTGGCAGTTTCAGACGCTCGCCCACCGCGGTCTTGTCGGTGCAGCCGCTTTCGTCGGTCTCTTCCTCGCCGTAGATGCACACCACCTTGGCGGCCGGCAACTTGGCCATGTCCGGGCCGGTCGGCGCCTCCTGACCTTCCTTGCCGAGCCAGCCTTCGACTTCGATCTCGAAGCTGCCGCTGCGGGCAAAGGCCAGCAGGATGACGGCGTCGATACGTTTTTGATCGGCTTCAGGCAGGCGATTGTAGATGGCCGGCAACACGTCGGCACCGAACGAGTAGCCGGTCAGCACGAAGCGCTTGGTGCCCCATTTCTGGCGGTAGTGCTGCATCAGTTCCGACAGGTCGGCGGCGCTCTGCTCAGGGGTTTTGTGCTGCCAGTAGTAACGCAGCGTATCGATACCAACCACCGGATAGCCCAGCTTGGCCATCTCGCCGGCGACATCGCGGTCCAGGTCGCGCCAGCCGCCGTCGCCGGAGAGGAACAGGGTGACGGTGTCCGTGGTTTGTCCGGCCGGCACCTCGACCACGGGAATGGCCAGTGCATTGCCGTCGCGGCCTACCAAGACCTGCGTCAGTTGGGCCTTGAGCACTTGCGGCAAGTGAATGTCGTAGTCGCTGATGCTGGTCTCGGCATTGGGCTGATCACGCACGAAGGCGGCGCTGGCGTCATCCGGATTGTCGTTCCAGGCCACGTTCCAGTGACCGTGCGCAGCCGTCTTGGGCATCGCCACCTGGCAGCCAGGCTGTTCGAGATTGAAGTCCACCGAGATGGCGCGCGCCTTGTCGTCGCGTTGCGCGGCGAGCCAGCGCCACGCTTGGGAGGCGCCTGGACCGATGCCGGCGACGAGGGTCGGTTTCCCGGACAGCTTGGCCATGGCCTGGTCCAGCGCCACTTGCTGTTTGCCGCAGTCGCCAGTCGGCAGGATCACCTGCACCAGCTGCGCTTCGCCGGCTTGGCTGAGGTCGAGCAGTTGCTTGTCGGTCAGTGCCTGATCGTGCGGCACGCCGACGGCCACCAGGCTCTTGGCACGCACGCCGGGCGTGACCCGGGTCAGGTTGCTGCCATCGTCCAGCGTGAGGTGTTCGATTCGGGCTTCGGGCGCAGGGCGAGTCCACATCCAGAAGGCCACGCCGCCGGCCAATGCGGCCAGCAGCACGGGGATCAGCAGGTACAGCCAGTAACGTCGGATCATCAGCGTTTCACCAATCCAGTCAGGCCGCCAGCAATCAGGGCGGCGGTATCGGCCAGTGCGACCAGGGGATCAAGCCCGGCAGGCACTGCCATGTAACGAGGTTCCCAGTCCGGCTGGAACTTGTCCTTGAAGCGCCGTAGCCCCTGGAAGTTGTACAACTGCTCGCCGCGCTGGAACACCATCGAGCCCAGGCGTTGGGTCAGGGGGGCGCCGCGGCGTGGTTGCAGACCAGACAGCGGCACCATGCCCAGGCTGAAGCGGGCGTAGTCGTGGCTTTTGTAATGCAGGATCAGGCCGAGCATCATGAATTCCATGGTCAGCTTCGGCGCTTCAGGATGGGCGCGCATCAGGTCCAGGCTGGCCAACTCGTTGCTGTGGGTTTCCAGCAGGTTGGCGAACGCCACCGGGCGGCCTTGGAAGCGGATCAGGGCGATACGGAAGTGCTGGAGGTACTCCGGGCTGAAGCGGCCGAGGGAGAAGCCTTTTTCGCGTACGTTCTTGCCGGCCAGCCAGGCATTGGAGATTTCCCGCAGTTCCTCGAGAGGTGCCAGGCCCGGCTCGTGGACTTCCAGGGTGAGGCCGTCGCGTCCGCCTCGGTTCCAGGTGTAGCGCAGGTCCTTCATCTCCTTGCCCTTGGCTTCCAGGTCGAAGCGGCGCAGGTCGACCCGCGCCTCCTCGCCGAGCTTGATCGCGGTCAGGCCGATGTCCATGTAGAACGGCAGGTTCTCGGCGCGGACCTGGTAGAACACGGGGCGAGCATGGTGCAGGTCGCACAGGTCGCGGAACTGCCAGATCATCTCGGCGCGCTCCTGGGCCGGACCGATCGGATCGTACAGCGCGACCAGGCTGCGGCCGCGACGGGCATACATGAGGAACGCATTGTCGTTGGGGTGGAATAGCAGCGCTTTGTCGCCGGTCAGCGCCAGACCACCGTCGGGCTGGTCGGAGGCCAGCAGGACGCGGTTGGCGCGCTGCAGTTCTTCTTCAGTGGGCAGGTGGATAACCGGACGCGCAGTGCGCAACAGCCAGGTCAGCGCGACGATCACCAGCAGTACCGCACTGCCCAGCGCGGCGCGCAGGCCACGCGGGGCATCGGCGTCGAGGGTGAACTGCCACCAGAGCCTGTGGCTGTAAGGCACGTCTTGGTAGGCGAACAGCAGCAGCCAGACCGAGGCGCCGACCACGCAGGCACTGGCCACCAGGTAAATGGGCGAGAAGGGCAGTTCGAGCAGGCGGCTGGGTCGGTAGAACGAGCGGCGGAACAGCGCAAGGAGGGCGGTGGTGAAGATCATCATCGACGCCTCTTCCCAGTCGAAGCCCTTGAGCAGCGAAAGCAAGGCGCCGGCCAGCAGCAGGATGGTAGTCAGCAGCCAGGCTGCCGACAGGCGTCGCCGCAGCCCCTGGGCCAGCAGCAGGCACAGTACGCCGATCAGGCTGGCACCGAAGTGCGAAGCGTCGATCAGTCGATGCGGAATGAGAAAGCCCATGTGCTCCAGGCGGCTGTCGATCTCAGGGGTCACGCCGGAGAACAGCAGCACCACTCCGGAGAGAAAGACCAGGATGGCCAGTACCGGAGCGGCCAGCCCCGAGGCGGCCTTGATCGCTTGCTGCGTGAACAGCAGGCGACGGGCCTCGTTGACCAGCAACAGCACGCAGGCGACCAGCAGCGGCAGTACCACGTAGATCAGCCGATACAGCAGCAGCGCGGCAGCCAAGGGCGCAGCACCCAACTGATTGGCGAAGGCTGCCAGCAGGATGGCTTCGAACACGCCGACACCGCCAGGAACGTGACTGAGTACCCCGGCCGCCAGGGCCAACAGGTACACCAGGACGAACGCGCCGAAGGGGGGCGCCTCGGGCAGCAGCAGGTAGAGCACCGTGGCAGCCGCGGCCACGTCTAGTGCGGTGATCAGCAGTTGCAGGCCGGTCAGGCGCGCGCTGGGCAGGCGCAGCGTGCGACGGCCCAGCTTGACCAGCAGGTTGTCGGCCAGCGGCTGCTCTTCGGCACGGCGACGATACAGGCCGATGGCGAGGATCGCGCTCGCCAGCAGCACCGCAGTGGCAATACTGCCTAGCAGAAGTGGCGACAGCCGCAGCGCAGTAGAGGCCGATTGCAGATCGCTCAGCGTTGCCAGCGCAGCCAAGGGTGGCAGAGCACAACCCAACGACAAGCTGGCGAAAACGGTCATCCGCGCCACTTCGGCAGCGCCGATGCCCTGCCTTGCGTAAAGCCGATAGCGCACCGACCCACCTGACAGCATGGACAGGCCGATGGCGTTGCCGATGGCGAACGCGCTGAAGCCGCCCAGCACCATGATCCTGGGCGGCAGCTTGACGCCCGCATAGCGGGCCGCCGACCACTCGTAGCCCAGCAGAATGACGAAACCTGCCGCTGTGGCGACGAACGCACCGAGCAATGCCTCGCGCGGCACGCTGAGCATGGCGTCGTGCAGCGCATAGATGTCCAGCTCGCTGAGCAGGTGGCGGCAGGCGATCAAGGCCATGGCGAACAGCAGCAGCGTGATTGCCAGCCCTATAGGTTGGCGATATTTGCTCAGTCGCTCCAGCCACGGCAGGCGCTGTGCGGCAGTGGGCAGCGCGGCGGTGATGGGGGCCTGGGAATCGGGAGAGCTGGAAGTCATGAGATACCTCGGACAACGGGCGCGAGGCAGAGGAGACGTGCGGCCAAGTGAAAGTCCCTTTGGAAAACGTGTCCAGATAGTACTCCGGGTGGAGCAGCTTTATCCGTTTCAGGTTAGTTAAAGTTAGTTCATTGAGGTGGCAGACGGCTACAGCGTGCGCAGGCGAAATTTTTTAAACGCCGAACGCAACAAGCCCCGCACTATCCTGGGATAGGCGGGGCCTGTTCTGACGAATATGGTTGCGGGAGCCGGATTTGAACCGACGACCTTCGGGTTATGAGCCCGACGAGCTACCAGGCTGCTCCATCCCGCGTCAGTGGTGCGCATTCTACGCAATGTAGCTGGGGTGTCAAGCGTTAATCTTTGATTTTAAGGAATATTTTTCCAGGGCAAAGAAAAAGGCCACTGTGTGAACAGTGGCCTTCTCTCGAATCTGGTTGCGGGAGCCGGATTTGAACCGACGACCTTCGGGTTATGAGCCCGACGAGCTACCAGGCTGCTCCATCCCGCGCCTGTGGAAACGAATTCTACGCAGATCCTTGAGGGAGTCAAGCTTTATTTCAAAAAAACCTTTTTTGTTCAATCTCTTAGCGTTGTGCGGGTGAGCATCGCCCGATGTTGCCTCTTGGGCAATGCTGTTTCAGCGGTGTCGCTAGGTGCGCACGGATGCGTTTGACAGTGCATGTCGGGGGCTGACGGCACATGGAAGCCATGCTGTAATATCTGTATGAATTTACAGTGGTAACTGTCATCCATGTCTCTGCGCAAGATCATCCACATCGATTGCGACTGCTTTTATGCGGCCATCGAGATGCGTGACGACCCGCGTCTGGCAGGTCGGCCCATGGCCGTGGGCGGGCAGCCGGGTCAGCGCGGGGTGATCGCCACCTGCAATTATGAGGCGCGGGCCTACGGGGTACGTTCGGCAATGTCCTCAGGGCACGCCGTGAAGCTGTGCCCCGACTTGTTGATCGTCAAGCCGCGCTTCGAGGCCTATCGTGAAGCCTCCAGGGAGATTCACACGATCTTTCGCGACTACACCGACCAGATCGAGCCCTTGTCGCTCGATGAGGCGTATCTGGATGTCACCGACAGCCAGTGGTTTTCCGGCAGCGCCACGCGCATTGCCGAAGATATCCGCCGGCGTGTCGCGAAAACCCTGCACATCACCGTGTCTGCCGGAGTGGCGCCCAACAAGTTCCTCGCCAAGATCGCCAGCGACTGGCGCAAGCCCAACGGGCTGTTCGTGATCAGGCCGGAGCAGGTCGAAGCGTTCGTCGCCGAGTTGCCAGTTGCCCGCTTGCATGGCGTCGGCAAGGTCACTGCCGACAAGTTGTCGCGGCTTGGCATCGATACGTGCCAGGCGTTGCGCGCGTGGTCACGTCTGAGCCTGGTGCGCGAATTCGGCAGCTTCGGCGAACGGCTGTGGGGGCTGGCCCATGGAATCGACGAGCGTGCCGTGCAGACCGACAGCCGGCGTCAGTCCGTCAGCGTGGAGAACACCTACGATAATGACCTGCCGGATCTGGGCAGTTGTCTGGAGAAATTGCCAGACCTGCTCGAGACCTTGAATCAGCGGATCGCGCGGATGGACGCGAGCTACCGGCCGGACAAGCCCTTCGTCAAGGTCAAGTTCCATGATTTCAGTCAGACCACCTTGGAGCAGGCAGGGGCGGGCAGGGATCTGGAGAGCTACCGGCAAATGCTCAGTCAGGCGTTCGCTCGCGGCGGCAAGCCGGTGAGATTGCTAGGGGTCGGGGTGCGGCTTCGTGACTTGCGCGGAGCCCATGAGCAGCTGGAGTTATTTTCCACGCTATAAAGGAAGGGCCGCATTGCGGCCCTTTCAGGGTGCTGGCGGCTATCGCTCGCCTGGATCGGCAACCAGTCGGCCCGTTTCCTTGGTCAGGGTCTTGAGGAATTCCTGCTGCAGCTCCGGATCGTTACGGGTCAGTTCGATCAGACTCTGCTCCAGCTCGCTGGCTTCCTCTTCCAGGCCCAGCTCCGAAAGGCGCTTGACCCGGTGTACCCACTGACCCACGTCATCGTCCTCGAGATCGTCGAAGATCAGCTCGCGCGCCTCCACCAGCTTGCTGCGCAGGCCGGCGCTCACCAGCAGGCTGGCGTCGCCGCGAATACCGCTGTCCTCGTCGACGACCGCCAGGTGCAGCGTGCCGACACGATTGAGGTTCTGCTCGGCGAACGGGCTGTCGAGCAGGTTCAGGCGCAGTACGCCATTCTTGTCAGTGGTCAGTTCATGGGTTTTGCTGCCGGCCTTGACCTCGACCAGACGCTCGTTCCATGGCAGGCGAGTGAATTCCTCGCGTTGGTCCTTCTGCACTTCGCTGATGCCCGCCAGGTTCTGCTGGGCGCGCCCGTTGGACTGCACGTTCATGAACGGATTGAGCCCAGCAAGGCCATAGCTCAGCCAATCGTGGGTGACGCTTTCGGGCAAGCTATCGAAGGTGAGCACGTTGACCACATTGGCACCGATGCCGGCCACCACGGCCACCGCGCCCAGCGGAATCTCGTAGATCTCCCGCCAGGGTTGGTAGGGCGTGTAGCGGTCGTAGCGGCGAGTGACCTCGAACTCGGTGACTTCGAAGCGCCGCTGCTCGTTGACGCGCACGCGTCGTTGCGGCAGCTCCATGACCTTGGGCTCGCCGACATCGATCTGCAGACTGTGTTCGAGCAGTTTGCGCTCGACACGCTCCTCGTGTTCGCTGCGCTGGGACATCTGGTTGGCGCAGCCGCTGAGGAACAGGGCGCCGCAGAGTGCGGCGCCCCCCAGGGTAAAGGTACTTCGCTTGGACATGGTCACTCGTGCAGTATGGGTCAGCGGCGGATGCGGGCCTGCAGGAAGGTCAGCACTTCGTTCAGTGGCAGCGGTTGTGCGTCCTGCTCGGTACGGTGCTTGTACTCCAGGTTGCCGTCGGCCAAGCCTCGGTCGCTGACGACGATGCGATGTGGGATGCCGATCAGTTCCATGTCGGCGAACTTGATGCCGGGGCTGGTCTTCTTGTCGCGGTCGTCCAACAGCACCTCGAAGCCGGCCGCCGTCAGCTCGGCATACAGTTTGTCGGTGGCTTCGCGTACGGCGTCGGTTTCGTAGCGCAGGGGTACCAGGGCGATCTGGAACGGCGCCAGGGCGTCATTCCAGATGATGCCCTTGTCGTCGTGGCTCTGCTCGATGGCCGCAGCAACCACGCGAGAGACACCGATGCCATAGCAGCCCATGGAAAGCACTACGGGCTTGCCGTTTTCGCCCAGTACCTGGCACTTCAGCGCTTCGCTGTACTTGGTGCCGAGCTGGAAGATGTGCCCCACCTCGATACCGCGCTTGATCACCAGCGTGCCTTGGCCATCCGGGCTCGGGTCGCCTTCGACCACATTACGCAGGTCGGCCACCTGTGGCACCGGCAGATCGCGCTCCCAGTTCACGCCAAAGTAGTGTTTATCGTCGATGTTGGCGCCGATGCCGAAGTCGCTCATCAACGCGACCGAGCGGTCGATGACGCATTCCAGTGGCAGGTTCAGCGGGCCCAGCGAGCCGGCGCCGGCGCCGATGGCGTCGCGCAATTCCGCGTCGCTGGCCATGACCAGTGGGTCGGCGACCTGTTCGAGCTTGGCGGCCTTGATTTCGTTGAGCTCATGATCACCACGTACCACGAGGGCAACCAGCTTGCCTTCCTCGCTGCCGCGCACGATCAAGGTCTTGACGGTCTTCTCGATCGGCAGGCCGAAGCTCTCCACCAATTGGGCGATGGTCTTGGCGTTGGGCGTATCGACCAGGCGCAGTTCTTCGGTGGGCGCCGGGCGCACGGTTTCGCGCGGAATCGCTTCGGCTTTCTCGATGTTGGCAGCGTAGTCGGAGCTGTCGCTGAAGATCACATCGTCCTCGCCGGAAGAGGCCAGGACATGGAATTCGTGGGAGTAGCTACCGCCAATGGAGCCGGTGTCGGCTTGCACGGGCCGGAAGTCCAGGCCCAGGCGGGTGAAGACGTTGGTGTAGGCCTGGTGCATGCGGTCGTAGGTTTCCTGCAGCGAAGCCTGGTCGGCATGGAAGGAGTAGGCGTCCTTCATGATGAACTCGCGGCCACGCATCAGCCCGAAGCGCGGACGGATTTCGTCGCGGAACTTGGTCTGGATCTGATACATGTTCAGTGGCAATTGCTTGTAGCTGGACAGCTCGTTGCGCGCCAGGTCGGTGATCACTTCCTCGTGGGTCGGGCCCACGCAGAACTCACGGTCATGACGGTCCTTCACCCGCAGCAGCTCAGGGCCGTACTGCTCCCAGCGCCCTGACTCCTGCCACAGTTCAGCGGGCTGGATGCTGGGCATGAGCACTTCGAGGGCGCCGGCAGCGTTCATTTCTTCGCGCACGACCTGCTCGACCTTGCGCATTACCCGCAGGCCCATCGGCAGCCAGGTGTACAGGCCGGAGGCCAGCTTGCGGATCATGCCGGCGCGCAGCATGAGCTGGTGGCTGATGACGACGGCGTCTGCCGGAGTTTCTTTCTGGGTGGCGAGCAAATATTGACTGGTGCGCATGGGAAGCCGTGTCGATTGCCTGAGTATTTGAAAAGACCCCGCATTGTACGGGCGTCAGAGGAAGGCGTACAGGATGCCGCAGGGCGCCTGCCTTTGTCAGCCATGAAAAAGCCCGGCGAATGCCGGGCTTCTTCGTGGCGCAACGATGCAAGCCGGGGCTTACAGGATGCTTAGCGGGTATTCGACGATCAGGCGCAGTTCGTCGAGCGAGCCCGAACCGTAGTAGACGCGGTCGCTGGAGCGGTAGGTGGCCTGGCGGACGCGGAAGCTCAGATCCTTGGCAGGGCCTTCCTGCAGGACGTACTTCACGTCGATGTCACGTTCCCACTCTTTGCCGTTGCTTATAGAAACAGTGGGGTCGTTTGGAGAAGCAACGTTGGCGCCGGTCCCGCGCACGTACCGGGTCATGAAGCTCAGGCCGGGCACGCCGAATTCGGCGAAGTTCAGGTCATAGCGCGCCTGCCAGGATTTTTCACCTTCAGCGTTGAAGTCGGATCGGGCCACGGAGTTGGCGAGGAACACGGTACCGCCGCCATCGACGCCGTAACCATAGTCGCCGTCGCCGGTGACTTTCTGGTAAGCCACTGTGAAGGTGTGCGCGCCGAGATTGTAGGCGGCCGAGAGGCTGAAAGCACGGTTGTCCAGCTTGTCACCATCGTAGGCTTTGTACTCGGCGCTGCCAACGCTCTTGGTGTCGTAGATGTTGAAGTCGAACGTCAGGCTCTGTTTGTCGGAGAGCGGCACCGCCCAGTTCACGTTGCCATAGTATTTGCGCCAGTAGTCCTCGACCTTAGAGTAGTAGAGGCTGGTGCTCAGGCCGTCGGTGATGAGGTAAGTACCGCCCAGGACATTGGCCGACTTCAGGTTCAGGCTGTCGTGATTGGTTTCGGCCTGGGCATTCAGTGCGGTGAAGCGACCGGCGTGCAGGGTCAGCCCTTTGATTTCGTTGCTGGTGATCAACGCGCCTTCAGCGGTTTCCGGCAGCAGGCGGCTGTCGTCGGTGGCGAAGACAGGCAGTGCGGTGAATTGCTGGCCGACTTTCAGCACGGTGTCGGAGATGCGGAATTTGACTGCGGCTCCACCCTTGGAGTAATCGTCCTGGGAGCGACGGTCCGAGCCAGTAGGGAACAGGCCGGTGCCCGAATAGCCGCGACCGCTGTCGAGCTTGAGGCCCAGCAGGCCGATGGCGTCGACACCCACGCCGATGGTGCCCTGGGTAAAGCCCGATTCAAAGGTACCGATGAAGCCCTGGCCCCATTCGCGCTGGTCATGACGAACACGGTTGGTGCGATTGGCTGCGGTTTCGGCGTTTCGGTAGTCACGGCTGAAATACAGGTTTCGCATCTTGACGTTCAGCTTGCTGTCTTCGACGAAGCCCTTGGACTCGTCCTGCGAAGAGGCGACAGCCATCTGCGAAGTCCCTGCTGCAACAGCCAGGGCGATCATGCTCCACTTCATCACGCGCATCGTGATTTGCTCCTTTGGTTTAGGAAGAGTACCGCTACGCCCAACTGTTTTTGGTTATACGGGGCAGCGCTTTCTTTTTATGTCCGCGAAAAATGTATATCACGCTGGGTAATCTTGGCGACACCAAAAACGGAACCTTTCGGTAAGTTTATGGTCGTGTCGCTGACAGTTATTTCCATGTCGCAAATCACGCCCCCTTGATCAGGGTTATACAAACTCGGCGCTGCTTGTTCCTCGTAACGCAGCCGTAATGGCAGGGAAGCAAGTCTCGTGGCAAATCCTGCCGCTGTTGTCATTTACCGCGCCTGTGCTGTCTGCGCGGATGACCTGTCGACCTGGCTTTTGCTGAATGCAACAAGCATGCACAAAAACTGTTCCCGTTGATGAAATTTTCACAAATGGCGTGTGGGCACCTCAGATCGCCCGGAAACATGGGGTGTCGAGTGTCTGATGGTATGCCGTGCGTTGAGTGCTGGCTGCGTTTGAATGCTGGCTTTCAGGTCAAGGTGTTACCGTCGACTGTTCATGCTGAGTAGTTTGTGCTGCGTCGCTGTTGGATGGCTGTTTTCTTCGCCTCATTTTGGTGCGAAAAGTAGCGCAGTGTTACCGCTTACGGTGCAGTGGGTTCCAGCGGCTTCATCATGGGGGCGCATGGCCTGCCTGGGACGCCGTCGTCAAGGTATGCTTGCGCTTTTTCGGCGCCCGAGCCGGATCGTGACGAATGGGGAGGTTTGTGGTGTTTGTTCTGGATACGCGTCTACAGCAAGATTCACTGGTGCTGGGGGAGTTGCCGTTGTGCCGTCTGTTGGTCAGTCGGGATGCCAATTATCCCTGGTTCATTCTCGTGCCCCGGCGCCCCGATGTTTGCGAGCTATTCGAGCTGAACGAAGTTGATCGCCAGCAATTGTGGACCGAGGTGACGGCGTTGGCCGAGGCACTGAAGGTCGAGTTTGCGGCTGACAAGATGAACGTCGCCACGCTGGGCAATGTGGTGAGCCAGTTGCACATGCACGTCGTCGTCCGCCACCGCACGGATCCAGCATGGCCCGCGCCAGTGTGGGGGAAGGTGGCTGCGCGCGATTATGCGCCAGGTCAGGTGGACGCCCTGCGTCAACGCATCAAGGCGCTGGCGCTCGATGGTTTCGTGGAGATTTGAAAATGTCGCTGGAGTCACGCGTCATAGAGCTGGAAACGCGCCAAGCTTTTCAGGACGACACTATTCAGGCGCTCAACGATGAATTGGCGGGACAGAGTCGAGTGATCGAGCGCCTGCAATTGCAGATGGCTGAACTGCTCAAGCGCTATGAGGAAATGGTTGGCCAGTACGAAGCCGGAGAGGATGAGCCTCCACCGCCTCATTACTGAGGGCGGCGGAGGCGGCTGGGGTCAGCGGCGTGACACCGCGACCACGTCTTCGGCCTGCAGGCCTTTGTCGCGATGCATCACTGAGAACTCCACGCGCTGGCCTTCGACCAGGACGCGGTGGCCTTCGCCACGGATGGCGCGAAAGTGCACGAAGATGTCATCGCCGCTATCACGCGAGATGAATCCGAAACCTTTCGAGGTGTTGAACCACTTCACGGTTCCGGTATCGCGCTTGCTGGTCTGCGCCGCGTCGGCAGGGTTGCTGCGTGCGAGGCGCGGGCCGCGGGCGAAACCGGCGAACAGGTGCAGAAGCACCGCCAGGGCTGCGCAGAGCAACGCCCACAGGCTGCCGAGTTCGGGGCGGGCAAGCAGGGTAATGGTCTGAAGGATGACCGCGGCCACTAGCAAAGCGCTGGCCAGATTCTGTACCCGTTGACGCATGGTGCGGTAGTAAAGCGGTACTACGGGCGCCAATACCAGGTTGAGTAGCCCAAGCAGGGCCAGGTAAAGGGCGTCAGGCTGTTGCAGTAGAGGTGCAGCGTCGGTTCTGAGGCTGGGTATGAGCGAGAGCAGCAAAGCCGCGACGCCCGTCACCAGATGGACGATCTTGAACATTAGGTGGGCTCACATGGTGGATAAGGCCGATCACAGGAAGAGCTGATGGCACGGTGCGCGAAAGCTGAGGGCGCGATCACGTGACAGTCAGCCTATGCACCCGGCAATAACGGTCCGCACGGGTGGCACGATGCCTATTTAACAGTAAAGCCATGGGCTTCTCAAACCGGCTACCGTAAACGGGTCGATTGAATCGTTTCATGGGAAGCGTCCTACGCGTGTTGGTACAGTCGTTTGGTCTGCTTGATCGTCAAGCCTTATGGAAAGGGGAGATTCATGGCTATTGATATCGGTATCAGTGAAGAAGACCGTAAGTCCATTGTCGAAGGGCTGTCGCGCCTGTTGTCGGACACCTATGTGCTGTATCTGAAGACCCACAACTTCCATTGGAACGTCACTGGGCCTTCATTTCGTACGCTGCACCTGATGTTCGAGGAGCAGTACAACGAACTGGCTCTGGCCGTCGACTCGATTGCCGAGCGTATTCGTGCGCTGGGCTTTCCGGCACCGGGTTCCTACGCGTTCTATGCCCGTCATTCTTCGATCGAAGAGGAGGCCGGGGTGCCGCCCGCCGACGAAATGATCCGTCAGTTGGTGCAGGGGCAGGAAGCTGTAGTGCGCACTGCGCGTAGCATCTTCCCGGTGGTGGACAAGGTCAGCGATGAGCCTACCGCCGATCTGCTCACCCAGCGCATGCAGGTCCATGAGAAAACTGCCTGGATGCTGCGGGTGCTGCTTGACGGTCAGTAACGCTGTACTGCCGGTGTGATTGTGCGCCAGATGGCCCGGGGTCGCGTGTGGGCTCCGGGCCTTTTCGTTGGTGGGAAACGCTTGCTGCTGCTCTGCAACGCCTCAACGGCGCTTCATTGCGCCATCCTGGCGCTGTTGCTCCAGGGGTGATCGATCAGCGACGAGGGGCGCATCTATGGGGCAGGGGAGCAGAAATGGTGGTTGGCCGAGCAAGGATTGCAAGGACCCTTTCAGGGCAGACTTCAACATGATGCTGGTCGTGCCGGTTTCGCGTTCGGTCAGGCTCAATGGTTTCGCCACCTGCCTGCGTCTGGAGGCCGTCTACTGGCGAATTCTCGAGGGTATCGCTCAGGCCAACGGTTGCTCGGTCAGCGCCGTGCTGTCCTATGTCGACCGCGAAGTGCATCTGCGCCAAGGCGGTGTGCGCAACTTCAGTGGGTTGATCCGGGTGATCTGCGTCGCATGGCTGCTGGATCCGCCTCAGACGCACTGATCGCAGGGCGGGCTGCGCTGTACGGCACAACCATATATAATCGCGCTTTTTGCTGCCATGGCAGCCTGCGTTGTGGTTGACGAGAGACCTCCATGCCCCTTTATGACTATCAATGCGCGTCTTGCGACCATCGCCTGGAGGCGTTGCAGAAGATCAGCGCAGCGCCGTTGACCAAGTGTCCCGCCTGCCAGGCACCCGCCTTGAAGAAATTGCTCTCGGTTCCCGGCTTCCGCCTGAGCGGCAGTGGCTGGTATGAAACCGACTTCAAGACCGGCGCGAAAAAGAACCTGGCCGGCGACAAGGCCGACTGAGTTGAATTGCAGCGACAGGGTCTTGCACTATTAGCCTTTAGGGCATGCAAGACCGCCACCGATTACACGAATCACGAGAAGCGAAACCACGATCATGATGCGCAGCCATTATTGCGGCCAACTGAACGAGAGCCTGGACGGCCAGGAAGTCACCCTTTGCGGCTGGGTCCACCGTCGTCGCGACCACGGCGGGGTGATCTTCCTCGATATCCGTGATCGCGAAGGCATGGCCCAGGTCGTGTTCGATCCGGATCGCGCCGACACCTTCGCCGCCGCCGACCGCGTGCGCAGCGAGTACGTGGTGCAGATCACCGGCAAGGTGCGCAAGCGTCCTGACGGCGCAGTGAATGCGAACATGGCCTCCGGCGCCATCGAAGTGCTGGGCTATCAGTTGAACGTGCTCAACGAAGCCGAAACGCCGCCGTTCCCGCTGAACGAGTATTCCGATGTCGGCGAGGAAACCCGCCTGCGGTACCGCTTCATTGACCTGCGCCGTCCGGAAATGGCCGACAAGCTGCGTCTGCGTTCACGCATCACCAGCAGCATCCGCCGCTTCCTCGACGAAAACGGCTTCCTGGACGTCGAAACGCCGATCCTGACTCGCGCCACGCCAGAAGGCGCCCGCGACTATCTGGTGCCCAGCCGCACCCACCCCGGCAGCTTCTTCGCACTGCCGCAGTCGCCCCAGCTGTTCAAGCAGTTGCTGATGGTGGCGGGTTTCGACCGTTACTACCAGATTGCCAAGTGCTTCCGCGACGAAGACCTGCGCGCTGACCGCCAGCCAGAGTTTACCCAGATCGACATCGAGACCAGCTTCCTCGACGAGTCCGAGATCATGGGCCTGACCGAGGGCATGATCCGCAAGCTGTTCAAGGAAGTGCTGGATCTGGAGTTCGGCGACTTCCCGCACATGACCTTCGAAGAAGCCATGCGCCGTTACGGCTCCGACAAGCCTGACCTGCGTAACCCGCTGGAACTGGTGGATGTCGCCGACCAGTTGAAGGATGTCGACTTCAAGGTCTTCGCCGGTCCTGCCAACGATCCAAAATGCCGCGTCACCGCCCTGCGCGTACCGGGCGGCGCTGCCATGCCGCGCAGCAAGATCGATGAGTACACCAAGTTCGTCGGCATCTATGGTGCCAAGGGCCTGGCGTACATCAAGGTCAATGAACGTGCCAAGGGTGTCGAAGGTCTGCAGTCGCCCATCGTCAAGAACATTCCTGAGGCCAACCTCGAGGTGATCCTCGATCGCGTCGGCGCGGTCGATGGCGATATCGTGTTCTTCGGTGCCGACAAGTTCAAGGTCGTCAGTGAAGCCTTGGGCGCGCTGCGCATCCGTCTGGGTCACGATTTCGATCTGCTGACCTGCGAGTGGGCGCCAATGTGGGTCGTCGACTTCCCGATGTTCGAAGAGAACGATGACGGTAGCTTCAGCGCACTTCACCACCCGTTCACCGCGCCCAAGTGCACCCCTGAAGAGCTCGAAGCCAATCCGGCCGGTGCCCTGTCGCGCGCTTACGACATGGTGCTCAACGGCACCGAGCTGGGCGGTGGTTCGATCCGTATCCACCGCAAGGAAATGCAGCAGGCCGTGTTCCGCCTGTTGGGTATCGAGGCCGCGGAGCAGGAAGAGAAATTCGGCTTCCTGCTCGATGCCCTGAAGTTCGGTGCGCCGCCCCATGGTGGTCTGGCCTTCGGTCTGGATCGCCTGGTCATGCTGATGACCGGCGCTCAGTCGATCCGAGAAGTGATCGCCTTCCCGAAAACCCAGAGCGCCGCCGATGTGATGACCCAGGCTCCAGGCCAGGTCGATGCCAAGGCGCTGCGTGAGTTGCACATCCGCCTGCGCGAGCAGACCAAGGTCGAGTGATCGATCTGTGCGCCCCGTGAGCGGGGCGCCTCGCGCTGTCGCGCAGGATTCTTCGCGTTCCGCCCTTCGGGGCGGAACCTGTTTTTGTTTCAAGAATTTGGAGTCGTTATGGCCGGTCATTCCAAGTGGGCGAACATCAAGCACCGCAAAGAACGCCAGGATGCCAAGAGAGGCAAGATCTTCACCAAGTGGATCCGCGAACTGACCGTCGCGGCCAAGCAGGGCGGCGGCGATCCGGCCTCCAACCCGCGTTTGCGTCTGGCGCTGGACAAGGCCCTGGGTGCCAACATGAGTCGCGACATCATCGATCGCGCAGTGGCGCGGGGCGCCGGCACCAACGAAAGCGACAACGTCGAAGAGCTCAGCTACGAAGGCTATGGTCCGGGTGGCGTGGCAATCATGGTCGAGGCCATGACCGACAACCGCAACCGCACCGCTGCCGCCGTGCGCCACGCGTTCGCCAAGTGCGGCGGTAACCTGGGCACCGATGGGTCGGTGGCCTACCTGTTCGAGCGCAAAGGCCAGATCAGCTTCGCGCCGGGTGTCGAGGAAGACGCTTTGATGGAAGCGGCCATGGAGGCCGATGCCGATGATGTGGTCGGCAATGACGACGGCTCCTTCGATGTCTTCACCTCCTTCGGCGCTTTCTACGCCGTGCGGAGCGCCTTGGAGGAGGCCGGCTTCAAGGCTGCGGACGCGGAAATCGTCATGCAGCCGACCACCAGTGCGGAGCTGGATGAAGACGCTGCACAGAAGGTGCTCAAGTTGATCGATATGCTCGAGGACTTGGACGATGTCCAGAACGTCTATTCCAACGCGCAGATCAGCGACGAGATCATGGACAAACTCGGCTAAGGTTTCCTTGGCCTTCAGGGCTGCTTCGCGGGCAAGTCGCCGCAGCGAAGCAGCCGACGCAACGTGTTGACAACTGCAGGCCTTATGACGCTGATTTTAGGTATCGACCCCGGTTCGCGCATCACCGGGTACGGCGTTGTACGCCATACGCCGCGTGGCTGCGAGTACGTGGCTTCGGGATGTATCCGCACCGGCGGTGGTGAGCTGCATGAACGGCTGCAGATCGTCTTTCGCGGTGTCAGCGAGGTCATCCGCTTGCACGGTCCCGTCACCATGGGCATCGAGCGGGTGTTCATGGCGCGCAACGCCGACTCGGCGCTTAAACTGGGCCAGGCCCGTGGTGCCGCCATCGTCGCTGCCGCCGAGGCGGGACTCGAGATCGCCGAATACACCGCCAGTCAGGTCAAGCAGTCGGTGGCCGGAAGCGGCGGGGCCAACAAGGAGCAGGTGATGCTGATGGTGATGCACCTGCTCAAGCTGACTCAGAAACCTCAGATCGATGCCTCCGATGCGCTGGCGATCGCCCTGTGCCACGCCCATACACGCTCCAGTCTGGTGCCGCACGGCCTGACGACTGCGCGTCGACGCGCAGGCCGCTTGCGCCTGTAACCACTTCATGCGCTGATACACATTTTGTCCGGGTGGCGCGTTCACCCGCCGTATTTGCTGATAGGGTTGACCGGTCACTGGCCGGGCAGTCTAGAGAAAGGATCGGAACGTGATTGGACGTTTGCGTGGCACCCTGGCGGAGAAACAGCCGCCGCACCTGATTATCGATGTCAATGGCCTGGGCTACGAGCTGGAGGTGCCGATGACGACGCTGTACCGCCTGCCCAAGGTCGGTGAAACGGTGACCTTGCATACCCATCTGGTGGTTCGCGAGGACGCTCACCTGCTCTATGGCTTCTTCGAAAAACGCGAGCGCGAGCTGTTCCGCGAGCTGATCCGGCTCAATGGTGTCGGTCCGAAATTGGCGCTGGCACTGATGTCGGGCCTGGAGGTGGATGAGCTGGTGCGCTGCGTGCAGGCTCAGGACGCCTCTGCCCTGGTGCGTGTGCCCGGTGTTGGCAAGAAGACCGCCGAGCGCCTGCTGGTGGAACTCAAGGACCGCTTCAAGGCCTGGGAATCGTCCCCTGCCATGTTCACCCTGGTGTCCGATGGACCGCTGCCGGTGGCCAGCACCTCCAGCGCCGAAGCCGATGCGGTCAGTGCGCTCATCTCGCTGGGATACAAGCCGCAGGAAGCGAGCAAGGCGGTGTCGGCGATCAAGGACAAGGCGAGCATGAGCAGTGAAGAGCTCATCCGTCACAGCCTCAAGGGGATGATCGTCAAGTGATCGAAGCCGACCGTCTCATCGCCGCCAGCGGGCGGGATCGCGAAGAGGTCCAGGACCGCGCCATCCGTCCTTTGAGCCTGGACGACTATATCGGCCAGCCAGTCGTGCGCGAGCAGATGGGGTTGTTCATCCAGGCCGCGCGCGGCCGCCACGAATCGCTCGACCATACCCTCATCTTCGGTCCGCCAGGCTTGGGCAAGACCACGCTGGCCAATATCATCGCCCATGAGATGGGCGTTTCGGTCAAGAGCACATCCGGCCCCATCCTTGAGCGCCCTGGCGACCTGGCGGCGATGCTGACCAACCTGGAACCGCACGATGTGTTGTTCATCGACGAAATCCACCGCCTGTCTCCGGTGGTCGAGGAAGTGCTCTATCCCGCCATGGAGGATTTCCAGCTCGACATCATGATCGGTGAAGGGCCGGCGGCACGCTCGATCAAGCTCGACTTGCCGCCCTTCACGCTTGTCGGCGCCACCACGCGCGCTGGCATGCTCACCAATCCACTGCGCGATCGCTTCGGTATCGTCCAGCGCCTCGAGTTCTACAGCAATCAAGACCTGGCAACCATCGTCAGCCGCTCCGCGCACATTCTCGGTCTGGTCATCGAAGACAAGGGCGCCTTCGAGATCGCCCGTCGTGCCCGTGGTACGCCACGTATCGCCAATCGGCTACTGCGCCGTGTACGTGACTATGCCGAGGTTCGCGGCAAAGGCCAGATCAGCAAAGACATCGCTGACATGGCGCTCAACCTGCTGGACGTGGACGAGCGCGGTTTCGATCACTCCGACCGACGCCTGCTGCTGACCATGATCGAGAAGTTCGACGGCGGTCCGGTGGGCGTCGACAACCTGGCTGCGGCCATCAGCGAGGAGCGCCATACCATCGAGGATGTGCTGGAGCCTTATCTGATTCAGCAGGGCTATATCATGCGCACGCCACGCGGTCGTGTGGTCACCCGCCATGCCTACCTGCATTTTGGTCTGAACATTCCTGGACGCTTTGCCGAGGGAGGAGAATTTTCCGATCCTGACGATCTGTAATCGATCAAATCGGGCATTTCGTGGTCATAGCGCCAGCACCTTGAGGCAGAGCGAACATCATCCCATTTCCAGGCAAAAAAACAGTTGCCGGAGCGGATTGGCAAGCTGAGGAGTAAGCACTAGAGTATGCGCGCGCAAAATCGGCCAGAGCCGTTCGCACATCGCTGTCGGGTTTATTACGAAGATACCGATGCGGGTGGGGTGGTGTACTACGTCAACTATCTGAAATTCATGGAGCGTGCTCGCACAGAGTGCCTGCGCCATCTGGGGTTTTCCCAGTTTGAGCTGGCAGAGCAGGGCCTGTTGTTCGTCGTCCACTCCAGTGAGGCCCGCTATCATGCGCCTGCGCGACTGGACGATGCGCTTCGAGTGACTGCGCAAGTGCTTGAACTCAATCGCGCCAGCCTGCGCTTCGTGCAGCAGGTGTGGCGGGAAAAGGATGAAACGCTGCTCTGCGAAGGGCAGTTCCTGGTGGCCGCCGTGCGCGCCGACACTTTCAAACCCCGGGCCATTCCCGTCGAACTGCGCGACGCGTTCATCGCGCACGGCTCGGGTACTCAATCGAACGCAGGAGAATAAGCGTGGAAGCAAACGTCGTCGACCATACCTCCATGTGGAGCCTGGTCGCCAATGCCAGTGTGGTGGTTCAGCTGGTGATGCTGACTCTCGTGGCAGCCTCGGTGACCTCTTGGATCATGATCTTCCAGCGCAGCACCATGCTGCGCGCCGGTCGTCGTGCGCTGGACGCTTTCGAGGAGCGCTTCTGGTCGGGTATCGACCTGTCCAAACTGTATCGTCAGGCAGGCAGCAACCCTGATCCGGATTCCGGTGTGGAGCAGGTTTTCCGTGCCGGTTTCAAGGAGTTCTCGCGCCTGCGTCAGCAGCCGGGGGTCGACCCTGATGCGGTCATGGAAGGCGTAGGGCGCGCCATGCGCGTGGCCATCTCGCGCGAGGAAGAAAAGCTCGAGCAGAGCCTGCCGTTCCTGGCGACTGTCGGTTCCACCAGTCCGTACATCGGTCTGTTCGGTACCGTCTGGGGCATCATGAACTCCTTCCGCGGACTGGCCAGCGCCCAGCAGGCGACCCTGGCCACTGTGGCTCCGGGTATCGCCGAGGCGCTGGTCGCCACTGCGATCGGCCTGTTCGCCGCGATTCCTGCGGTCATCGCCTACAACCGCTTCGCCGCGCGCAGCGAGACCTTGATCGGTCGCTATTACACGTTCGCCGACGAGTTCCAGGCGATTCTGCACCGCAAAGTGCACACCAGCGAAGAGTAATCAGGTAGACATCCATGGCCCGAGTTCGCCACAAACGCAAGCCGGTCGCCGAGATGAACGTGGTGCCCTACATCGACGTGATGCTGGTGCTGCTGGTCATCTTCATGGTGACTGCACCCATGCTCAACCAGGGCGTGAAGGTCGACCTGCCCAAGGTTTCCAGCGAAGCCTTGCCGCAGGACAACAACGTCCAGATCCTCACCATCTCGATCAAGGCCGACAAGACCTACTACTGGAACCTGGGCAGCGAAGTCGATACCGACAAGCAGATGGCCAAGGCCATGACACTGCCAGAGATGACCGGCGCGGTGACCAAGATCATCGCTGCTGGTCGTGACCAGGGCAAGCAGACCCAGGTGTTCATTCGCGGTGACAAGGCCGTCGACTACGGCGCAGTGATGGGCGCCATGGGCGGTTTGCAGAAGGCCGGTGTCGGTAACGTTGGCCTGATTACCGAGGCGCCCTGATGCAACAGCGAGAGCCATCCGCCTCGGAAAGCTACTTCTGGCCCAGCGTCTGGGCCATCGGCCTGCATGTCCTGGTCTTCGCCCTGCTGTTCGTCAGCTTTGCCATGACGCCGGAGCTGCCGCCGTCCAAACCGATCGTCCAGGCTACGCTCTATCAGCTCAAGTCCAAGAGTCAGGCAACCACCCAGACCAATCAGAAGATTGCCGGGGAGGCGAAGAAAACCGCCTCGCGCCAGACTGAAGTCGAGCAGATGGAGCAGAAGAAGGTCGAGCAGGAAGCGGTGAAGGCGGCGGAACAAAAGAAAGCCGACGCTGCTCAAAAGGCCGAAGAAGCTCGTGAGGCCGCTGAGGCCAAGAAAGCCGAAGAGGCTGCCAAGGCCGCCGACGCGAAAAAAGCCGCCGAGCAGAAGAAGGCAGAAGAGGCCAAGAAACAGCAGGCCGACATCGCCAAGAAGAAGGCCGAGGACGAAGCCAAGAAGCAGGCTGAGGAAGAGGCCAAGAAAGCGGCTGCCGAAGAGGCCAAGAAGAAAGCCGCTGAAGACGCCAAGAAAAAAGCGGCCGAGGACGCCAAGAAGAAAGCGGCGGCAGCCGAGGACGCGAAAAAGAAAGCAGCCGAGGAGGCCAAGAAAAAGGCCGCTGCGGATGCGCAGAAGAAAAAGGCCCAGGAAGCGGCTCGCAAGGCGGCTGAGGACAAGAAGGCGCAGGCGCTGGCCGAATTGTTGTCCGACACCACCGAGCGACAGCAGGCGCTGGCCGACGAGCAGGGCGACCAAGTGGCGGGTGATTTCGATGACCTGATCCGTATGCGCGCTGCCGAGGGTTGGGCAAGGCCGCCTTCGGCTCGCAAAGGCATGACGGTCGTGCTGCAGATCAACATGCTCCCGGACGGCACCATCACCAACGTGAGTGTGGCCAAGTCCAGTGGCGACGGGCCGTTCGACAGCTCGGCGGTAGCGGCGGTGAAGAACATCGGCCGATTGACTGAAATGCAGGGCTTGAAGCCGAACGAATTCAATCCGTATCGTTCGTTCAAGATGACATTTACACCTGAGGATCTTGCGTTGTGATTAAACGTCTGAGAGGACTGCTGGTCGTGCTCTGCTGCGTGGCAGGCATGGCGGTGGCAGAGGAAAAAAACATCCTGGTCACCAGCGGTAGCGACCGGGCAACGCCTATCGCAGTGGTGCCATTCGGCCTGCAAGGCGGCAGCGTGCTGCCCGAGGACATGGCCGACATCATTGGCAACGACCTGCGTAACTCGGGTTACTACGCGCCTATTCCACGGCAGAACATGATCAGCCAGCCGACCCAGGCCAGCGAAGTCATCTTCCGTGACTGGAAGGCGCTGGGCGCGCAGTATGTGATGGTTGGCAACGTGGTGCCCTCAGGCGGTCGCCTGCAGGTGAGCTACGCGCTGTTCAACGTCGCCACCGAGCAGCAGGTGCTGACCGGCAGCGTCGGCGGCAGCATCGATCAGTTGCGTGACATGGCGCACTACATCGCCGACCAGTCGTTCGAGAAACTCACCGGTATCAAGGGCGCGTTCTCCACACGCATGCTCTACGTGACCGCCGAGCGCTTCTCGACCAACAACACCCGCTACACCCTGCAGCGGTCCGACTATGACGGTGCGCGTGCGGTGACCTTGCTGCAGTCTCGCGAACCGATCCTGTCGCCACGTTTCGCACCCGATGGCAAGCGCATCGCCTATGTCTCGTTCGAGCAGCGACGTCCGCGCATCTTCGTGCAGAACATCGACACCGGTCGTCGTGAGCAGATCACCAACTTCGAAGGCCTCAACGGTGCGCCGGCCTGGTCGCCGGATGGCAATCGCCTGGCGTTCGTGCTGTCCAAGGACGGTAATCCCGACATCTACGTGATGAACATGGGTTCGCGTCAGATCAGCCGCGTCACTGCTGGCCCGGGCATCAACACCGAGCCATTCTGGGGTAAAGATGGCAACACCCTCTACTTCACCTCCGACCGTGGCGGCAAGCCGCAGATCTACAAAACGTCGGTCAGTGGTGGTGGTGCCGAACGTGTGACCTTCGTCGGTAATTACAACGCCAACCCGAAACTCTCGGCAGATGAAAAAACGCTGGTGATGATCCATCGTCAGGACGGTTTCACCAACTTCAAGGTGGCGGCACAGGACTTGCAGCGCGGAAGTGTAAAGATTCTCTCCGAAACCAGTCTTGATGAGTCTCCCACTGTTGCACCCAACGGCACCATGCTAATCTACGCCACCCGCCAGCAGGGCCGGGGAGTCTTGATGCTCGTGTCGCTTAACGGCCGTGTGAGGCTCCCACTTCCTACCGCTCAAGGCGAAGTCAGAGAACCGTCCTGGTCCCCCTACCTGAACTGATTGCGGCGTAACAATATTGCTTAACACACTGGGGTTTCATTAGGAGTTTCACGATGGAAATGCTGAAGTTTGGTAAATTCGCTGCGCTGGCTCTGGCCATGGCTGTGGCCGTAGGTTGCTCCTCCAAGGGCGGTGACAATGCTGGCGAAGGCGCAGCAGTTGATCCTAACGCTGGCTACGGTGCAAACACCGGCGCTGTCGACGGTTCCCTGAGCGAAGAAGCCGCTCTGCGCGCTATCACCACCTTCTACTTCGAATACGACAGCTCGGACCTGAAGCCAGAAGCCATGCGCGCTCTGGACGTTCACGCCAAGGACCTGAAAGCCAACGGCAATCGCGTTGTTCTGGAAGGCAACACCGACGAGCGTGGTACCCGCGAGTACAACATGGCTCTGGGTGAGCGTCGTGCCAAGGCTGTTCAGCGCTATCTGGTTCTGCAGGGCGTTTCCCCTGCTCAGCTGGAACTGGTTTCCTACGGTGAAGAGCGTCCGGTTGCCACCGGCCACGACGAGCAGTCCTGGGCTCAGAACCGTCGCGTAGAACTGCGTAAGTAAGTTCTCATGCGTATGGGCCGCCGTGTAGTAACCGTCCTCGCCCTCAGCCTGCCGCTCTCGGCACTGGCTGCGGTTCCTGTAGTAGATGACAACGGGGGCAGCTATCCGCCCTCGGGTTATGGCACGAGCGGCGCCTATGCCGGCGCAGGGGCTTCGGCCCCTGCGTCCGCGCAGGGCCAGCTGTTCCTGCAGCTGCAACAGATGCAGGACCAGATCTCCCGCCAGCAAGGCATCATCGAAGAACTGCAGAACGATGTGTCGCGCATGAAGCAGGAAAACCTGGAGCGTTACCAGGATCTGGACAAGCGCATCAACAGCGGTGCAGCCGCTGCACCCGCCGCAACACCCGATAATTCCTCCACCGGTGGTGCCTCCGGCGCCGCAGGTGCTGCTGCCGGTGCAAGCGCCGCGCAGCAACCGGCAGCCAATGCCGAGCCAGCCGATCCGGCGAAAGAAAAGCTGTTCTATGACGCCGCTTTCGATCTGATCAAGCAGAAAGACTTCGACAAGGCCAGCCAGGCTTTCGCGGCCTTCCTGCGCAAGTACCCCAATAGCCAGTACGCCGGAAACGCGCAGTATTGGCTGGGTGAGGTGAATCTGGCCAAAGGCGACTTACAAGGTGCCAGCCAGGCTTTCGCCAAGGTCAGTCAGCTGTACCCCAAGCACAGCAAGGTTCCTGACTCCCTGTACAAACTGGCTGACGTCGAGCGACGCCTGGGCCATACGGACAAGGTGAAGGGTATTCTGCAGCAGGTTATCAACCAGTATCCTGGCACCTCAGCCGCACAACTGGCACAGCGCGATCTGCAGAAGCTCTGAGCGTTACCGTTCGAAAGAAACCCGCGCCCGTCGCGGGTTTTTTCGTTAGACTCTGTGCCCTTTTTTCGTAAACACGCTGTCGCGGATAACGCCATGTCGAGTCCGTGACAGTGCCTGACGGAGGCGGTCAGCCTGTATAGCTGTCACGCCCGTGGCGATCATGCAAGACACATTACGCATCACCGAAGTCTTTTACTCTTTGCAGGGTGAAACACGCACGGCTGGGTTGCCCACCGTATTCGTGCGTCTCACCGGCTGCCCATTGCGGTGTCAGTACTGCGACAGCGCCTACGCATTCAGTGGCGGCACCGTACGCACTCTGGACGATATCCTGGAGCAGGTTGCCGGCTATCGTCCGCGCTATGTCTGCGTGACCGGCGGCGAACCTTTGGCTCAGCCCAATGCCCTGCCTCTGCTCAAGCGCCTGTGCGATGCCGGTTTCGAAGTTTCGCTGGAAACCAGCGGAGCGCTGGATATCTCGCAGGTGGATACCCGTGTCAGCCGCGTGGTCGACCTCAAGACTCCAGGCTCGCAGGAGGCTCATCGCAATCTCTATGCGAACATCGATCACCTCACGGCCAACGATCAGGTCAAGTTCGTGATCTGCTCGCGCGAGGACTATGACTGGGCCGTATCCAAGTTGATCCAGTACAACCTCGACCAACGCGTCAGTGAGGTGCTCTTTTCTCCAAGCCATCACCAAGTGAGCGCGACCGATCTGGCCGACTGGATCATCGCAGACAACCTGCCGGTTCGTTTCCAACTGCAATTGCACAAGTTGCTGTGGAATGACGAACCTGGACGCTGATCAAGAGAGTAAACGACATGACTGATAAACGCGCAGTGATCCTGCTGTCGGGCGGGCTGGACTCGGCCACGGTGGTCGCGATGGCCAAGGCTGACGGCTACAGCTGTTACACCATGAGCTTCGATTACGGCCAGCGCCACCGAGCCGAGCTCAACGCAGCGGCGCGCGTCGCCCGCGACCAAGGGGTGGTCGAGCACAAGATGATTGGCTTGAATCTCGATGGCATCGGCGGCTCGGCGCTCACCGACAGCAGTATCGATGTGCCCGAGGCGCCCACAGAAGGGATTCCGGTCACCTATGTGCCGGCGCGCAATACCGTCTTCCTCTCGCTGGCGTTGGGCTGGGCCGAAGTGTTGCAAGCGCGGGACATCTTCATTGGCGTCAATGCGGTGGACTATTCGGGTTACCCGGACTGTCGCCCCGAATTCGTCGAAGCGTTCGAGCGCATGGCCAATCTGGCTACCAAGGCTGGCGTTGAAGGGCAGGGATTCCGGATCCAGGCACCGCTGCAAAATTTGAGCAAGGCCCAGATCGTCCAGGCGGGTGTGGCGCGTGGTGTGGATTACAGCCTTACCGTGTCTTGCTATCAGGCTGACGACGACGGCCGCGCGTGCGGCAAGTGTGACAGTTGCCGCTTGCGTGCCGAGGGATTCAAGGCCGCAGGGGTCGCGGATCCGACACGTTATTTTTGAAAAAAATACGATGGGGTGTTGATTTCATGTGAGAAATCAGTAATATACGCGCCATCCAACGGGTCGTTAGCTCAGTTGGTAGAGCAGTTGGCTTTTAACCAATTGGTCGTAGGTTCGAATCCTACACGACCCACCATTTTCAAAGCGGTTGGTGAGAGACAGCGGAAAGGCGCAACCGTGCTGATGCCCATCTCGCATCCGGTGAGATTCATACGAGGAGCCCGCCCATTGGCGGGCTTTTTCGTGTCCGGCAATCCGTATTTCCCTCGGAGCGCTTCAAAACGGCATGGCCACCACCAACTGGCTATAGAGGTTGGTACCGCTGCCGCCCACCTGATTGCCGCCATCGTGCTCATCCTTGCGCGGCTGATACAGACCCACCAGCGGGGTGACGATCAAGTGATCGTTGATCGCCCATTCGACATACAGGTCCAGTTCCCTGGCTGCGAGGTTTGGTCGGTCGCGGGTGCGCAACGTATCGAACTCGAAGTACAGCGCGCCAACCGTCAGGTTACTCCTGGGCGTTGCCTTGAGCCCCAGATGATGCACGCCAGCATTGCTGTTGAAGGGACCGGCATAGTTTCCGGCGACTTCGCCTTGCAGCCAAGTGCCATAGCCGCTGGCCAGCCCGCTGAACAGCGAATCCCAGCCGGCTGAATAGCGGCTGTAGCGATAGGTGATCTGCGGCGTCCAAGGCAACTGGTCGAAGCCGTAGCCAGCCTGCAGATACCACGCCTGCTCAGCACCGCCGCGTGTGTTCTGGTGAGCGTACTCAAACGCGAAGTGGGCGTTGTCGATGCCCGCATTGCCTTCACCTCGAAGGCTGTACACGTCCATGTCCTTGCGAGCACTCTGTGAAACGCTGGCCCAGCGGTCGTCCACGTCGATGCCGTGAATCCAGGTCAGCCCCAGGGTGCCCAGTGCGTGGGTGTAGTCCAAGGTGCCGGCGGCCAATTCGGTATTGGCCTGGGCGCGATTGTCGGACTTCAGCCACAGCAGGCTGCCATGCAGGCCGTCATGACCGCCGATTCTGAGCCGAGCGGTGCGATCAAACGCGTGACGTGCCGCCAGGTAGTAAGCGCCACCACGGTTCAATGCCCCCTCGGCTGGGCCTTTGCCCAGGTTCGGACCGTCGTCGTTGATCAGAAAGCCGCTGCCCACGCGCAGGGTCTGGCGGCCTGCGGAGAAGTCGATGCCGTCCTTGCCCAGCGCAGGTAACAGGTCGCCCGAGCGCCAGCCCAGAAAAGCGTCCTCGATCTTGGTGGTGCGTTCGGACCCGTTCGTGTTCCCCGCAGCATCGCCATCACCCCAGGTGCCGGAGCTTACCCAGTTCAGGCTGCCATACAGCGCGCTCGTTGCGCCCAGGCGTTGGTCGGCGCTCAGGCCGTACTTGATGAACCCCTCTCGCCATGTGGAACCGCCCGACGTGCCGTCGTAGTTCTTGCGACTGTTGAACGTGCCCCACACGGCCGTGATGTCAGCGTTCACGTGACGATCTTCGTCGGCGTACAACTCAAGCGCCTGCACAGGGTGATTGGCGAGCAACACGGCGATGGCCACCGGCAGCATGCGTTGTGATCGGTTCATCTCTATTCCTGGGCGCGTCGGGCGCTTTTAGGGTCTGAACTGGGGCAGCATGCGTTTGAGGACGTCATCGCAGCGTCCCCAATGGTGGAAGGCCGCAGCGGCGATGTGCAGCGCGACCACGACCCAGGCCACCCATTTACCGAGGAAATGGTGGATGACATCCAAGGGCGCTTCGAACGCTTCGTAGCTCAGATCGAAAGTCTTGCTGATCCAGGCGAACAGTGCCGTGCTGTCGAAGCCGGTCACGCTGAACAGGCCGAAGTCTGTGGGCGCCCCCGTGCCGAGATAGCCGGTCAGCGGCAGTACGATCATCAGGCTGTAAAGGCCGCAATGCGCCACGTGGGCAAGCCGATGCTCGAGTTTGGAGCCGGGTGGCTCTTGGGGCTGGATTTCCAGTAGCCGCCAGAGCAGCCGCGGGAGTACGAGAAATCCGATCAGCAGGCCCAGCGCCCAATGGATGTTGAGGACCGGCAAGGATTCTTCGGACGTGTCGTCCATGAACCAGATCACGTAGTACACGACGATGTAGGCTGCGATGAAGGCCGCAGCGATCGTCCAGTGGAAGAATTTGGCCAGCACGCCAAAGCCCGTTGCGGTGTTACGCCATTGCATCGTAGGTACCTCGTGAGTCGACAGGACTAGGCAGTCTTCAGTGGGCCTTGAGCCCAGTGAGCAGACGCTCCAGTTCCTGAAGGGCCTGGGTCAGGCGCGGCTGTTGATCATCCTCGACCTCGGCGATCCAGAAGGATGCCTCCGTGACGGCGCCATAGAGCATGCGCGCAGTGACCTCCGTATGCAGCGCAGCGACGGTGCCGTCAGCCACCAGCACATCCAGCGAGGCCCGTAACGCTGCAATGCCGACTGACTGCGCCGCCTGTGGAACATCGCCGAACACGGCACGCGCATCTTGCAGGATGATGCGGCGAATCTCCGGCTCCACCGACAACTCCAGGTAAGTGCAGCAGCGCCGGCGAAAGCTTTCCCAGGGGGTGGGCGCCGCGTCCGCAACGGCCTGCAAGCGCTCGGCGACCTCAGCCTCGATTTGCTCGATGACGGCCAGCAGGAGGCCTTCCTTGTTGCCGAAGTGGTGGTAGAGCGCGCCGCGGGTCAGCCCGGCTTCAGCAGTGAAGTCATCCATGGAGGTGTGGGCGAAACCCTTGGTGGCGAACGCCAGGCGCGCCGTTTCCAGCAGCTTGGCGCGGGTTTGCTCGATCATCGTGGCGCGAGTGCGCCGTGTCTGTGGCGGCATGGAGCGTGCCTCGGTCATTGACATACGCGACGTATGCTATTTTGCATGCGCTGCGTATGTCAATGCTGGCACTGGGGATTGGCGACAGCGTCGCGGCACTACGGCCTGTTCAAGAGCCCGCTGAACACTCGGCGTATTTGCTGATTGCCAGCATCCACCAAGTGATTGTCATCGAAATAAAGGGGCACGCCGTCCTTCGAGCCGAGGCATTCGCCGTCAGGGCACAGGTAAGGCACGGGGTCGAGGGCGATGACATTGCAGTGCGCCGTGGCTGTCTCGATAGCCTTGAGTGCCAGCCGATTACGCTCGAAGTAGTCCTCCAAGGGCGCTGAGATATCCGTGCTGTCGCCAAAGATGCGCTTGTGCAGGTTCAGGCCCTTGAACACGTTGAACGGCATTTCTGGAACCGGTTTGAGCACATACACCGGGCGCTGTTTGGCCAGGCTGCAGACGGTATCGGTGTAGGCCTGGATGAACGATCGTTCGTAGTCCGGCGCTTTCTGATGTGTGTTCCCAGCGAAGTACAGGCTGTAGCCGCTGGGGCGGCGTTGGTCCGAGTACAGCCCGGCGCGACTGAACAGAAAGAGCGGCACGCCTGGGTAAGCCTGTTCAAGTTGAGAGAACTTGTCGGCATTGAAGCGTTTGCATTGCTCTTCGACCTCTTTGTTGCCCATCTGGAAGTCGAGCAGGGTCGGACAGCCTGCACGCGCCCAGCCGAGCGCAGCACCTGGGTTTTCCAGCATCAATGCGGCAGCGGTGGACTGGGCGTGACTGTCGCCGAGGATGATGGCGTTGATCCTTCCTTCGCCCAGCACGCACTCATCGGCGCCGAAGGCGTTGCTGTTGCAGTGCTGGGTGTAGAGCACGCTTTTATAGTGCGGTTGCTCTTCGTCTTGCACCCAGCGCAGAGCAGGTTGGTGTTTGATGACCGAGCCCGTGATCACCGCGATCGCGGTGACCAGCACGCCGATGCCTGCGTACCTCAGCAATCCCAGTGCGGGACGGGTAAGTGGGCGGGTCCTGGCCTCGACGGCGTGATAGGACAGTGCGCCGAGCGCGAGCGTCAGCAGGATCGCACAACCGACGGCCGTCGTGCTGTCGAGCAGGCCGCAGGTGTAGAGCACTACCACCAGCGGCCAGTGCCACAGGTAAACGGAATAGGAAATCTTGCCGAGATACTGCAGAGGGGGCGTAACGGCGAAGGCGCTGTTGGCGTTGGCCTGGATAACCAATGCTGCGCCGATCACGGGCAGTAGCGCCATGTAACCCGGCCACGCCGTGTCTGTCGATAGCACAATCATCGACCCGGCAATGACGAGAAGCCCTGCACTTTCGCAGACGCTTTTGCCGCGGGGCGAAAGGCTCAGTGGAAACAGGAATACCAGGCCGCCGGCGATCATTTCCCAGGCCCGCGTGGGCAGAAAGAAGAATGAGGCCACGGGATGGCTGAAGCTGTAGACAGATGACAGGGCTAACGAACAGACGCCCAGCACCGCGACCAGCCACTTCAGTGTGTGCATCGCGCAGCATTTGGCCAGCGCCATCAGAATCAGCGGGTAAAGCAGGTAGAACTGCCATTCCACCGATAATGACCAGGTATGCAGCAACCAGTTTTCATGCAAGGGCGCATCGAAGTAGCTGCCGTCCCGGGCGAAATAATGGTTTGAAGAGAACAGCAGACTTTCCTTGATGGTGCGCAGCAGTTCTCGATAGTCGTCGGTGGCGAGGAAGAAGTACCCGAGAAGGGTCAGCGTCAGACACAGCAGTGCCAGCGCGGGAATGATCCTTCGGGCTCTGGCCGCATAGAAGGCGATCAGGGAAAAGCGTTCGGCCTGCAATCCGCCGATGATCAAGCGGGTCATGAGGAAGCCGGAAATCACGAAGAACAGGTCGACCCCGATGAAGCCAGCGTCGAAACCGGGAATCTTGAAGTGATAAAGAACGACGAACACTACGGCCAGGGCGCGTAGCGAGCTGATGCTCTTGTAGAACGGCATGAGTGGGGAGTCCTGATCTGACCTGGGCCTTGAGGCCCCGCTTCCTTCGAGCTGACAGCCGATTTCACACCGGCGCGCGCGGCGCAGAGTAGCACATTGCCAAAGCCTGCCCGTGGAAGAAGGACGCTCGCTCGGCGCTCCAGATCAGCGGCGCTGGCCGCCATTGAGCTCACCTCTGCTCAGGCTGTCCACGCTGTTGCCCAGTGCGTCCCGGGTTTGAAGGTCAGCGCCGTGCTCGGTCAGAGCCTGCAGCAGGTCCTGACGGTTGAACAAGGCGGCATACATGGCTGCGGTCTGGCCGGCGCCGTTGCGTTGGTCTGTGCTGCACGGCGCTTCGATCAGACGCCGAGCGATGCGGACTTCGCCCTTGAAGATCGCGCCCATCAATGCCGTGTTGCCGCGCGTATCCTGCGTGCACGGGTTGGCGCCGGCGTCTATCAGTTGCTCGACCGCCGCCAGGTGGCCATGGTAGGCGGCAAGAATCAGCGCGGTGTAGCCGGTGCTGTCCTGCACATCGAGGTCATAGTGCGCCTTGACGAACGCCTCGAGCATGGCCTGGTCGCCGCGCCGGGCAGCGTCCAGGAAATACTCGCGCAGTTGATCCTGTACCGGCGGCGGGTCGCCGGCTTGAGCGCACAGCGCGCACAGGGACAGGCACAGTGCAGTGGTCCATTTGAGCATGATGGGGCTCCTGCAAGCATTGAAGGCCAGCCCGGCCAATCGCCAGGGCTGGCGCCTGAGGTCAGTCCTTCAACTGCGCTGCCAGGTCGCGCACGCGCTGCACATCGGCTTTGGCCACTTTGGCCAGGCCCGTGCCGTAGTCACTGTCGGCTTTGTAGAAGTAAGAGAGCATGATGTAGCGGCTTTGCTCATCGGTGATCGCCAAGGCCTCGCCGAGGCTCTGGATCAGGTCCTCACGGTCTTTCTTGCTGTAGGAGCGGAACAATTCACCGGTCTGCTTGAAGTTCTGCTCGCGCTGGATCTTCGCCTGCTGGGTGCTACCGTTCAGTGGCGTCTGCACGGCGCGGGCGCTGGCTTGTTCGTCCCGCGGTTGCAGACGGCTGGGTTGGTAGTTGACGCCGCTCTGGGTGTGGCCGGCATTCATCGCACCGTCCTGGTTGACGGTATTGACGTCGCTACGCGGGCGGTTGACCGGCAGGCTCAGGCCGTTGGCGCCAATGCGGTACATCTGGGTATCGGCATAGGCGAACAGGCGCCCCTGCAGCAGACGGTCTTCGGAGGGCTCGATGCCAGGCACCAGGTTCGACGGCGCCATGGCCACCTGTTCGGTTTCCTGGAAGAAGTTTTCGACATTGCGGTTGAGCACCATCTGGCCCACCTTGCGCTCGGGCACGTCAGGCCAGATCTTGGTGGCGTCCAGCGGGTCGAAGTCGAACTTGGCCAGGTCCTCGGACTTGAGCACCTGGATGTACAAGTCCCACTTGGGGTAGTTGCCCTTGCCGATCGCCGTCACCAGATCATGGGTCATGTGGCTGTAGTCGCGGGCCTGGATTTCGGCCACCTGCCGTGGGTCAAGGTTCTTCTGGCCTTGCAGGCTCTTCCAGTGGAACTTCACGTAATGCACGTCGCCCTTGGCGTTGACCAGTTTATAGGCGTGCACGCTGTTGCCATCCATCTCACGGTAGCTGGCCGGTGTGCCCTCATTGGAGTACAGCAGGGTCAGCGTACGCGTGGCCTCTGGTACGTGGGAGAAGAAGTCGAAGCGACGCGAGTCGTCGTCCAAGTTGGTGCGAGGATCGGGCTTGAAGGCGTGGACCATGTCGGGAAACTTGATCGCATCGCGAATGAAGAAGGTCGGGAAGTTGTTGCCGACCAAGTCCCAGTTGCCGTCAGCGGTATAGAACTTGGTGGCGAAACCGCGTGGATCGCGCAGCGTTTCCGGCGAGTGGTTGCCATGCACAACACTTGAGAAGCGCACGAATACCGGGGTGTGCTCACCTTGGCGGAAGACTTTCGCCGAGGTCAGGTCGCTGATGTCGGCGCTGGCCGTGAACTCGCCGTGGGCGCCAGTACCGCGGGCATGCACCACACGTTCTGGAATGCGCTCGCGGTCGAAGCGTTGCAGCTTTTGCAGCAGCTGTACGTCCTGCAGCAGTACCGGGCCATTGGCACCGGCGGTCTGTGAGTTCTGGTTGTCACCCACCGGCGCGCCGTTATCGCGGGTCAGCGGGGTGGCCTGGGCAGCGCTGCAGAACAGGCTGGCGCAGAAACTGGCTGTCAACAGCAGGCGGCTGGCGGGGTAGGGGGACGTCACGGGCTTCATGGCAGACACTCCTCAGGGTCATGGTCGTTGTTATGCAACGGCAACCTTAGGCAGCAGCGGTCAAGAAGCTAAATTGATTAAGCCAACCTTGGCGATAGATTTTTTTCATGTTGCGGTGTGATCTCAGGTGGTGCCTCACATTTCAACAACAAAAACTGCGCTGCCTCACACCGTTTCGTTTACCGGGAATGCTACCCTTTGCGACCAGCGCGACTCGCGCACCTTCCCAGCCCTATGGACAGCAAACGGTTCTATTCATGAAGAAATCAGTAGGCATTCTCTCCGGCCTGGCCGTCGCCATCGCCGTCGTCACTACCGCCGGCGCCTGGTACACCGGCAAGCAACTGCCCGCCGAGCTGGAGCAATCCATCGCGCGCGGCAATGCGGAGCTGCAGAAGGCCCTGGTAGGCACCGGTGGCACCATGACCATCGAACTGGTCTCGCTGGAGCAGCACCTGTTCACCAGTCAGGCCCAGTACCGCCTCAAGGCCAATGACCTGCGCCTGAACGAAGGTGAGCCGGTGAGCTTCGAGGTGGGTGTCAATGACCACATCGAGCATGGCCCCTTCCCCTGGTCGCGGGTCAAGGTGCTCAAGCTGCTACCCGTGATGGCCGTGAGCAATAGCCAACTGCAGAAGGACGACACGACTGCACCCTGGTTCGCCGCCGCCAGCGACAAATCGCCGGTCGTCGGTCAGGTCACTCTGGGGTATGGCGGTGGCGTGCAGAGCGATATCCAGCTGGCGCCAGCCAAGCTCGACGAGGGCGACGGCAACGTCATGGACTTCGGTGGCATGCAACTGCTGCTCAAGGGTGACAAGGAAGGCAAGGACCTCGAGATCCACGGCGAGTCCCAGCGTCTGGACATGACGCTGGTGGGCGATGACCACCCGCCGTTGAAGCTGCAGATGAGCGGCTTCAAGATGGGCGGCGAGCTCGGCAAGTCCGATCACGACATGCTCTATCTGGGCCATCTGGACCTGTATCTGGCCAATCTGCAAGCCACCCTCGGGCCCAAGCAGGAGGTGCTGGTGCTCAAGGGGCTGGAGCAGAACAGCCTGTCCACCGCCGAGGGCAAGGATCGCGTGGGCGGGCGCGTGGAGTACAAGGTGTCCGATATCACCTATGCCGGTCGCCAGGTGGGCAGTGGCCAGATGGTCATGAGCATGAAGTCGATCAACATGGCAGCGGCGCAGGCACTGCTCGAGTGGTACCAGAGCAAGTTGCCGGAGCTTCAGGCAGCCGCTGCCCAGGGCGAAGGGCAAATGGCGCCGCAGATGACCCCCGAAGAAGAGGCCAAGGTGAAGGCCGATCTGCAGAAGCTGCTGGCCGACAAGCCTCAGTTCGCGCTGGAGGAACTGTCGTTCAAGACAGCCAATGGCCAGAGTCGCTTCAATCTGAGCATGGACTTCGCCAACCCCACCTCCTTCGACCTGCCGCCTGATCAACTGATCAAGCAACTGGTCTCGCGCCTGCAGAGCAAGTTGACGGTGTCGAAGGCGATGGTCAGCGACCTCACCACCCTACAGGCGCTGCTCGACGGTCAGACCGACGCCCAGGCGATCGCCATGCAGTCCAGCCAGGCCGGCGAGATGCTTGGGGTGATGGCGTTGCAGAGCGGCATGGCCACTGTCGAGGGCAATGACGTGGTGTCGAGCCTGAACTACGCCGACGGCATGGTCGACTTCAACGGCAAGAAGATGCCGGTCGAGGAATTCGTCATGATGATGAGCGCGCAACTGGCAGTACTGTCGCCTCAAGGCTGATCGCTCAGGCGTTGTCTGGCGAGTCGCCTGTCCCCTACGGTGCAATGCCGCAGGGGGTGGGCGATTCAGCTGTCTGAAAAAGCGCTTTTGCATTGCCCCGATTGCCTGTAGCCTTCGCCGTCCGAATAACAATCCGTGCCCGCAGGTGGGCCGCGATGACCCGCCATCTGGGGTCTGCGGCACCTTTAGCCGATCTGCCAGGGCCGGGTGATACACTCGATCGACGCGCATGCAGGTCCAGCGATCATGACCCAGATTTCCGAACGTCTCCTGGTTCAAGCCCATCTTGACGCCAAGCAGCCCCATCCGCTGACGCCCGAGCAAGAGGCCGATTACCGTGCGGCCATCGCTGCCGAACTCAAGGCGCAGAACGCGGTGCTGGTCGCCCATTTCTATTGCGATCCCGTGATTCAGGCGCTGGCCGAAGAAACCGGTGGTTGCGTTTCCGACTCCCTTGAAATGGCCCGCTTCGGCAACAACCATCCGGCCGACACCGTGGTGGTGGCTGGGGTACGTTTCATGGGCGAGACGGCGAAAATCCTCACCCCGGAAAAGCGCATCCTGATGCCCACCCTCGAGGCGACCTGCTCGCTGGACCTGGGTTGCCCCGTGGAAGAGTTCTCGGCGTTCTGCGACCAGCATCCCGAGCGAACCGTGGTGGTCTACGCCAACACCTCGGCGGCGGTGAAAGCGCGCGCGGACTGGGTGGTGACGTCCAGTTGCGCCCTGGAAATCGTCGAGAGCCTGATGGACAACGGCGAGACGCTGATCTGGGGGCCGGACCAGCACCTGGGGCGCTACATCCAGAAGCAGACGGGCGCCGACATGCTGCTGTGGGACGGTGCCTGCATCGTCCACGAAGAGTTCAAGTCGCGGCAACTGGCCGATATGAAAGCGCTGTATCCGGACGCAGCGGTGCTGGTGCACCCGGAGTCGCCAGAGTCGGTGATCGAGCTGGCCGATGCGGTGGGCTCCACCAGCCAGTTGATCAAGGCTGCGCAGACCTTGCCCAATACCACCTTCATCGTCGCCACCGATCGCGGCATCTTCTACAAGATGCAGCAGTTGTGTCCGGACAAAGTCTTCATCGAAGCGCCGACCGCGGGTAACGGCGCAGCCTGCCGCAGTTGCGCGCACTGTCCGTGGATGGCGATGAACACCCTGGAGCGCACGCTGGACTGCCTGCGTCAGGGCAGCAACGAAATCTTCGTGGAGCCGGCGCTGATTCCCCGTGCGATCAAGCCGCTCAAGCGCATGCTGGACTTTACCCAGGCGGCGCGGATGAAGCTTTCCGGCAACGCCTGAGCAGACGTGAAAAGGGCCGCTGAGCGGCCCTTTTCGTTGATCAGCGCATCATCTCCTTGACCATGCGCTGCTGCTCCATGATCTCCCGCTGCCGCTGGTCGATCTGCGAAGCCAGTGGGAAGTTGGTGCCCGCCCGGCGCTTGGCGAAGTCCAGTTGCTGAATCGCCTGGTCGAAATCTCCGACCAAGGTGAAGTATTCGGCCCGCGCCCGGTGCAGGCCAATGGTATTGCCCGACAGCCCACGCACCTCGGCCACGTCGTACCAGACATCCGGATCGTCCGGACGATTCTTCACCAGATCGTCCAGCACCTTTTCCGCTTCGGCCGGTTTGCTCTGCTTGACCAACAGGTCGGCGCGTACTTGTTTGAGCGGGTAGTTCCCCGGATACAGGCCCTGCATGCGTTCGGCGCGCTGCTGGGCGTCGGCCAGGCGGTTGTTGGTGATGTCCAGGTCGATCTGCGCGAGGTTGTAGGTGATGTCGTTGGGTGCCTTGGCCAGCAGCGGCTTGAGGTTCTCGCGCGCTTCGTTGAGCTGGCCGCCCTTGATTTGCGCCAGCGCCAGGCCATAGCGGGCGGCATCGAGGTTGGGGTTTTCATCGAGCTGGGCGCGGAAACGCTTGGCTGCAAGCCCTGGGGTACCTTCGTAGGTCAGGGCGACGCGGGCGCGAATCAGTTGATAGCGCATGCTGTCTTCGACGCCGCCCTTGGGCGCCTGTTCGGCGCGGTTGCGGGTGTCGGCGATGCGCGATTCGGTGACCGGGTGGGTCAGCAGGAATTCCGGGGGCTTGGCATCGTAGCGGTATTGCCGGGCCAGGCGCTCGAACATGCTCGGCATGTTGCGTGGGTCATAACCGGCCTTTTCCAGATTGAGGATGCCGATGCGGTCGGCTTCCTGCTCGTTCTGCCGGGAAAAGCGTCGTTGTTCCTGCATGGCGGCCGCCTGGGTGCCGGCGATCACGCCGATGCCAGCATCGCCGCCACCGCCCGCGGCCAGCACGATACCGGCCAGGAGCGCGGCCATCATCGGCAACTGCATGCGCTGCTGGGCTTCCACGCCGCGGGCGAAGTGGCGTTGCGACAGGTGCGCCAATTCGTGGGCCAGCACCGAGGCATACTCGCCCTCGGTCTGGGCGTTGAGGAACAATCCGCCGTTGACTCCGACGATGCCGCCGGGCGCGGCGAAGGCGTTGAGCTCGCGGCTGTCGATGAGGATGAATTCCAGGCGGCGGTCCTGCAACTGGCTGGTTTCGGCCAGCTTGTACACGCTGGTCTCGACGTAGTCCTTGAGTTGTGGATCGTTGAGCTGATTGACCTGGCCACGCAGCAGACTCAACCAAGCGCGACCGAGCTGGTGTTCCTGCTGCGGCGAAACGATGGCGGAGCTGGCATCACCCAGCGACGGCAGGTCGTCGGCGTGGCCAGGAAGGGCCATCAGGCAGGCCAGCGTCAGCAGGGTGGGGCGCAGTAGGTTCATGCACGAAGCTCGCGTCGATCAAAGCGTTTACTGTAGCCCGCTCGCACCGCGCAGACCAGTGCAGGTATCCTAGCGGCCCTGCCTGTCGTCACACCCTGGAGCCCGCGCGATGACCGATACCCCGACCTGCGACGCCGAACTCGATGCCTGTGGGCTGAACTGCCCGCTGCCGCTACTCAAGGCCAAGATGGCGCTCAATCGACTGGACAGTGGCGCAGTGCTCAAGGTGGTGGCGACCGACGCCGGTTCGCAGCGCGATTTCCGCACCTTTGCCCAGCTGTCCGGTCACAGCTTGCTGGCCGAGGCTGCCGAGTCCGGTGTCTACACCTATTGGCTGCGCAAGGCCTGAGTCTTTTTCTGCAAGGATCGTCAATGTTCAAGGTGCTTCGTGATTGGATGCAGCGCTACTTTTCCGATGAGGAAGCGGTGGTGTTGGCGGTCTTGCTGTTTCTCGCTTTCACGGTGGTCCTCACCCTCGGCGGCATGCTCGCGCCCGTGCTGGCGGGCATGGTGCTGGCGTTCCTGATGCAGGGGCTGGTCAATGCCCTGGAGCGCTTCAGGGTGCCCACGCGTGCGGCGGTGTGGCTGGTGTTTGCGCTGTTCCTCGGGGCGCTGGCGGTGGTTCTGCTGGTGCTGGTGCCGTTGCTGTGGCATCAGTTGATCACCTTGTTCAACGAACTGCCGGGCATGCTCGGCAAATGGCAGTCATTGTTGCTGCTGCTACCCGAGCGCTACCCGCATCTGGTCTCCGACGAGCAAGTGCTGCGGGCCATCGAGTCGGTGCGTGGCGAAATCGGCAAGTTCGGTCAATGGGCGTTGACCTTCTCGTTGTCGAGCCTGCCGCTGTTGGTCAATGCCATGATCTACCTGGTGCTGGTGCCTATCCTGGTGTTCTTCTTCCTCAAGGACCGCGAGCTGATCGCCCGCTGGGTCAGCGGCTACCTGCCACGTGAGCGGCGATTGCTGACCCGGGTGGGTGATGAAATGAACCGGCAGATCGCCAACTACATCCGTGGCAAGGGCATCGAGATCCTGATCTGCGGCAGCGCCACTTACATCGCCTTCATTACCTTGGGGCTCAACTATGCCGCGCTGTTGGCGTTGTTGGTGGGGTTATCGGTGGTGGTGCCCTATGTGGGGGCGGTGGTGGTGACCGTGCCGGTCACGCTGATCGCACTGTTCCAGTGGGGCTGGGGCGATCAGTTCATCTACCTGATGGCGGTTTACGCGATCATCCAGGCGCTGGACGGCAACGTGCTGGTGCCGCTGCTGTTTTCCGAAGCGGTGAGCCTGCACCCGGTGGCGATCATCTGCGCGGTACTGCTGTTTGGCGGGCTATGGGGTTTTTGGGGGATCTTCTTCGCCATTCCGCTGGCGACCCTGTTCAAGGCGGTACTCGACGCCTGGCCGCGGCAGGAGCCTACGGTGGCGCCGATGCTCTAGGTTCGGGGGGCCGGGTGACGGGTTCACCCACCACCTGTGCAAGCTGCTCTTACGCCTTGCTCAGTGCCTGCGCGGCCGCCAGCACGGCATCCACGTGCCCGGGCACCTTGACCCCGCGCCACTCCTGCCGCAGCACGCCGTGCTGGTCGATCAGGAAGGTGCTGCGATCGACGCCCAGGTATTCCTTGCCGTAGAGCTTCTTCAGTTTGATCACGTCGAAGAGCTGGCACAGCGCTTCGTCCTTGTCACTGATCAGCTCGAAGGTGAAGCCCTGCTTGGCCTTGAAGTTCTCGTGCGATTTGATGCCATCTCGCGAGACGCCGAAGATCACCGTGTTGGCGGCCTCGAATGCCGGCTGCTGGTCGCGGAAACCCTGGCCTTCGGTCGTGCAGCCCGGCGTGCTGTCCTTGGGGTAGAAATACAGCACCACCTGTTTGCCTTGAAGTTCGGACAACGTGACGGTGCGACCGCCTGTGGCCTGGGCCTGGAAGTCGGTGACGGGTTGATCGAGGGCTACGGCCATGGGCATGACTCCTTAGACAGGGTTCTGTGGGCGCCAGGGTTCGATCAGCGCATCCAGGTTCAAGGCGTCGGCGAAGTCCAGGAACTGGTCGCGCAGCCAGCTGATCTGCGTGCCGGCTGGCAGGATCACGGTGAACTGGGCATTGAGCATGCTGCTGCCCGTCTGCGGCGCCAGGTAGGTGTCGCAGGTCATGGCGTCGAGTTCGACGCGGTGATCGAGGAAGAACTGGCACAGTTCATTGACGATGTCCGGGCGGTAGGCGGCGCTGACGTAGGCGACGTAGGGCAGGGCTTGAGGGCGGACCTCCTGCTCGGCGCTGCGCACCACATCGAGGGTCAGGCCATGCTTCTTGCCCAGACCTGGCAAGGTCGTTTCAAGGCGAGCCAGGGCATCCCAGCTGCCGCCGACCTGCAGCACCAGGGCGCTGGTTTCGCCGTGGCGCGACAGGCGCGAGGTGACCACCGCGCAGCGGTTTTCAAAAGCTGCGCGGCTGAGGACATTGGCAAGCTCCATGGGATTGGGGCCCAGGGCACTGATGACGAGGAACTGTTCGCGGGGAGCGGTGGACATGCAGCATTCCTAAAGCGATGAGCGGTCGGCGCAGGACGACGGCAGGCCTGCTCGTGGTCGGTGTGGGTAGCGCCCGAGGACGCTGAAACACCGACTGAAGGCACCGTCGACAGCCCGGCGGGCTGCACTGCGCCGATCAAAGGGTCAAGGGTAGCGAAAAGCGGCGCCGAGGGGAATGCTCCGCCCGCCAGCTTCGCTTGTGCAAGGTCGATGGCGCCAGTACCATTACCGCTCTCTTTTTCCGGCAGGAGCAGGTTCATGATCGCGGGCAGTATGGTGGCACTCGTCACACCCATGGATGCACAAGGGCGTCTGGATTGGGAAAGCCTCGATAAACTGGTCGACTTCCACCTGGAAAAAGGCACTCACGCGATCGTTGCCGTCGGCACCACCGGCGAATCCGCCACCCTCGACGTCGAAGAACACATCCTGGTCATCAAGCACGTGGTCGAGCGCGTCAAGCGCAGCCCGCGCCGCATCCCGGTGATCGCCGGCACCGGCGCCAACTCGACGGCCGAGGCCGTGCACCTCACGCAGAATGCCAAAAGCGCCGGAGCCGATGCCTGCCTGCTGGTCGTGCCGTACTACAACAAGCCGACCCAGGAAGGCCTGTACCAGCACTTCAAGCACATCGCCGAAGCCGTCGATATCCCGCAGATTCTGTACAACGTGCCCGGCCGCACCTCCTGCGACATGCAGGCCGAGACCGTGATCCGCCTGTCGAGCGTCAAGAACATCATCGGCATCAAGGAAGCCACGGGCGACCTGGCCCGTGCCAAGGCGATCATCGAAGGCGTCGACAAAGAGTTCCTGGTGCTGTCCGGCGATGATCCGACCGCTGCCGAACTGATCCTGCTGGGCGGCAAGGGCAATATTTCCGTCACTGCCAACGTCGCTCCGCGCGAAATGGCCGATCTGTGCGAGGCCGCCCTTGCGGGCAATGCCGAGAAGGCCCGCGAGATCAACGATCGACTCATGCCGCTGCACAAGAACCTGTTCTGCGAAGCCAACCCGATCCCGGTGAAATGGGCGATGGTTGAAATGGGTTTGATGCACAAAGGTATTCGCCTGCCGCTCACCTGGCTGAGCCAGGGTTGTCACGAACAAGTCCGTACTGCCTTGCGCCAGTCCGGCGTACTGGTTTAATCGAGGAAGTACACCGCATGAAGCGACTGGCTGGTCTTTCCGCTCTCGCCCTGATCATCTCCAGCACCAGTGGGTGCGGCTGGCTCTGGGGCGAAGATGGCTATTTCCGCGACCGCGGCAGCGATTACCTGCAGGCGCACTCCACTGCGCCCATGCAGCTGCCGCCGGACGCCACGCATGTCAAACGCATGGATCCGCTGCTGCCGATCCCGCGCAACGTGGCCGACGACACCGCCACCGGCGAGTTCGAGGTGCCTCGTCCGCAGCCGCTGTCGGCCAGCGCCGACGTCAGCGAGTTCACCCTGCAGCGCAGTGGCGCCAATCGTTGGGTGCTGGCTCAGCGCTCGCCCGCCGAGGTCTGGCCGGTTACCCGCCAGTACTTCGAGGACAACGGCTTCCGCATTGCCGAAGAGCGCCCGCAGACTGGCGAATTCAATACCACCTGGCAGCGTTTCGATGAGCTGTCCGCCTCGCTCGGCCAGCGTCTGGCCAGCACCTCCAGCAGCCCGAACAGCGAAGTACGTGTACGGGTGCGCATGGAGCCGGGTGTGCAACGCAACACCTCCGAAGTCTACGTGGTCAGCGTCGAGCGTCCGGCCGGCAGCAGTGCCGAGCCCGATTTCCCGAGCACGTCGAGCAACACGGGCGTCGATGCACTGCTGGTCGACGAACTGCTGGCCAGCATGAACCGCAGCGCCGAGAAGGGTGGTTCGGTGTCGTTGCTCGCCGAGCGCGACTTCGACGTGCCCAGCCAGGTCAGCCTGACCGAAGACGGCAGCGGCAACCCAGTGCTGTTCCTCGGTTCCGACCTGGACCGCGCCTGGTCGGGCGTGGGTCGTGCGCTGGAGCAGGGCGAGTGGCGCGTCGAGGACATCAACCGCAGCCTGGGCCTGTACTACATCAACCTGTCCGAGAAACCCGAAGACAAGAACGATCAGCCCGGCTTCTTCAGTCGCCTGTTCGGCAGTGCGCCGAGCAAGGAAGAACGTGAAGCTCGCGCCGAGCGTTATCAGGTCCGCCTGAGCAAGGTGGGTGAGAACGTTCAGGTCACCGTCGAGAAGAACATCAACACCGTGGCACCGGCCGATGTGGCCCGTCGCGTGCTGAGCGCCATCCAGGACCGACTGGGCTAAGTGCGCTTCGCGGTACTGGGAAGCGGCAGCCAGGGAAATGGCACGCTGATCGCCAGCGACGACACGTTCGTCCTGGTCGACTGCGGCTTCTCCCTGCGCGAAACCGAGCGGCGCCTGGCGCTGCTCGGGGTGTCGGCCGCACAGCTGAGCGCTGTGCTGGTGACCCACGAACATGCCGACCACGTGCATGGCGTTGGGTTGCTGGCGCGGCGCTACAATGTACCGGTGTACCTCAGCCAGGGCACGCTGCGCGGCATGCGCAAGCCGGTGGAGGTCGCCGGCTTTCTCGGTTGTGGCGACGTGCTGGAGGTCGGCAGCCTGCAGGTCAGCGCGGCGCGGGTCGAGCATGACGCGCAGGAGCCGCTGCAGTATGTGGTCAGCGACGGTCGCCGCCGCTTCGGCATGCTCACCGACCTGGGTAGCTACGACATGCGCCTGTTGCAACGCTACGAAGGCCTCGACGCCTTGCTGATCGAAGCCAACCACTGCCGTGATCTGCTGGCGCGCGGGCACTATCCGTACTTTCTCAAGCAACGGGTCGGCGGCAATCAGGGCCATCTGAACAACCATCAGGCCGCCAACCTGGTGGCCGAGCTGGGTTGGCGACACCTGCAGCATCTGGTGTTGGCCCACCTGAGCAGCAAGAACAACCTGCCACAACTGGCGCGTCAGTGCTTCGTCGACACCTTGGGGTGCGATCCGGACTGGCTCCAGGTGGCGAATCAGGAACACGGGCTCGACTGGCGCGAAATCGCCTAGCCCAACCATTCAAGCAAGCGGAGCCCATCATGGAAAAACGCGACGAACTTTACCGCGGCAAGGCCAAATCGGTGTACAAGACCGACGACGCCGACCGCCTGATCCTGCTGTTCCGTAACGATACCTCGGCGTTCGACGGCAAGCGCATCGAGCAGCTCGATCGTAAAGGCATGGTCAACAACAAGTTCAACGCCTTCATCATGCAGAAGCTCGAAGAAGCGGGCGTGCCGACCCAGTTCGACAAGCTGCTGGGCGACAACGAGTGCCTGGTCAAGAAGCTGGACATGATTCCGGTCGAGTGCGTGGTGCGCAACTATGCTGCCGGCAGCCTGGTCAAGCGCCTAGGCGTGGAGGAGGGCATCAAACTCGAGCCTTCCACCTTCGAGCTGTTTCTGAAGAACGATGAGAAGGGCGACCCCTTCATCAATGAATCTCACGTGGTGGCATTCGGCTGGGGCACCGCCGAGCAACTGGTGGAGATGAAGAAGCTGTCGCTGAAGGTCAACGACGTGCTGAGCAATCTGTTCGACGACGCTGGCCTGCTGCTGGTCGACTTCAAGCTGGAATTCGGCGTTTTCCACGGCCAGATCGTACTGGGCGACGAGTTCAGCCCTGACGGCTGCCGTCTGTGGGACAAGGAAACCCGCAAGAAGATGGACAAGGACCGCTTCCGCCAGGGCCTGGGTGATGTCATCGAGGCGTACGAAGAAGTCGCCAAGCGTCTGGGCGTGCCGTTGTAATCGGCGCCCTCACGCAAGCGCCTGATACCACGCGAATTTTTTCAAAAAAAGTTTGCTAGAAACGAAAACGCTGGTATGATGCGCGCCACTGGAGAGATGCCGGAGTGGTCGAACGGGACGGATTCGAAATCCGTTGTACTGGCAACAGTACCTAGGGTTCAAATCCCTATCTCTCCGCCATATTTAGAAAACCCCGAGTTGCTAATAGCACTCGGGGTTTTTTATTGGCTGAAATTTGATGAGGCACGAATCCTGCCTTTCCCATGATCTGCCCATCTTCGCCACGGCCAGGCCTCGAAAGGTGTCGGCGAGGTGCTCCATTGCGCTGATGGGCGACTCCAGCTATTGCCAGCATTGGCGCTTGCGCATTGCCCACGCGAGTGGAGCATCAGCGGAGCTGGTTCTGTCACTGCGGGTGATAGCTGCTATCGGGAGAACTAATTAGTTTTGTCCGACTTGCCTCTTTACGCTTTGTACTTTAAAGCGGCCGTTGCTCTGTCCGCGAGGGTAGCGGTTCACAGCCGCGTGCATTGGCGTACAAGAAGTTTTGAACCGCAGTGTATTGCTTCCCTCGCCGGATGGTTGCCATTCGGACATCGCTGTGTCGATCTTGTGGGGAAACATGAACAAACTGTCCGAGATGCAAAGTTTCGTCAGTGCGGTGGACAGCGGCAGTTTCGCTGACGCCGCACGTCGAATGGGAATTGCCAAATCCGTTATCAGCCAGCGCATTCGCCAGATGGAAATGCGGTTGCACTGCATTCTGCTCGAGCGTGGCAGACAACTGACCTTGACCGAGGCGGGCCAGACCTTCTACAGCCAGTGCGTGCGTATCCTCGAGGATGTCGCCCGCGCCGAGGATTCGATCTCGCTGCGTAGCACTCAACTGACCGGTAACCTGCGCTTGTCCGCGCCCATGGTCTTCAGTTGTGGCCACTTGGCCTCGATCATGGCGCAGTTCGCGAGCCTGTATCCGGCGCTGAATCTGGACATCGAGTTCGACGACCGCCATTTGCGTCTGCAAGAGCATGACTTCGACGCGGCTATTCGCATCGGTCAGGTGCAGTACAACACGTTGATCAGTAGAACCCTGGCACCCAATCGCCATGTGATCTGCGCCAGCCCCGACTATCTGGGTCGTCACGGCACTCCACGCAAGCCCGAAGACTTGGTGGACCACCATGCGATGCTTTATCTCAATCGCGAGCCCCATGGCATGTGGACCCTTGCGGTGAACGGCGAACTGAAGTCATTCCGAGTTCGCAGTCGACTACGCACCGACAATGGCTTTCAGTTGCTCGAATGCGCCAAGGCGGGCATGGGCCTGGCCATTCTCCCGACCTTCCTCGCAGCAACGGCGATCGCGTCTGGGCAGTTGCAGGTGGTATTGGCCGATCACCCGCCACCGGGTGGACACTTTTCGCTGGTCTATCGACCCTCCCGGCGCGATTCGCCCAAAATCAAAGCGCTCGCCACCTTCCTTTCGCAACAGATCAGCGAGCCCTCGCCGTGGGACAGCATGATCCTCGATGCCGACCGCCCATTACAGGAGGGTTCGGCCTAGACGAATCGACCGTTTGGTTTTCGCCGTCTTATGAGTCCTGCGTCTCTCTCCTAAAGTACCGGCTGTCCGTAGGTGAAACGATTGAGGATTTAGATATGACGGCAGAGATGGAAAATGCCATCGCGGACCGATGTGTGACAGATCCCCGCAGCGGCCGAATCCATTGCGACGTCGTCGGCGCCAGGGCTGTGCTTCTGCGGCGACTCAGCGAGAGGGGGAGGGGGCATGCGCTGTCGGTGGCGACGGGTCATTCATTCGATTTGGATCGGTGTCCGCCTCCCCTGGGCACCTCCCACCCTCCTACCTCGACCGTACCGGTGTGAACCCTGGCACTCCACCGCCTGTGGCCAATCCGCAGGCTCGTGTCAGTGGCCTTGAGGGACTGAGCGCGGTCGACCTTCCATTCTGTCTGACGTTCCGTCAGTAGCCACCACTATCACGGTGATCGCTCCGGCCGAGAAAATTGCCACGCTTTACGAGGGTAAGGAGTAGTACGGGTATGCAACCCATGATTGCTTTCAACTGGATCGACGGTGACTGGGTCGACAGTGAACAACAAAAGATGTCGATTGATCCTGCAACTTCAGAGTGCATTGGGCGCTACGCCGACGGCAGCCGTGAAGAGGCGAGGCTGTCTATCGAAGCCGCGCGCCGGGTGTTCAGGGGCAGCGCCTGGAAAGATGATCGGCTGCTGCGCGCGCGGGTGCTGTTGGAATTGGCCGATGCGTTCGAGCGCAATGCCCAGCCGTTGATCAGTTTGCTGGCGTTGGAGAATGGCAAGCTCAAGTCTCAAGCCGAGTTCGAGGTCTCGATGGTGCCGTCCAAGCTGCGCTATTACGCCTCGGCAGCCCGAACCGAGTATGGCCGCAGCGCTGAGCCTGCGCCTGGCAAGCTGTCGCTGATGATCCGCCAGCCGGTCGGCGTGGCCGGAATCATCGTGCCTTGGAACTCACCGGTAGTGCTGCTGATACGCTCCCTGGCCCCTGCACTGGCTGCAGGGTGCACCACGGTGATCAAGATGCCTGGGCAGACAGCACAGACCAACGCCTTGATCGCCCGCATCCTGTCCCAGTCCAAGTCGCTGCCCAAAGGCGTGATCAACCTGTTCAGCGAGTTGGGCATGGAGGGTTCCAAGTTGCTGGTGGAATCGCCCAAGGTTCCGGTTATCAGTTTTACCGGCAGCACGGCGACAGGACGGGCGATCTCGGCGGTCGGCGCGGCTCACCTGAAACGCTTCGGTCTCGAGCTGGGTGGCAAGACGCCAATGGTGGTGTTCGCCGATGCTGATCTCGATGCCGTGGTTCCGACCTTGGTGCAGGCACTGATCGTGTTCGCCGGGCAGTTCTGCATGACCGGTTCGCGTCTGCTGGTGCACCGCGATATCGCCACGGCGCTGATCGAGCGATTGGCGGCTGCGCTGCAGGCGATCAAGGTGGGGCCAGCAACGGACCCGGCCAGTGAAATGGGGCCGCTGATCGACAAACAGAATGTTCTGCGCGTCGAGCGTTTGGTCGAGGCGGCGATCGCCAGCGGCGCCAAAGTGATTGTGCGTGGTGGTGCGGTGACCGAGGGCCCTCTGAGCAAAGGTGCCTTCTATCGCCCGACGCTGCTTCAGGTCGACGACCCGGCGCTGCCTATCGTCCATCAAGAGGTATTCGGGCCAGTGCTGACCGTTCAACTGTTCGGTTGCGAGCCTGAGGCGATCGAATTGGCCAACGACAGCGAGTATGGCCTGGCGGCCAGCGTCTGGACGCGAGATGTCGACCTGGCCATGCGCGCGGCGCGTGACATCGAAGCCGGGACTGTGTGGATCAACGACTGGGCGGTGGTGTATGACGAGTTCGAAGAGGGTGGCTACAAGCAATCGGGTAAAGGGCGGCTCAACGGGCTAGCGGCGCTGGATGATTTCCTTGAGCACAAGCACATAGCGCTCAATCCAGGCGTGCGTCGCTGACGTGCCTGCCTCACCTAAACGACCCGGGCCGCGTCTGCGGGCTGTCCTGGTCGCCTCGAGCCTTTCGCTCTGCGCGGTACCCTTCCCGGTCCTGGCGTGTGAAGGACCTCGCGCGGTCGAATCTTCCTGCTGGAGCAGTTCGATGAATCAAGATACGCTTTATGACGCTTTGCTCGATGCGCTGTACGCAACGTTCGGTCAGCATCCGGGCTTTCGTGTCGCGCATGCCAAGGGCTTATTGCTCAGCGGTACTTTCGTTGCCAGTACACAGGCACGTACCCTCAGCCGCGCCGCGCATCTGCAAGACGAGCCGGTTGCAGTGATGGCGCGGTTTTCCAACTTCAGCGGCCTGCCGGGCACGGCGGACGGCGATCCCATGGCCAGCCCCCATGGTTTGGCCATACGCTTCGCGTTGCCCGACGGCAGCTCGACAGACATCGTCAGTCATTCCTTCAACGGTTTTCCAGTCGCGACACCCCAGGCGTTTCTGGCCTTTTTACGCGGGATCGCAGCCAATGGCGGCTCGACCCCCGATGAGCGTCCGCTGCAAGCGTTTTTGGCCACCCATGCCCAGGCCAGAGCGTTTCTCGAGACGCCCAAGCCGGCGCCACGCAGTTATGCCGGGATTGCCTACTACGGCGTCAATGCGTTTCAGTTCATCAATGATGAGGGGCAGTTGCACGTGGGGCGCTACCGCATCGAACCGATGCTGGCCTCAGGTGTACTCAGCCCGTCACAGGCCGCTGCGATGCCTGAGGACTACCTTCAGGAGGAGCTGGCCGCACGCTTGGCCGCCGGGCCGATTCGCCTTCGCCTGGTGTTGCAACTGGCCACCGCGCGCGACAACAGCGCCGATGGGTCGATCGCCTGGCCAGCCAGCAACCCACAGTTGGAGCTGGGTGAGATCACGCTCGAACGCCTGGTACCTGCTGCCGATCAGCTGCAGCGACAGCAGCGGATGGGGTTCAATCCAGGCAATCTGCCTGATGGTATCTCACCGAGCGCTGACCCCATGATCAAAGCGCGCCAGGGCATCTACCAGCGCGCACTGCTGCGCCGAGGCGTCACATCCCCTGCAGATGACTGACGCCTCGCCACGTGCTCATCCGTTCACGATTTGCGCGGCAGTTCCAGGGCGTTGCGCAAGTCCTGCAATCCTGCATGGAACAACTCCGCGAAAGCATGCCTGAGCGTATCCGTCTCTTTCGCACTTGCGCGAAATTCGCAGCTCCAGGTCACCAGAGTCGCATCCGGGCCGGATGCGGTAGCGCTCAAGGTGGCTTCATAGGCCTCTACTTGAAACGGTGCCGAGGTGATGGTGTAGCTGTAGAAACGATTTTTTTCCGAGTAGCCAAGAAGCCGTTCGACCACGCTGTCACCGTCTCGGGTCTGCAAGTAGCGATACAGCCCGTCGTCGGACAAGTGGCAGGTATTCACGCTGGAGCACCATGAGGCCAATGAGCCGAAGCCTGCGATTTTCTCCCAGACTTTATCCGTGGGTGCCCAGATGAGCAGTTGCGCATTGACTGTGGACATGAGGGGTACCTCGCCAGGGGGCAACCGCCGCCTGGCTCAGGGGAATGATTGGAAGGGGCTGACGGTGCGTCAGCCCAAGATGACGGCGCCTATCAACTGAAGCGAATGTCCAGCGAGCGGAGGTAGGTCTGCAGACCGGCGTCCTGGATTGGGATCAGGTAGGCATCCTGGTCCTTGGACTCGTTGTAGTGCGCGTGCCAGTAGCCAGGCGGGGTGACGAAGGCCAGGCCAGGCTCCCAGTCGACTCGGGTCGGGTTGACGATCTGACCGTTGTCGTCCAACGCGGTACCCACGAGGGTGTAGCAGCCAGGTGGGCAGTCGATGATGAAGTCCAACGCCACGGATTGGTGACGGTGCGGTTTCTGCACCGCACCGGAAGGCACGATGCCGTACATGGCCCAGAGCACGTGGGTCACGGTACGGGTCTGAGGGAAATGTTTGTTGCCCAGTAGGATACTGACCCGGCTACGGTCAGATGCACGCGGGTCGTTCGCAGCTTCCTGAAGCTTGGCATTGGCCACTTCGGCCGGGTAGAGCGTCGGGGTGAAGCGTTCGCTGGCGCTCTTGACTCCGAGGTAGCGCAGCAGCGGCTCGTCATGCACGTAGTACAACCGCGCGTCCTGGGTGGCTTTGAGAACGGTGTCGCGCAAGCCCGGCATGGTGATGAAGCTGCCACGGTCCCAGTCGAAGGATTCGTTGCCATAGGTGAAGCTGCCAGCACCTTCGATGACATAGAGCACTTGAGACGTGGCATTGGGTTGCAGCGTCAAGCTGTCGCCGGCATTGAGACGGATGAAGTTGGCGCTCAGCCCCGGGCTGGTGGCAGGGCCTTCGGTGCCCAGGCGCTCGCTCAGGTCCAGTGCCACGATTCGGCTCGGGCCGTCGCTGTAGAGCGAGCTGGGAAAGGTCTGGAAGGGAACCTGGGAAATCAGCTTGGCGGCGATGGGGTTGGCGGCCTTGCTGTACTCGAAGTACTCGGCGTCCTGTACCGGAGTCTGGGAAACAGGGAGATTATGGACAGTGCTCATGGTCTTTTCCTCATCAGGGGTGGGTCAGTTCGATGTTGCACGTTGGGGGCCGGGTTTGGCCGGACTACCAGGCTCGAGTGCCAGCACGTTGACCCGCTGGCCACGCGTTGAGCCTTTGTTTGGAGAAGCGTAGGAGACGTAGAACGCCAGGCCGACGAAAACGATGCCGCCCACGGCGTTGCCTAGCAGGACGCTGGACAGGTTGGCCAGTACCTGGCCAACGCTCAGGTCGCCGGCGAACAGCGCCGCCGACAGCAGGAACATGTTGGCGACCACGTGCTGGAAGCCGATGGCGGCGAAGGCCATGATCGGGAACCAGATGCCGAGGATCTTGCCGGTCATGTCCCGAGCGACATAGGACATCCATACCGCCAGGCACACCAACCAGTTGCAGCCGATGGCCGAGACGAAGGTCGGCACGAACGTCGGTTCAACTTTGCCGTGGGCGGCGTGCAGGGTGTGCTCCAGGTAGATCCCTTCGCTCAGGCCCACCACGTAGCCAAAGGCGTAGGCGACGAACATCGCGCCGAGGGCATTGGACAGACCGACGATCAGCCAGTTGCGGATCAAGTGCCTGAGGGTGATGCGCCGCGCAAGGCGGGCCAGGAACACGCTCATCAGGTTGCCGGTGAGCAGTTCGCCACCGGCGAGGATGATCAGGACCAGGCCGACCGGAAAAACGGCCGCGCCCAGAAGCGTCGCCAGCGACGCCCACTGCTCGGGGATCACCGTGCTGACCCGGATGGAGAGCAGATAAGCCATGCCCACCAGCGCACCCGCCATGAAACCCAGGATCAGCATTTTGTGCACAGGCAGATGGGCTTTCTTGACACCGGATTCGATCAACGCTGCAAGCGTTTGCTGAGGCGTGTTCAGGCTCATGTCATGACTTCCTGTTCAGACGGTTGAGTGCGATGTCACCGGCATCGCGTATGTGTGAGTCTTCCTGCCAACCGCCGCCCAAGGCCTTGTACAGGTTGACTTCGCTGGTCAGTTGCGAAAGACGTTCCAGAATCAGCGCCTGCTGCGCGCCGAACAGGCTGCGCTGGGCGTCGAGGAACACCAGGTGGTTATCCACGCCCAGGCGATAGCGTTGCTCGGCCAACTCATAATAGGTGCGGGTTTCACCGACCAGGTCGCGTTGGGCCCGCAACTGCGCCGCATAGGTAGTGCGTGCCGCCAGCCCGTCGGCCACTTCCTGGAAGGCGGTCTGGATAGTCTTCTCGTAGCGGGCGATGTCGATGTTCTTCTGGATCTTGGCGTAATCCAGATTGGCCTTCAGGCGGCCTGCGGTGAAGATCGGCAGGTTGATGTGCGGTTGGAACAGCCAGGTGCCCGATCCGCCCTTGAACAGCCCACCCATATCCGGGCTCAATGTGCCGGCATTGGCGGTCAGACTGATGCTCGGGAAGAATGCCGCGCGTGCCGCGCCGATATTGGCATTGGCGGCTTGCAGCAGGTGTTCTGCCTGGAGGATATCGGGGCGTCGAGTCAACAGGTCCGAAGGCAGACCCGCCGGTACCTGCGCTATTTGAGCGGCCTCCAGCTCCAAAGGCTTGGCGAGGTCGTCCGGGATGCCGGTACCCAGAAGTAGCGCGAGCTGATTGCGGTCCTGTGCAACCTGGCGCTGGTATTTCGAGTAACTGGCGCGGGCGCTTTCGACGGAGGTCTTCGCCTGGCTGACATCCAGTGCCGTTGCGGTGCCGATGTCATGGCTCTGGCGGGTTAGCTCGAAGCTTTCCTGGTAGGACTGCAGGGTGTCCTGGGTCAGCGCGAGCAGAGCCTGGTCGGCCTGCCAAGTGAAATAGGCGTTGGCGACGCTGGCGACCAGCGATATCTGGATGGAGCGGCGGGCTTGTTCGGAGGACAGGTAGGTCTGCAGGGCCTCTTCGCTGAGGCTGCGCACCCGACCGAACAGATCCAGCTCATAAGCGCTGACACCCAAGGTAACCGCGTACTGACTGTCGATGCCGGCGTTGCCGCTGTCCCTTACCCGCGCAGACAGTCGTTGACGGCTACCATTGGCGTTGGCCGAGACCTGTGGCACCTGTTCGGCGCGCTGGATGCGGTACTGGGCGCGATAGGCCTGGATGTTCAAGGCGGCCACGCGCAGATCGCGGTTGTTGAGCAGCGCGGTCTGGATCAACTGCTTAAGTGCCGGATCCTGAAACACCTGGCGCCAGCCTTGTTCGGCCGCCGCCACCTGCGCTGCTGCGGCTGGCGAGTCAGCCGGGCCTTGCGGCCATTGGGTAGCGACGGGCGTCTCGGGCCGGTGGTACTCGGGAATCAGTGAGCAACCGCTCAGGATGAAGGCTGTCAGGCCCACGGACAGCAGTGATCGTTTCATGGCGAATCTCGCTCGAAAATGGAATGCCAGGTCTGCTCTCGGCGGTGAGGGCAGGTATCGGTCAGGCGGCAGGTTGGTCGCTCATCAGTTGGGTGAGCGCATCGGCGAATTTCTCTGGGCGCCCCAGGTAACGGCCCAGAGGCAGCACCTGCAATTGCCCATCGCGCTCAAGGGCGAAGGTCGGAAATCCGCTGGCGGCCAGCGCTCGGAGCTGGGCGTTGCTGGCATCGATGTGCATTTCGACCCGATCACCCAGTAACCGATCCAGGGCGTCGCCAAACGCTTTGGGCTCCAGGCCAATCGCTTGCGCGGCTTCGAGCAGGACTTCGCGCTCGGCAATGGCGCGGCCTTGCTGGTAGTACATATGCTGTAATTGCTTGACCATCTCGACGCCTTGGTCGGACAACTGCTCGGCAGCCAGCATCGCGGCGATCGGCGGTGTGGAGTCCAAGTGGATATCGGTGCGCATCTGCACGCCGTCGACGTAGGGCGCTCCGAAGGTCTGGCCGCTCAGGGCGGTGATTCGCTGTTCGTGGGGTCTGACGAAGTCGCGCCATTGCGCGCTCATGTCGATGGCTTGATCGCCCGAGAGCATGCCCACGCCGTGGGGCTGCACGGTCAAGCCGTCGATGGCCTGGGCGGCGCTGACCATCGGGGCGGCGGCGTAGCACCAGCCGCAGAAGGGATCGTAGAAATAATGGAGAGTCGAAGGCTTCATCAGGTGTGCTCCACAAAGATTCGATGGCATCGACGAGGCGGTAGCATCTGGCTATCCGCCGCGTCTTCGGTATGAATCAACTTTATGGCTTTTGCCCCGCCCTGATAATCCGGTTAAATAGCGAAGCATCTATGCGTACAACGCACAGACCCCTCTCACTGTATGGATCGGCCTCATGGATACCTTCGCTGCGATCAAAGCATTTGTCACCACTGTCGAGCATGGTGGGTTCGCGCCTGCCGCTCGCCATCTGAAAGTGGCCACATCGTCGGTCATCCGCCAGGTCGACAGCCTGGAGCGCCACTTGGCGACCTTCCTGCTACATCGCACTACACGCAAGGTGTCGCTGACCGCGGCAGGGGAGGTGTACTACGAGCATGCGCAGCGTCTGCTCACGGACCTGGAAAGCGCACACCGCGAGGTCGCCGAAGCCGACGGCCCGCCCACTGGCCTGTTGCGCGTGAGCTTGCCGGTAGCGTTCGGACAATTGCATGTCTCGCCGATCTTGCACCGGTTCATCGAGCGATACCCCGGTATCAGCCTGGATATCGACCTCAATGACCAAGTGGTCGACCTGGCTGCCCAGCGCTTGGACCTGTCCATTCGCCTGGGTGGGATCAATGCGACCAACGTCATTGCCCACCGCCTGGCGCCTCATACCCGTCTGTTGTGCGCCAGCCCGGCGTACCTGCTCAAACATGGTATTCCTGAGAACCCTGTGGATCTCGAGCAGCACCAGTGTCTGCGGTTTTCGTACAGCACTGGCGGCCAGGTCTGGCAGTTCACCAATGGGCACGTTGAGTCGGTCAAGGTCTCTGGGCCGCTGCGTGCCAACAATTCGCAGATGCTGCGTGAGGCCGCGCTCAATGGTCTGGGTATCATTCTCATGCCGAGTTGGCTGGTGGGCGAAGATATTCGCGCCGGACGCCTGGTGCAGGTACTGGGGCAGTGGCGTGCGGGGATCGACAACGACGATGAGTCGGTGCATGCCCTGTACCTGCCGACTCGTCGAGGTTCGAAGAAGGTTCGCGCCTTCATCGATTTTCTCGCCGAGCAATTCGGAGATCCGCCTTATTGGGAATGCAAGGATACTCAGGGCTGAACGCACAGCGCGCCGGTCGATAGACTGGCGCGCTGTGCGTACGCTTGGGTAACAGGCCGCCCTTGCGGTCAGGTGTACAGACTCGCGTCTTCCAGCTCGCGTTCACGCTGCGACTTGTGCCCGCCATTGTGGTCGACGGCGATGAACGAGTAGGTCACCGGCACCACGAACAGGGTGAAGAGGGTGCCGACCAGCATGCCGAACACCAATACCACACCCAGGTCGTGCCGGCTGTGGGAGCCCGCGCCACTGGCGAAGATCAGTGGAATGAGCCCGACCACCATAGCAGCCGTGGTCATCAGGATGGGCCGCAGCCGTACCTTGGCGGCTTCGATCACGGCCTGCACCTTGCCCATGCGCTGCTCGTGCTGCAGCTCATTGGCGAACTCCACCATCAGAATGCCGTGCTTGCTCACCAGGCCGATCAACGTGACCAGGCCGATCTGGGTGTAGATGTTGATGGTGCCCATTCCCAGTGCCAGCGGCACCAGTGCCCCGAACACCGACAGCGGCACGCTGATGAGGATGATCAATGGGTCACGCAGGCTTTCATACTGAGCGCTGAGCACCAGATAGATGACGATCAGCGCGAACACGAATGCCAGGCTCAGCGAACCCCCTTCATATTTGTACTGGCGGGCGTCGGACAACCAGTCATAGCTGTAGCCTGGGGGCAGCTGAGTTTTCATGTACTGTTCGAGGAAATCCACGGCTTGGCCGATGGTGACGCCGGGGGCTGGCACCGCCTGGAAGGTCGAAGCGTTCATCTGATCGTACTGGGTCAGTTTGTTGGGCGCAGTGAAGTACGAAATGCTCACCAGGTTTGACAGCGGCACTTGGCCGCCGAAGCTGCTCTTGACGTAGTAACCGGTCAGCGACTCAGCGGTCAGGCGCTGCTCACGGACCGCCTGGGGAATCACGTCGTAGCTGCGGCCCTGCATCTGGAAGCGGGTGATGTAGTCTTCGCCGACCAGCACCGACAAGGTGTCGCCAATGTCCTGCATGGTGACGCCCAAGCGGTTGGCTTTGGTCCGGTCGATGTCGAGCCTGACCATGGCGTTGTTGAAGTCCAGGTCGCTGTCGACGACCGCGAACAGTCCGCTGGCGCGGGCGGCTTCCTTCATCGACTCCATCACCTTGTACACCGCCTGGTGATCGGCTGGGCCCTTGACCACGGTCTGCACCGGCAGCCCGCCCGTGGATCCAGGCAACGGTGGCAATTGGAAGGAGAACACGTTATTGCCCTCAATGCTCCCCACGCGCTCCTGCATGTCGGCCTGGATCTGCCCGGCTTCGCGGTGACGCTTGGACCAGTCCACCAGGTTCACGCCGCCGATGCTGTTGGAGATCCCGTCGCTGCCGTTGATGAGCCAGGTGAAATCGCCTTCGGGAATATCTTTGAGGGCATCGTTCCATTTACGCGAGAAGGCTTCGACGTAGTCGATGTTGGCGTTCTGCGGCGATTTGACCATGGTGAATACGATGGCCTGGTCTTCGACCGGTGCCAGTTCGGTCTTGATGTGGCTGAGCAAGACCGGCAGCGAGGCAATCAGCGCTGCGGTGAACACTACCGTGATCCAGCGGTGGCGCAGCGAATGCTGAATGATGCGCTCATAGCCTGTGCTCAGGGTGTGGAAGAAGGACTCTGAGATTCGCGACACGAAGCTTTGTTGGCCGTGGGCTTTGAGCAGGTAGGAGCTCATCACCGGAGAAAGGGTCAGCGCAATGAAACCGGACACGATGACCGAGGAGGCCAGCGTGAAGGCGAATTCCTTGAACAGCTCGCCTGTCAGGCCTCCCATGAATCCGATGGGCGCGTAGACGGCGGCCAGGGTCAGGGTCATGCCGATCACCGGTTTGGCCACTTCGCGGGCACCGATCAACGCAGCAATGGTGGGCGATTTACCTTCCTCGATATGACGGTGCACGTTCTCCACGATGATGATCGCGTCATCCACCACCAGACCGATTGCCAGCACCATGGCCAGCAGGGTCAGAAGGTTGATGCTGAAGCCCAGCGCGACCATGAAGATGGTGGCGCCAAGCATTGACAGCGGAATGGTGACCACGGGCACCAGTACCGCTCGCAGGTTGCCCAGACTCAGGTAAATGACCAGGATGACGATCACGATGGCCTCGATCAGGGTGTGCTGCACCTGATCGATCGAGGCACTGATGAAGCGCGCCTGTTCGTAGGGAATGGCAATGGTCATCCCGGCGGGCGCACTGGCCTTGATGCTGGGCAGAGCCTGGTTGACATCGGCTACGATATCCAGCGGGTTGGCGCTGGGCGCTGCGTTCAGGCCGATGTAGACCGCGTTTTCGCCGTCCATCAGCGCGCTGCTGTCCACCGACGCTGAACCCAATTCGACCTTGGAGATGTCACGCAGGTGGATGATCCCTTCGGGTGTATTCTTGACCACCATGTCGCGGAAGTCGTCGACCGATTTCAACTCGGTGTTGACGCTGATGTCGTTGACCGTGAAGTAACCCTTGGCGCGGCCAGGCGCGGCTTGCACGTTGTTGGCCTTCAGCGCGTCGGACAACTCGCTGGCCGAGATGCCATGGGCCGACATGCGGTCGGCATCGAGCCAGATGCGCATGGCCATTTTCTGCGAGCCGGGCATGATCACGCTGCCCACGCCTTTGATCGAAGACAACTGCGGTTTGACCTCGCGCTCGATGTAGTCGGAAATCTCGGCGGTGGTCATGGTCTTGCTGGCGAAGCCGACGTAGATCACTGCCAACGCTTCACCGGCGCTCTTCTCGATCACAGGGTCGTAGGCTGCCTGCGGTAACCGGTATTTGACCTCGCTGACTTTGGCCATCACCTGGGTCATGGCCTTGTTCGAATCGGCGTTGAGCTTCAGGCGAATGGAGATCAGACTCTGGCCCTGGATCGAGCTCGAGGTCATGTAGTCGATGTCTTCCACGGTCGCCACCGATTGGGCGATGGTCTGGGTCACGAACGCTTGCATGGTGTCCGGCGAGGCGCCGGGGAACTTGGTGGTGATCGTCAGCGTGGCGCTGCTGATCGCCGGGTATTGCCGGATGGGCAGTTTGCTGGCGGCGACCAGGCCCAACAACAGCACCAGTAGGCTCAGCACCAGCGACACCACAGGGCGTCGGACGAAGATGTCTGTGAATTTCATGGGGGACTTTTCCTGGTCGCCGAACTATTGGAGGGAACGCTTGGCATCGCTCTGGGCGATCGAGACGATATCGCTGGGCAGCACCTCGACCTTGGCTTTGTCGTACAGGCGCAGTTGTCCGGAGGTCACCAGTTCCTGGCCCTCCTCGATGCCATCGAGCAACTCGACCTTGCCGTCGAAGTGCTCACCCACCTTGACGCCGCTGACTTTCCTGACCTGCGGTGGGGTCTGGCTGCGGTCGACGACAAAGACGTAATCGCCGTAGCTGCTGTAGCCTATGGCCGTATCCGGCGCTGTGATCACGCTGTAGCGTTGGGCCTTGGTGATGACACCGTTGACATACAGTCCCGGCCGCAATGCCCGGTCGGAGTTATCGAAGGTGGCCTGGACTTTGATTGTGCGCGTTTGGGGGTCGATCATCGATTCGACAGTGGTCAGCACGCCGTTGAAGATCTTCCCTGGGTACGCGTCGCTGCGCACCGCAACCTGTTGCCCCACCGTCAGATCGGCGAGCACCGCCTCGGGCATGATGAGGTTGGCGTACATGGTGTTCGGGTTGACCAGAGAGACGATGGGTGCGCCGGATCCGACGTATTCACCCAAATTCACGCGGCGCACGCCCAATTGACCGTCGAAAGGTGCGCGGATCTGTTTCTGATCGATGCTGGCCTGGATGTTACGGATGTCGCCCTGGAGCTGCTGGTATTCGGCTTTCTTCTGCTCCAGGTCTTCGACGGTCGAAGCGCTCAGCGCCTGCAAACGCACTGCGCGGTCGTAGCGGTTCTTGGCATTGGGCAGGCGCGCTTGGAGACTGGTCAGTTGACCTTGTTCGGGCGCATCATTGAGCTGGATCAGCAGGTCGCCTTTTTTCACCGTGTCGCCGGCCTTGAACAGGATGCGTGTTACCTTGCCGCCGGTTTCAGCCGTGATCAGCACCTGTTGCGCGGCCTCGATTTCACCGATCCCGCTGCGCTGTACGAAACGCTGTTCGCGCGTGGCGGGCGCAACGGCGACCTTGAGCGGGGCGATCAGGGCCGGCGTCGAGTCGCCTGCGCCAAACAGGCCGTTGGGAATCGTCAGTTTCAAGGCGACGGCGATCACGCCGAGTGCCACGATCGACGATAAGGCTATTTTCTGTGATCTGTTCATGACTGCATCTCATCAGGGGAATCGGGAGCGGGCGCTGGCGATTGCGAGCGTCCTCGTGATGGATTCAATGGTATGGAAGCGGCAATAGCCTGATAAGCGAGGGGATACGGCTAACAGCGTTGCGCGTTATGCATAGATTCCCTTGAGAATTGCCACCCGTAGAAGGCGCGTGACCTGTTGGGCGGTGCATGGAAACACCATCGGCCAAACGTCTGGGCAGTCGTTTGGCCGAAAGTGGGCAGCTTGAGCGGGGGGCGCGCGCAGGCGCCAAGCACATCTAAGCGGTGATGTTCATGATCCGATTACCCATGTCGATACCCCAGTCACTCATTGCTGTGCCCTCCTGCAGTGCGCTGACTTCCCAGCGTTTCAGGGCTGTGCTCAGGTCGTCGTGGCCCGCCAGTGCTTTGGCCAGGCTCACGGCGTTATGCGCCGCTTTGGCGGTGCTGCCTGCAGTGTGCGGGCGCGGGATGAATGCAGCATCGCCCAGCAGCAGCACGCGGTCGAACACCATGCGTGGGACTTTGAGGTCGAGGATCGACTGCACGAAAATGTCTTCGGTCAGTTCGATCAACTCCAGGAAGGCCGGGTTGATCTGTTCACGCGCGCGCTCGATGAACCGGCGGGCCTGCTCGGGAGCGATGGCGCCCGGTGGGATGGAATGTTCACGACGGCACCCGTTCTTGTCGGTGAGAATGGCATCGAGTTCGGGGCCAGGTGCCGCCTTCAGGTACCACAGCCAGTTGAAGCGGCGGCGCTGTACGTCGCTCGCGCCATCGACACCAGGGACCATGTACTCGAGCATCAGCGACTCCGCGTCTGGCTGGAACACGAAGTCCTCGTAGATCAGCGCCTTGGACGTTTCGGAGAGTCGCGGTTCTTCGACCAGCCCCCGCCACACCACGTATCCGGAGTAGCTCGGCACCACTCCCGGCAGTACCTGCTGACGTACTTGCGAGTGGCCGCCGTCCGCGCCGATCAGTAGATCGCCACGCACGCTCGTGCCGTCCTGGAAATACGCGACCACGGTGTCCCCATCCTGCTCGAAGTGGGTGAAGGTCTTGCCTCGGTGATAGTGATGCTCGGGCAACGCCTGATAGAGGTGGTGGTAGATGGTGTTCCACGAGGTCTGGGTTTGTGGGGCGTACTGCTTGCTCCGCGTATCACCGCGGCGGTTGAGTACGGTGCGGTTATGGGATCGCACGCCTACTGCCTGGTCCGGTTCGATGCCGGAGAATTTGAAGGCCGTGAGCACTTCAGGTTGCAGCACCACGCCACCACCGCGGCTGTCCAGCGCGGCAGGCGAGCGCTCGTAAATATCCACGTTCCATCCGATCGAGCGCAAAGTGTTGGCGACGAAAAGGCCGCTGAGCGAGCCTCCGATGATGATAGCGTTGGGTTGCTGTGCAGGGGTCATGCGGTGTTCCTCCAATTCGTCCGGCGAGGCCTGATCCAGGCGTGGCGTTCAAGCGTGATCAACGGCCATTTGCAAGGCATGCAGGAAAGCTTCCGGAGCCTGTGCGCCGCTGATCACGCCGGTGCCGATCTCGACCAGTGGCACGCTGCGTACCTGGCGTTCGCGCGCTTGGCGGTCCAACTCGAAAATGCGGTCGCGTCCCTCGTCACTGCGCAGGTAATCAGCGGCCTGTTCGGCGTTCAGGCCGACTTCTCCGGCCAGCGCGGCCAGTACCGCCACATCGCCGATATCGCGGCCTTGTTCGAAGTAGGCGCTGAAAATGGCGCCGGCCAGCGCATGGGCCTGGCCCTGAGCATCGGCCCAGAGCATCAGGCGGTGCGCGGCCAGCGTGCTGGGGGTACGGCGCATCGCCGGATAGTTGAAGGTCAGCGCATCGCCTTTGGCGGCGGCGACCGTTTGCGCGTCGAGCATCTGGCTGCGTTCCCAACTACCGAACTTGTTCGAGCGGTAGACCTTGCGGTCCATGCCTTCGGCCGGCATGTCAGGGTTGAGCAGATAAGGACGCCACTGATACTGCACCTCGGGTTTTTCCTCAAGGCTGTCCAGCGCCTGTTGCAGGCGGCGCTCGGCGACGAAGCACCACGGGCAGATGAAGTCGGAGGTCAAGGTAATGGTTAGATTCATGGCGTACACTCCATAGCGTTTTTGAGGTGAGTCGATGTTGGCACGGACCCCAGTGCCTGATAACAGGGGGGCATCGCTATTGAGCTTTGCGTGTTGCGCAATGCTTGGTTTAGAACTCGGGATCGACGGCGGTTTCTCGCATGACGGCTTCAGGCGTGCGATAGCGCTCGGCCATGGTGCGTTCCATGTCGCTCAGCAGCTGTGCTTGCATGTAGGCGCCCAAATGGCGCGCGTGCTGCACGATTGCTGCGCCATAGGGCGTACGACGCTGGCTGTACGACGCCAGTGCAGCGCTCACATCGGCCGTGCTAGCCAACGCGTTGACCAACTCCATGGCATCCCCGGCGGCTTTCGCCACGCCCATCCCGCAGTGCGGTCGAGCGACGAAGGCCGCATCGCCCAGCAGCGCGATTCGGCCGTGATTCATGCGCGGCACTTGCAGGTCATAGATCGGTTGGAACAGTGGTTGCGAGGTCTTCTCCACCACCTCGGTGAATGCTGGTGCCAGCAACCGATGTGCTGCCTGTCTCATGTCTTGAATGACCTGGCGGCGGATGAGTCCAGGTGGAATTCCATCGGGCCAGCGTTTTCCATGCTCGTCGGTCAGCATGTCGGCCAGTGCCTGCTGTTCATCGGTGGCGCGATACCAGACGAAGTTATAGCGTCGCTGGCCCACGCGCGTGCTGTCGAGTGCGCCAGCCACTGGGTAACCGAGGATTTGCTCGTGCGGTGGCAGGCAGAAGGCGAAGCGGTCGAACAGCGTTTGGCGCGTGGTGTCCGAAAGGTCCTGTTCCTCGACCAGGCCGCGCCAGGCGACATAGCCGGCATACTGCAACTGAGCCTCGGGCATCAGTTGTTGGCGGATTCGCGAGCGCAGTCCGTCAGCAGCGACCACCAGATCAGCCTCATGGACGCTGTTGTCATCGAGGATCACCCGCGCCCGGTCCGGTAAGTGCTGGACTGCACGTACGCTGCGTCCGGTCAGGTAGTGCTCGGCCGGCAGCGCCTGGTGCAGTACGTGGTACATCCTGCTCCAGGCCGTGAGTAGTTGCGGTAGCTCGTGTTCGGCCTCCACGGTGCCATCCTGGTGCAAGGTGACGCGGGTCGATACTCGTACCCCAAGGTCGTCGTCTACTTTCACGCCGGCCTTGAGCAGCCCATCGAGTAGTTGCGGATGGGTCACGATCCCCGCGCCGCGGCCTGTCAGGGCATCGGCTACACGCTCGAACACTTGCACTTGCCAGCCGTTGCGCAGCAGCAGATTGGCGGTGAACAGGCCGCCGAGTGAGCCGCCGACGATGATTGCGCGACGAGATGCTGAAGTCGTGTTCATGGGTATTTCTCCTTGGCGTTGAGCGGATCAGCGAGGCGTGTCGAGGCCAGCCGCTATCGCTTCGCTGGCTGGGAAGTTGAGTTCGAGGGTCACGCCGGAGGGGTCTTCGACGAACAGTTGATGCAGACCCAGGCTGGGAACCAGACGATCGCGCCAACGGTGACCGGCTGCCTTCAGTCGCTGGTGGAAGCCCTGCAGGTCGGTGGCCAGGAAGGCGATATGGTCCAGGGTTCCGGTACCTTCTGCCTGATCGCTTGCTCCGCCTAGATAGTCCAACAGACCGTGTGGATTGTCGGCGTCGATACCGATGATGTGCACCACGCCGAATTGCTGTTCGTCGTCTCCCAGGTACAGCCATACGCCTGGAAAATCGAACGGCGGGCGATAGCCCTCGCGCAGCCCCATCACGTCGATGTAAAACCGTCTGGAGGCTTGGAGGTCGGCGGTGCGAATCGAATAGTGAGCCAGTGTGTGCAAGGCCATGACGGGTGTCTCCGAAAAGGACGCCGACCGCTGCAGTTACCTGAATCGGCAAGCGTTGGCGTGTAGCCGGTTCAGGGGTGCAAGGGATAGTCGGTGTAGCCGCAGGCGTCGCCGCCGAAGAATGACTCTGGGCTGGGTGCGTTCAAGGCGAGTCCCTCGCGGATGCGCCGTGGCAGATCAGGGTTGGCCAGGAACGCCCGGCCGAAGGCGATCATGTCGGCGCGCCCGCTGGCCAAAGCCTGCTCGGCGCTTTGCGGGTCATAACCGCCGGCGACGATAAGTGTCCCCAGCCATGACTCGCGCATGAGTGACATCATTTTGTCCCAGGCAGGGTCATGCTCCTCTGCCCGGGTAGTCCCCACTACGGCGGGCTCTACCAGATGCAGGTAGGCCAGCGGCCAGCGGTTGAGTTGACGCGCGGCGTAGGTGAAGGTGGCTTCGGGCGTTTCGTCGCCCATGCCCATGAAGCGCCCCATGGGCGTCATGCGTACGCCGACCCGCTCGGCGCCAATCTCGCCAACGACCGCCTCGACGACCTCCAGCAGAAGCCGCACGCGCGAAATGATGCTCCCGCCATAGCGATCATTGCGCTGATTGCTGCTGCTGTTGATGAACTGGTCGAGCAGGTAGCCGTTACCGGCATGGATCTCTACGCCGTCCATTCCGGCACGTAAGGCGTTGCGTGCGGCGACGCGATAGTCGTGGATGATGGCGGCGATCTCCTCGATCGTCAGTTCGCGTGGCACGGGAATGTCGGCCCAGGTTCCATTGCCGTTGGCGTCGAGGATGAATGTCTGGCCGGGCACCGGTAGAGCGCTGGGACCGACCGGACGGCCGTTGTACGGTTGAAAGCAGGGATGGGACACGCGCCCCACATGCCAGAGCTGCATGAAGATCAGCCCCTTCTCCTGGTGAACGGCTTGGCTCACCGCACGCCAGCAGTGGACCTGCTTTTCTGTGTAGATGCCCGGCGTCCAGGCATAACCCTGGCCCTGCTGCGAAATTTGCGTGGCTTCGGTGATGAGTAGCGCCGCACTGGCTCGCTGACGATAATATTCAACGTTGAGTGGGCCTGGCGCCGCTGTGTGTCGATCAGCCCGGGAGCGCGTGAGCGGGGCCATGGCGATGCGGTGGGGGAGCATGAACGGGCCAAGTTGCAAAGGGCGTAATAGATGCTGGGTCACGGTAGCGATCTCTGGGGTGTGACAGCAGGGATTTGCCCGAATCCGCGAGCGCAGAACGAGCGCTTTTTATGACTCCACGCTAATTGAATTCAGGTTTGCTGATAATCCTGGTATAGAGCGAAGAATCTTTGCGTTTTTTGCGTAGAGTCTCGGCCTGCTTATTGCGTGAGTGCTTGGCCGTGGGCGGATCCAAAGGCCGTCGCGATATGGCTAAACCGCTACTAGGACCAAAAATCCAGCCAAGTCTTTGATTTGGCGGGCCCTCTTTCCTTGCCCGATTGTGCCGCCCGTCCGCCAGGTATAGACTTTGCACACTTTCACCAAAGGTCCCCTTTGGTCCTCGCGACCGCCAGCCAGCATGAAACCGATCCAGTTGCCCCTGGGTGTGCGCCTGCGCGATGACGCCACCTTCATCAACTACTATCCGGGCGCCAATGCCGCAGCATTGGGCTATGTCGAGCGGCTGTGCGAAGCGGACGCTGGCTGGACCGAGAGTCTCATCTATTTGTGGGGCAAGCAGGGGGCAGGGCGCACGCACCTTTTGCAGGCTGCCACTCACCGCTTCCAGCAACTCGGCGAGCCGGCGGTGTACCTGCCGCTGGCGCAATTGCTCGAGCGTGGCGTGGAGTTGCTCGATCACCTGGAACAGTACGAGCTGGTGTGCATCGACGACCTGCATGTGATCGCCGGCAAGGCCGATTGGGAAGAGGCGATGTTCCACCTGTTCAATCGCTTGCGCGACAGCGGCAGGCGTCTTTTGCTGGCGGCTTCCAGTTCGCCGCGCGAGCTGCCGATCAAACTGGCCGATCTCAAATCGCGACTCACCTTGGCGCTGGTGTTCCAGATGCGCGCCTTGTCCGACGAAGACAAGCTGCGCGCTTTGCAATTGCGTGCCTCGCGCCGCGGTCTGCACCTGACCGACGAAGTCGGACACTTCATTCTGACCCGTGGCACGCGCAGCATGAGTGCATTGTTCGATCTGCTCGAACGTCTCGATCAGGCCTCTTTGCAGGCCCAGCGCAAGCTGACCATCCCCTTCCTTAAAGAGACGCTTGGCTGGTAGTTCTGGAGGTCGCCGACGCCTTAGAACACAGAAGTCACATTTTCTTCGATAAAATTTGCAAATGATTCCGATAGAAGGCATAGTTTCCCCCTTCCAACGGATCCCAGACACGGTCGTGCCCATGCTGAAGCGCTTCGCACCCCTCGTGCCCCTCGCACTCGTGACCCTGCTTTTTGGCTGCGCGGCCCAAGGCCCAGTTTCCCAGCCCCAGGATCGCCCCTCGGTGACCGCGCAGAGCGCGGCCAAAGCCAAGGCTTCGCACTCGTCGGTGTTCGACGAGGAAGACCTGGCCACCGAAGAAGACCTCCAGGCCTTTTCCCGCAATAGCAAACCCTACGAGCTCCCGGTGCTGGCTGACAGCATTCTCGAGCGTGGCATGGCGCTGATCGGCACCCGCTACCGCTTCGGTGGGACCTCGGAGCAGTCCGGTTTCGACTGCAGCGGCTTCATCGGCTACCTGTTCCGCGAAGAGGCGGGCATGAACCTGCCGCGCTCCACCCGCGAGATGATCAACGTTGACGCCCCCAAAGTGGCGCGCAACAAGCTCAAGCCAGGCGACCTGCTGTTCTTCAGCACCAATGGCCGTGGCCGTGTCAGCCACGCCGGCATCTACCTGGGCGACAACCAGTTCATCCACTCCAGCAGCCGCCGCAGCGGTGGCGTGCGCATCGACAGCCTCGGTGATCGCTACTGGAGCAAGACCTTCCTCGAAGCCAAGCGCGCCTTGGCCATGGCACCGACCACCACGTTGTCACGAAACTAATAGCACTTTGCTGTACTCTCAACACGGCGACTGGCTGAAAAGCGAGTCGCCGTGCGCATTTACGAATAGCGTCTAATCTAAATTCTCAACTCTTTCATCGGCTGCGGCCGATCGGTTTCAGACAGGTTCTGACCCATGGCGATCATGACGCGCTTCGCATTCCTCTCGATGGTGGCCCTGCTCGCCGCCTGTTCCAGCCGTGCCCCCACTCCGCCACCCGCCGTCAAGCCGCCGGTGGTCTTCGTCGATCAACCGTCCTCTTCGCCAGTGGCCGACGATGTGCTGATCCGTGCCATCGGCCTGGTCGGCACGCCCTACCGCTGGGGCGGCAATACCCCGGACTCGGGCTTCGATTGCAGTGGTCTGATCGGCTATGTGTATCGCGATGCGGCAAACATCAGCCTGCCGCGTTCGACCCGCGAGATGATCGTCATGCGCGCGCCGACGGTGAACATCAACGCGCTGCAGTCGGGCGATCTGGTGTTCTTCGCCACCGCGGGCGGTTCCCGGGTGAGCCATGCCGGCATCTATGTGGGCGAGGGGCGGTTCGTGCATGCGCCGTCCAGCGGTGGCACCGTGCGCCTGGACTACCTGTCCAACAGCTACTGGTCCAGGGCCTACCTTCAGGCCAAACGAGTGCTCAATCCCTCGGGCCATCTGGCACAGAATCCCTAGCGGGCGGACGTGGGGCCGCTGACCGGCCCCTAGTGCTTCACGCCTGCTTGATCAACACCGCCACACCCGGGTGATACTGCCCTGCTTCGTTGTGCAGCTTGCGATAAGCGTAAGGGAAGTACCAGGCGATGGCGCAGGCCGTGTGCTTGCTCAGGTCGTCGACCATGTCCTGCAACTCTTCCGGGCTGGCATGCTGGCCGGCCTTCCACGGACTGATGAACAGAGCCCCCGCCTTGAACTGGCTGGGGTAGACCGACAGGCGCGCCAGTGCGGCGGTTTCTTGCAGGGCGGTGGCGAGGTCCAGTCGGGCGATCTTTGGCCAACGCTGCGCGGTAATCAAATGCAGGGATTGTTCGGCATCGGCGATGCACAGGTCGCAACGTCCCTCGCGGTCACCTTCGTCACGTTGTTTCTTGCCCTGATACTGCTGCAGCGCGACACGCTCGGCCTGCCAGGCGGCAGCGGCCAGCAGGCCGGCATTGGCCTGGGCGCCATGCCAGTAGGGGGCGTCGCTTTCACCGTGGATCTGATTGAAGCGGTCGATGCATTCGACCCAGCGCTCGAATACCGGTCGCAGGAACTCCAGGTGCGGGTTGTGGATGATCAAGCCTTGCATGACGCGTTCTCCTTTTATTTATGATCGCGTTCAGCCGATTGATGGCTATGTGATATCACTGCCTTGTTCTTCAGACAAGCGCCCTGAAGACTCGTTCGCCATCCGTGTTCAATTGACGCTCCCGGTGCAACCCTCTAACCTTCGCCGCGTGTTTCAGGTGCTCTGCGGACAGCCTCCGGCAGAGTGAAACTGGGAAGCCGGTGGGCGCCGCAGGGCGCGAGTCCGGCGCTGCCCCCGCAACGGTAGGTGAGTCAAGGCCGCGCATGGCCACTGGGCAGAGTCCGGGAAGGCGCGCGGTTTCGGGCCAGAGCCCAACTCATGAGCCCGGAGACCGGCCTGTCACTGCCAACGGCATCACGGAGGGTGATGCGCGCGGTCCCGTGGTCTGTCCGCGGCCATTGCGTGCTCCCGTCTGCGCCTGCCTGCCTTGATTACCTGTCGCTGCCTGGTGCCCACCCGCGAGTGCCCGACCGGCGCGTCGACAGCTTGCGGAGTACCCACATGAGCGAATCCCCCGAACGCGACGAACGCCACCTGGCGCGCATGCAGCGCAAGAAGGCGGTGATCGACGAACGCATCGCCAACTCCCCCAACGAATGCGGCCTGCTGTTGGTGCTCACCGGCAACGGCAAGGGCAAGAGCAGCTCGGCGTTCGGTATGCTCGCCCGCGCCATGGGCCACGGCATGCAGTGCGGTGTGGTGCAGTTCATCAAGGGCCGTAACAGCACCGGCGAAGAGCTGTTCTTCCGGCGGTTCCCCGAGCAGGTGCGTTATCACGTGATGGGTGAGGGCTTCACTTGGGAAACCCAGGACCGTCAGCGTGACATCGCTGCCGCCGAAGCCGCCTGGGAGGTGTCACGCGCGCTGCTGCAAGACCCTGGCGTGCAGTTCGTGGTGCTCGATGAACTCAACATCGCCCTCAAGCACGGCTATCTGGAGCTGGATCAGGTCCTGTCCGATATCCAGGCACGGCCACCGATGCAGCATGTCATCGTCACCGGCCGCGGCGCCAAGCCGGAAATGATCGAACTGGCCGATACCGTCACCGAGATGGGTATGCTCAAGCACGCCTTCCAGGCAGGAATCCGCGCGCAAAAGGGCGTCGAGCTGTGACCCCAGGCACTCGGCAATGCCCGGCGGTGCTGATCGCAGCCCCTGCCTCCGGCCAGGGCAAGACCACCGTCACCGCCGCCCTGGCGCGTCTGCACCGCAACCTTGGACGCCGGGTGCGAGTTTTCAAGTGCGGGCCTGACTTTCTTGATCCTATGATCCACGAGCGGGCCAGCGGCGCGCCGGTATATCAGTTGGACATGTGGATGATCGGCGAGGCCGAAAGCCGTCGCCTGTTGTGGGAGGCGGCTGCCGAGGCCGACCTGATCCTGATCGAAGGTGTGATGGGCCTGTTCGACGGCACGCCCTCGAGCGCCGATCTGGCGCGACATTTCGGCGTGCCGGTGCTGGCGGTGATCGACGGCACTGCCATGGCCCAGACCTTTGGCGCCCTGGCCTTGGGCCTGGCGCGCTATCAGCCCGACCTGCCGTTTGCCGGCGTGTTGGCCAACCGCGTAGGCAGCCTGCGTCATGCGCAACTGCTCGAAGGCAGCCTGACCGAAGGCCTGCGTTGGTACGGTGGGCTTTCCCGCGAGCGCGGCATCGAGCTGCCCAGCCGTCATCTGGGGCTGGTCCAGGCCAGCGAGCTGAACGACCTGGACGCACGCCTGGATGCCGCTGCCGAGGCGCTGGGCGCCAGTTGCGATGCAGCCCTGCCGCCACCGGTGAGTTTCGTCGAACCGCCGGCCCAGCGGCGGCAGGCCAGCCTGGCCGGCGTGCGCATCGGCGTGGCCCGCGACGAGGCTTTCGCCTTCCTCTATGGCGCCAACCTCGATTTACTGCGCGAACAGGGCGCCGAACTGGTGTTCTTTTCGCCGCTGCATGATAGCCAGTTGCCGATGGTCGACAGTCTGTATCTGCCAGGTGGCTACCCCGAGCTCCATCACCTTGCCCTGGCAGCCAACACGCCGATGTGCCAGGCGATCCGTGCGCATCATGCGCAGGGCAAGCCGTTGCTCGCCGAATGTGGTGGCATGCTTTATCTACTCGAGACCTTGACCGACGTGTCCGGCGAGCGCGCCGAGCTGCTCGGCCTGCTGCCAGGCGAAGCGGTGATGCAGAAGCGTCTGGCCGCACTGGCGCTGCAGACGGTCGAGTTGCCCGAGGGTGCGCTGCGTGGCCACACCTACCATCACTCGCTGACCAGCACCGACCTGGTTCCCATCGCCCGGGGCCAGAGTCCCAACGGTGGACGCGGCAACGAAGCAGTCTATCGACAGGGCCGGCTGACGGCCTCTTACGTGCACTTCTATTTTCCTTCCAATCCAGAGGCGGCGGCGGCGCTGTTGCGACCATGAACCCACATGCCTTCAGTGCGGCCGAGCGCGCGGCGGTCTATCGCGTCATTGGCGAGCGTCGCGACATGCGTCACTTCATCGGCGGCGAGGTGGCGCCGACGCTGCTCGCCCGGCTATTGGCGGCCGCGCATCAGGCACCCAGTGTCGGTCTGATGCAGCCGTGGCGTTTCATCCGCATCAGCCAGCCCACGCTCCGCGCGCGCATCCAGGCACTGGTCGAGCAGGAGCGAGTGCTCACCGCAGAGGCGCTCGGCGAGCGCTCCGACGACTTCATGAAGCTCAAGGTCGAGGGCATCGGCGAGTGCGCTGAAGTGCTGGTCGCGGCCTTGATGGATCAGCGTGAGCCGCACATCTTTGGCCGTCGCACGCTGCCGGAAATGGACTTGGCCTCGATCGCCTGCGCCATCCAGAACCTGTGGCTGGCCGCCCGCGCCGAGGGGCTGGGCATGGGCTGGGTGTCGCTGTTCGACCCGCAGGCGCTGGCCGAACTGCTGGGCATGCCGGCCGGTGCCCAGCCGGTGGCCGTGCTGTGCCTAGGCCCGGTGGCGCAGTTCTACGAGGCGCCGATGCTGGTGCTGGAGGACTGGGCCCACGAACGCCCGTTGAGCGAGATGCTCTACGAGAACCAGTGGGGGACGCCGGCATGAGCATTGCCTTGCTGACCGTGGCGGGCGTCGCGCTGGACGCGCTGCTGGGCGAGCCGCAGCGACGCCATCCATTGGTGGCCTTCGGCAACTTCGCCGCCCGTTTGGAGCAGCGCCTGAACGCCGGCGGACGGGGGTGGCGCAGCCACGGGGTCAGCGCCTGGTTCCTGGCGGTGGTGCCGCTGACCCTGCTGGCGCTGATCCTGTCCTGGCTGCCGGTCATCGGCTGGCTGGTGGAAGCCTTGGCATTGTACTGCGCGCTGGGCATGCGCAGCCTGGGCGAGCACGTGCTGCCAGTGGCCCAGGCCCTGCGCCAGGGTGACCTGGACGAAGCGCGGCGGCGCGTGGGCTACCTGGTCAGCCGGGAAACCGCCGAGCTGGATGCTCCCGCCGTGGCCCGCGCCGCCACCGAATCGGTGCTGGAAAATGGTAGTGATGCGGTGTTCGCCGCGCTGTTCTGGTTCGTCGTGGCCGGTGCGCCCGGTGTGGTGCTGTATCGCCTGAGCAATACCCTGGATGCTATGTGGGGCTACCGCACGGCGCGCTTCGAGCGCTTTGGCTGGGCGGCGGCGCGCATCGACGATGTCCTGAACTATGTGCCCGCTCGTTTGGTGGCGCTGACCTACGCGCTGCTCGGCAAGACCCGTCTGGCGCTGCGCTGCTGGCGCAACCAGGCGCCGCACTGGGACAGCCCCAATGCCGGCCCGGTGATGGCCGCCGGCGCCGGCGCCCTGGGTGTCGAGTTGGGTGGCCCGGCGGTGTATCACGGCGAGCTGCACGACCGTGCGCGGCTGGGCGAAGGGCTGGCGGCCGACGCCGACGCCATCGAGCGTGGCTGGAGCTTGGTGCAGCGCGGTGTCTGGCTGTGGTTGCTGGTGATCTGCCTGGGAGCCTGGCTGTATGCTTGAACACGGTGGACGTTTGTTGCGCGCGGTACGCGAATACGGCATCGCGCGTCAGGACTGGCTCGACCTGTCCAGCGGCATCGCGCCGTGGTCATTCCCCATTCCTGAAGTCCCGGCGCAGGCCTGGGCGCGGCTGCCCGAAGTCGAGGACGGCTTGGAGCAGGCGGCGCGCAGCTACTACGACGTGGCGCAACTGCTTGCCGTGGCCGGTTCGCAGGCGGCGATCCAGGCGCTGCCGCAACTGCGCCCGCGAGGTCGGGTCGGCGTGCTCTGGCCCTGTTACGCGGAGCATACACAGGCTTGGCGCCAGGCCGGACATCGCCTGCTGGAGCTCGACGAAACCCAGGTCGAGGACGCCCTGGACAGCCTCGATGTGCTGGTGCTGGTCAACCCCAACAACCCGACCGGACGCTGTGTGTCGCGCGAGCAGTTGCTCGACTGGCATGCGCGTCTGGCCCGGCGCGGCGGTTGGCTGGTGGTGGACGAAGCGTTCATGGACAACACGCCGGCCCTCAGCGTGGTCGATCAGGCCGGGCGCGCCGGGCTGATCGTGTTGCGCTCGTTCGGCAAATTCTTCGGCCTGGCCGGTGTGCGGCTGGGTTTCGTGATGGCCGAAGCACCGCTGCTGCAAGCACTGGCCCACGCGTTGGGGCCGTGGACGGTCAGTGGCCCGGCCCGTATCGTCGGCCAGGCCTGCCTGGACGACGTCGAGCAGCAACGGGCGCAGATCGAGCGCTGTGCTCAGGCCAGCGCGCGACTCGCCACGCTGCTCGAGGGCTGCGCGTTGCCGGTCAGCGGCGGTTGCGACCTGTTCCAGTACCTGCGCCATCCATGCGCCGCGCAGTTGCAGGACTTCCTCGCCCGTCGCGGTATTCTCGTGCGCCTGTTCGAGACGCCCTCGGCGCTGCGCTTCGGCTTGCCTGCCGATGCGGCGGACGAACAGCGCCTGCGTCAGGCCTTGCAGGCTTATCACAAGGAATCGGCATGACGACCCTCATGGTGCAAGGCACCACTTCCGATGCTGGCAAGAGCACGTTAGTCACCGCGCTGTGCCGCTGGCTGCTGCGCCAGGGCGTCGCCGTGGTGCCCTTCAAGCCACAGAACATGGCCCTCAACAGCGCCGTGACCGCCGACGGCGGCGAGATCGGCCGGGCCCAGGCGGTGCAGGCCCAGGCCTGCAACCTGGCGCCGCACACCGACATGAATCCGGTGCTGCTCAAGCCCAACAGCGATACCGGCGCGCAGGTGATCGTCCATGGCCGCGCGGTGACCAGCATGAACGCGGTCGCCTACCACGACTACAAAGCCATCGCTCTGCAAGCGGTACTGGCTTCGCACCAACGCCTGAGTGCGGCCTATCCCGTGGTGATGGTCGAAGGTGCCGGCTCGCCGGCCGAGATCAACCTGCGGGCCGGCGACATCGCCAACATGGGCTTCGCCGAGGCGGTGGACTGCCCGGTGATTCTGGTCGCCGACATCAACCGCGGCGGGGTCTTCGCCCATTTGGTCGGCACCTTGGAACTGCTTTCTCCGAGCGAGCAGGCGCGGGTGAAGGGGTTCGTCATCAACCGCTTTCGCGGTGACATCGCCTTGTTGCAGCCGGGGCTGGACTGGTTGGAGAAGCGCACCGGCAAGCCGGTACTGGGGGTGTTGCCCTACGTCACCGACCTGCACTTGGAAGCCGAGGACGGCATCGATCGACGCCAGTCGACCAAGGGCGATCGGCTGCTCAAGGTGATCGTGCCGGTGCTGCCGCGCATCAGCAATCACACCGACTTCGACCCGTTGCGCCTGCACCCGCAGGTGGACGTGCAGTTCATCGGCCCCGGCCAACCGATTCCGCCGGCCGACCTGATCATCCTGCCCGGCTCCAAGAGCGTACGTGGCGACCTCGCCCAGTTGCGTGCGTGTGGCTGGGAGCGCGCCATCGCCCGTCATTTGCGCTACGGCGGCAAGCTGATCGGCATCTGTGGCGGTTTGCAGATGCTCGGCCGGCACGTGCACGATCCGCTGGGCCTGGAAGGTCCGGCCGGGAGCAGCGAAGGCCTGGGTTTGTTCGACTACGCGACGGTGCTGGAAGCCGACAAGCAGTTGCGCAACGTCAGCGGCGTGCTGAGCCTGGAGCAGGCGGCGGTGAGCGGCTACGAGATCCATGCCGGCGTCACCCAGGGCCCGGCGCTGGAGCAGCCTGCACTACGGCTGGCCGATGGCCGCGCCGACGGTGCCCTGAGTGCGGACGGACAGATACTGGCCACCTACCTGCATGGCCTGTTCGAGGGCAGCGATTCGTGCGCGGCGTTGCTGCGCTGGGCCGGGCTCGAGGCGGTCGAGCGCGTCGACTACCACGCCTTGCGCGAGCGCGACATCGAGCGTCTGGCCGACCTGGTCGAACAGCATTTGGATACTGCGCATCTGCGTGCACTGTGTGGAGTCGCCTGACATGCGTAACCTGATTCTCGGCGGTGCCCGCTCGGGCAAGAGTCGCCTGGCCGAACAACTGGCCGTGGCCAGCGGCCTGCCGGTCACCTACATCGCCACCAGCGAGCCGCTGGACGGTGAGATGAACGAGCGCGTGCGCCTGCACCGCGAGCGTCGCCCGGCCGACTGGGGGCTGATCGAGGAGCCTTTGGCGCTGGCGCAGGTGTTGCGCGCCGAGGCGGCCGAAGGGCGCTGTTTGCTGGTGGACTGCCTGACCCTGTGGTTGACCAATCTGCTGATGCTCGACGATGCCCAGCGCCTGGCCCAGGAGCGCGACGCCCTGCTCGATGGCCTCGCCAGCCTGCCGGGCACGTTGATTCTGGTCAGCAACGAAAGCGGCTTGGGCGTAGTGCCCATGGGCGAGCTGACTCGTCGTTACGTCGACCTGGCCGGCTGGCTGCACCAGGCCGTGGCCGAGCGCTGCGAGCGTGTCGTGCTCACGGTCGCTGGCCTTCCTCTCACGCTTAAAGGACCTGCCCTATGACTTCCTCCTGGTGGCTCGAAGCCTGCCAACCCCTCGACCCTGACGCCATGGAGCAGGCGCGCGCCCGTCAGCAGCAATTGACCAAGCCGGCCGGCTCGCTGGGCCAACTGGAAACCTTGGCGGTCACCCTGGCCGGTCTGCAAGGCTGCGAGCGGCCGAGCCTGGAACACGTGGCAATCAGCCTCTTCGCCGGTGACCATGGTGTGGTGGAGGAGGGCACCTCCGCCTATCCACAAGCCGTGACCGGGCAGATGCTGCGTAACTTCGTCGGTGGAGGCGCGGCGATCAGCGTACTGGCGCGCGAACTGCGCGCGACGCTGGAGGTGATCGACCTAGGTACTGTCGATCCCACCCTGCACCTACCGGGCGTGCATCACCTGCGCCTGGGCGCTGGCACGGCCAACTTCGCCCGCCAGCCGGCGATGAGCGAGGCGCAATTGCAGGCGGCATTAGGCGCTGGCCGCGACAGCGCCCTGCGCGCCGCCAAGCAGGGCGCCCAGTTGTTCATCGGTGGTGAGATGGGCATCGGCAACACCACGGCCGCGGCAGCCGTGGCCAGCGCCTTGCTGGGCTGCGCGGCCAACCTGTTGAGCGGTCCGGGTACAGGCTTGGACAGCGCAGGCGTGCAACACAAAGCCGAGGTGATCCAGCGCGCGCTGGCGCTGCATGCGCTGTCTGGCGATGAGCCGTTGCGTGTCTTGGCCTGCGTCGGCGGCTTCGAGATCGCGGCATTGACTGGAGCCTATCTGGCCTGTGCCCAGCAGGGCGTGGCGGTGCTGGTGGACGGCTTCATCTGCAGTGTCGCCGCGCTGCTGGCCGTGCGCCTCAACCCGCAATGCCAGCCATGGCTGCTGTTCGCCCACCAGGGCGCGGAGCCAGGCCACCGCGCCGTGCTCGAAGCACTGCAGGCCCAGCCGCTGCTGGCCCTCGGTCTGCGCCTGGGTGAAGGCAGCGGTGCGGCGCTGGCGGTGCCGCTGATGCGTCTGGCATGCGCGCTGCACGGGCAGATGGCGACTTTCGCCGAAGCGGCCGTGGCGGATCGCCCGGCATGATCCTCGACCTGCTGCGCCATGGCGAAACCGAATGCGGTGGTGGGCTGCGGGGCAGCCTGGACGATGCCCTGACCGCCCAGGGCTGGGCGCAGATGCGCGCTGCGGTGAGCGAGGGTGGTCCCTGGGACGTGCTGGTCAGCTCGCCCTTGCAGCGCTGCGCACGCTTCGCCGAGGAACTGGGCGAGCGCCTGGCGCTGCCGGTGCAGGTGGAGGCGGGAGTGCGCGAATTGCATTTCGGCGAGTGGGAGGGGCGCAGCGCGGCGCAGATCATGCAGACCGAAGCCGATCTGCTCGGGCGTTTCTGGGCCGATCCCTACGGCTGCACCCCGCCCGGCGGTGAGCCGGTCAGCCATTTCGCCGAGCGCGTGCAGCGCAGCGTCGATCAGTTGGTGCGTCGATATGCGGGTCAGCGTGTGCTGCTGGTGACCCATGGCGGCGTCATGCGCCTGTTGTTGGCGCGCGCGCGTGGCTTGCCACGCGAGCACCTGCTGCAGGTCGAGGTGGGGCACGGAGCGTTGCGGCGTCTGGACGTGGCGGCCGATGGCCAGTTGACGGAGCGGGCGTGATGCTGCCGTTCTGGATTGCCTTGCAGTTTTTGAGCAGCCTGCCGGTGACGCTGGCGGGCATGCCCGAGCCGCGGCAGATGGGACGTTCGCTGCTGTTCTACCCTGCAGTCGGGGCGTTGTTCGGCGTGTTGCTGTGGGCGGCCAGCGCGTTGTTGCACAGCACGCCGGCGCCGCTGCAGGCTGCCTTGCTGCTAGCGCTCTGGGTGCTGCTCAGCGGCGCGCTGCACCTCGATGGTCTGGCCGACAGCGCCGACGCCTGGCTGGGCGGCTTCGGCGATCGCGAGCGCACCTTGCAGATCATGAAGGATCCGCGCAGCGGGCCGATCGCTGTGGTCACACTGATGCTGGTGCTGCTGCTCAAGTTCTGTGCCCTGTGGGTGCTGGTCGAGCGGGGAGCGGGTGCCTGGCTGATGCTGGCGCCGATCCTGGGGCGCACGGCCTTGCTCGGGCTGTTCCTGTGCACGCCTTATGTGCGGGCTGGCGGTCTGGGGGCGGCCTTGGCGGAACACCTGCCTCGGCGCGAGGCGCGCGGAGTGCTAGCGGGAAGCGTGGCCGTCTGTGTAGTGCTTGGTGGCTGGACGGCGATAGGAGTGGCCCTGTTGGCGCTGCTGGTGTTCGTCGGGCTGCGTCGGCAGATGTGCCGGCGTCTGGGCGGCACCACGGGCGATACCGCTGGGGCTCTGCTGGAGTTGATCGAGTTGGCCGTCGTAGTCGGTTTGGCGCTGGCGGGCTGATCGGTCTGGAGGCGTCAGTTCGGAATCGCCCTTCATGCATAGCAGATACTTCCCGTGATTAGCGAGGCTAGGCTCGGTGCTCTTCGACTCATCAGGACACCCGCCATGCGTGACCGACTGCTCGCCAGCTTGCTGGCCCTGACCCCGCTTCCGGCGTTGGCCGCCGATCTGATCGCGTTCTGGGACGAACCGCGCCACGGCGCCAACAGCTTCAATCGACTGCCGCCGGATCAAGCCTATTTCGACGCCTTGAAGGGCTACGGTGCGTCCTGGGTGCGATTGTCCTATGACAAGTGGCAGCCCGCAGGAAGGGATTTCCTGCTGGGAGATGCCGATGAATACGCGGGTTTGACTCAGGCCGATCTGCAGACCTTGGTAGCGGTGCTGGATCGTGCGCATCGCTCGGGCCTGAAGGTGGTCATCGCGCCCCTGTCGTTGCCGGGCATGCGCTGGGCGCAGAACAACCAGAACCAATTTGACGATCGTCTATGGCAGGACAAGCGCTACTGGGAGCAATCCGCGGCTTTTTGGCGCGATCTGGCCAAGGCGCTGAAGGATCATCCAGCGGTGGCTGCATTCAATCTGGTCAATGAACCAGCCCCTGAAAAGCGCGGCGGTCTGGCCGAGCATGCCGCGCTGGCTGACATGCAGCGCTGGTATGACCAAGTCCAAGGCAGTGCCAGGGATCTGCCCGCGTTGTCGGCCATGCTCTTGGAGGCTATCCGCACCGTGGACGACAAGACACCGGTGATGGTCGACGCTGGCTGGTACGCGGCGGCCGACGCTTTTGGCTATTGGCCCACGCCGTTGGCAGATAGCCGGGTGCTGTACAGCGTGCACATGTACGAACCTTACGTGGCCACGTACGCGCCGAGTATCACAGGCGATCGTGCATACGCGTATCCGGGCACCGTACCCTTCGCTGCGGGGACCGAGCGCTGGGACAAGCAACGCGTAGCCGACTACCTTCAGCAGCCCGTACGCTGGGCGCAGCAGCATGAATTGCCGATATCACGACTGGTGGTGGGCGAGTTTGGCTGCATGCGCCGCTTGGCGGGCTGTGGCGCTTACCTGGAGGACGTGCTGGCGGCGCTCGATCGCTATCGCCTGCATTGGGCGTTTTATGCCTTTCGCGAAGATGCCTGGGATGGAATGGACTACGAGCTGGGTACGGACAAAGTTTCGTGGCGTTACTGGCAGGCAGTCGAGGAGGGTAAGCCGGACCCGTTATCGCGACACCCGGGGCCATTGTTCCAGCCGATCCTGCAGCGCCTGGGCCCAGGCCCCCAATAGAAAACGCTTGCACGCCCCGATCAGTCGGTATAAACGCTTGAGGCTGATACAGGGCGCTCACGTTGTGTCGTTGGGCTGCACAGCGCGGCGCACGATGACCTCGACGAATCGGCACTAGACCTGGGCGCCCGCCTTTCGTGATGCCTGGAGATAACAACAATGACTTCCCTCTGGCGAACCAGTGGCTGGGTGCTGCTTGGCGCTGCGTTGATCCTGGCGCTGTCGCTTGGCGTGCGCCACGGTTTCGGTTTGTTCCTGGCGCCGATGAGCACCGACTTCGGCTGGGGCCGTGAAGTCTTCGCCTTCGCCATTGCCTTGCAGAACCTGATCTGGGGCTTGGCCCAGCCTTTAGCCGGTGCCTTGGCCGACCGCCTGGGCGCGGCGCGCGTGGTGATCGTCGGTGGCATTCTCTATGCCCTGGGGCTGGTGCTGATGGGTATGGCCGACTCGCTGTGGTCGTTGTCGCTCAGCGCTGGGCTGCTGATCGGTATCGGTCTTTCGGGCACCTCGTTCTCGGTGATCCTGGGCGTGGTGGGCCGCGCGGTAGCCCCTCAGCAGCGCAGTCTGGCCATGGGCATCGCCAGCGCGGCGGGATCGTTCGGTCAGTTCGTCATGCTGCCCGGCACGCTTGGCCTGATCCAATGGTTGGGCTGGTCGGCGGCGCTGCTGGTGCTGGGTTTGCTGGTGGCGTTGATCGTGCCCTTGGTCAGTATGCTGCGTGACCGTCCGCTGCCTCGCCTGGATGGCGAACAGACTTTGGGTCAGGCACTGCGCGAGGCCTGCTCGCATTCGGGCTTCTGGCTACTGGCGCTGGGCTTCTTCGTCTGCGGGTTCCAGGTGGTGTTCATCGGCGTTCATCTGCCGGCCTATCTGGTCGACCAGCATCTGCCGGCAAGTACCGGGACTACGGTGCTGGCGCTGGTCGGGCTGTTCAATATCGTCGGCACCTACACGGCCGGTTGGCTCGGCGGGCGGCTGTCCAAGCCGCGTCTGCTGACCAGTCTTTATCTGCTCAGGGCCGTGGTCATCGGGTTGTTCCTGTTGGCGCCGGTGACTACGTTCAGCGCTTACCTATTCGGTATTGCCATGGGATTGCTGTGGCTGTCGACGGTGCCGCTGACCAATGGCACCGTGGCGACTGTGTTTGGGGTCCGCAACTTGTCCATGCTCGGTGGCATCGTGTTCCTGTTCCATCAACTAGGGGCATTCCTGGGAGGCTGGATGGGGGGTGTGGTGTACGACCGCACGGGCAGCTACGACGTGGTCTGGCAGATTTCCATCCTGCTCAGTGTGCTGGCGGCGGCGCTCAATTGGCCGGTGCGCGAGCGGCCGGTCGCGCGTCTGCAGGAGGCTGCGGCGTGAGGCGCTGTGGCTTGCGTGGCTGGCTAGCAGCGGGAGCCCTGTTGTTACTGGCGTTGGCGTGGTGGGGCTGGCAGCGCGGGGGACTGGCGCTCATGCAATTGGGCATGGGAGTCTGTTAGGCGCTAACCTGCTAGGTTAACGAAACGTCTTGCAGGAGTATCAGACTATGCGCCTTCGCTGGCTTGCAGTGCCCTTGGCCTTTACGGCTGTCGCCTCCAGTTGGGCGGCCGACTGTCCAGCGTTGTTGCAGGGTAGCCTGCCGGAATTGCGGGGCAAGGGGCAGGTGGATCTTTGCCAGCGCTATGCGGGCAAACCGCTGGTGGTGATCAATACGGCCAGCTATTGCGGGTTCGCTCCGCAGTTCGAAGGATTGGAGGCGACCTATAAGGCCTATCATGAACAGGGTTTGGAAATGCTGGGAGTGCCCTCCAATGATTTCAAACAGGAAGACGCTGATAGCGAGAAAACGGCCAAGGTGTGTTATGCCAACTATGGCGTGACCTTTACCATGACCAAGACTCAGGCGGTGCGGGGGGATGATGCCATTCCGTTATTTGCTGAGTTGGCCAGGCAGAGTAGTGCGCCGAAGTGGAATTTCTATAAGTATGTGGTGGATCGTCGGGGGAAGGTGATTGGGCAGTTTTCCAGTCTGACTAAACCGGATGATCCGGCGTTTGTTGGGGCTATTGAGAAGGCGATTGGGTCTAGGCCTTAGTTTGGGTTTTGGGTTTTGGGTTTGAGTGAATATCCGTTGGCTTTGGTGAGGCTTAGTCACCTTTTCGCCTTTACGGCGACCCCCTTAATGAGATGGTCACCCCGGCACCCTACGAGGCGTACGCTTTCGTAGGGTGTTTTTACTTCGGAGACCGTCATCATGAGCAACGTGACCCTGATCGGCATCGACATCGGCAAACATACCTTCCAC
>NZ_JAUQOQ010000049.1:0-529 GCF_030580795.1 Pseudomonas boreofloridensis | reverse complement strand
TATTTGAATTTATTTGAAATTAAGCCTTGACCGCTGTTCAGATCCCCTTATAATGCGCCCCACTTCCGCAGCAAACGGAACGCGAAACTCCTTGATAATCAACGAGTTAAGCGAGTTCGGTGTGGTGTGAAGGGCTTCGATCCTCGGGTTGAAGGCGGTGAAAAAGGCAGTTGACAGCATCGTTTGGTGCTGTATGATTCGCCTCCCGCTACGAGAGATCGCAGCGAGCCAAGTGTTTGAAGCTAAACGAGTTTCTCGGAAAAAACTTCAAAATAAACGCTTGACACGAAGTAAGGCTGCTGTAGAATGCGCGGCCTCGGTTGAGACGAAACGCTCTTAGCCAAACGCTCTTTAACAAATCGAATCAAGCAATTCGTGTGGGTGCTTGTGAGTACGGACTGGTCGTCGCCTAGATTATCAGCATCACAAGTGGCCATGCGAGAAATCACATAGTCATTTGAGATTGCTGAGCCAAGTTTAGGGTTTCTTAAAAACCCAAGCAGTATTGAACTGAAGAGTTTGATCATGG
>NZ_JAUQOQ010000048.1:0-601 GCF_030580795.1 Pseudomonas boreofloridensis | reverse complement strand
CTGCTGTGGACCCAGGACGCCTACGGCCTGGGCGCCGAAGACGTGGTCTTGCAGAAAACCCCGTTCAGCTTCGATGTGTCGGTGTGGGAGTTCTTCTGGCCGTTGCAGACCGGTGCGCAACTGGTCATGGCCCGTCCTGGCGGCCACCGCGACCCGCAATACCTGCGTCAGGTGATCGCCGAGCGCAGCGTGACCACACTGCACTTCGTGCCCTCCATGCTCGACGTGTTCCTGGCCTTCGGCGACGCCGAACCCGCGCAGCTCAAGCGCGTGCTGTGCAGTGGCGAGGCGCTGCCGGGCAGCCTGGTGCGGCGCTTCAAGGCGCAACTGCCGAGTGTCGAGCTGCACAACCTGTACGGCCCGACCGAGGCGGCGGTGGACGTCAGCGCCTGGCACTGCGCCGAGCCGCTGGCGCAGACGCCGGACAACACGCCGATCGGCAAGCCCATCGCCAACACCACGCTGTATGTGCTCGATGCGCAAGGTCAGCCGGTACCGCAAGGCGTGGCCGGCGAGCTGTACATCGGTGGCGTGCAGGTCGCCCGTGGCTACCTGAACCGCGATGATCTGAGCGCTGAGCGCTTCATCGATGACCCGTTCG
>NZ_JAUQOQ010000047.1:0-875 GCF_030580795.1 Pseudomonas boreofloridensis | reverse complement strand
TGCCGGGACCGCTGTGCGGTCCAATCGCGACACAAGGCCGCTCCCACAAAAAGACCCGCTGGATTCTGGAAATCATGCGCTGTAGATGAACAACAAACGCATGATTACCCGGTTCCGAATGCCGTGCCGAGGATATAAAGCGAGCGCAATCTCGGTGGGAGCCAACTGTCTTTCACCTACCACCGACCCGTGGTCTTGCTCAACTTCTTGGAGTCTGCACGCCCTCGTGGGAGCGGCCTTGTGTCGCGATTGGACCGCGTAGCGGTCCCAGGTTTTCAGCTTCGCCGCTGCCATTGCCGGGACCGCTGTGCGGTCCAATCGCGACACAAGGCCGCTCCCACAAAAAGACGCGCAGGATTCTGGAAATCATGCGCTGCAGATGAGTAACAAACGCATGATTACCCGGTTCCGCATGCCGCGCCGAGGATATAAAGCGAGCGCAATCTCGGTAGGGGCCAACTGTCTTTCACCTACCACCCACCCGTGGTCTTGCTCAACTTCATTGGAGTCTGCACGCCCTCGTGGGAGCGGCCTTGCGTCGCGATTGGACCGCGTAGCGGTCCCATGTTTTCAGCTTCGCCGCTGCCATTGCCGGGACCGCTGTGCGGTCCAATCGCGACACAAGGCCGCTCCCACAAAAAGACGCGCTGGATTCTAGAAGTCATGCGCTGTAGATGAACAACAAACGCATGATTACCCGGTTCCGCATGCCGTGCCCCGGAAATAAAGCGAGCGCAATCTCGGTGGGAGCCAACTGCCTTTCACCTACCACCGACCCGTGGTTTTGCTCAACTTCATTGGAGTCTGCACGCCCTCGTGGGAGCGGCCTTGTGTCGCGATTGGACCGCGTAGCGGTCCCAGGTTTTCAGCTTCGC
>NZ_JAUQOQ010000046.1:0-1360 GCF_030580795.1 Pseudomonas boreofloridensis | reverse complement strand
AAAAATCTATGGTCACCCCCTTTTTTGCAATACTGATCATTGGGTGAAATGGATGGCTTGCGTAAATCTATCCGGCGTCGATTGGGCTGGTATCCCGCGCCACGATGAGTATTCGCACCTGGCGATCCTAATAAAGTAAGCGGCTTCTGAGAGCCAATTTTTCTTCCAGGATCATCGCCAGGCCGATCGGCCGTTTATTTCATCCGTTGTTCAGCTATCGCAAAACCTGATGGTAAAACTCGGTGCAGCACAACGGGGTCAGGCGTTCAGCGCGCCTGGCTCCGTTTCATATTGCGAGTGTCGAGTGGCAATGGCCCACGCGATGCGTGCCAGTTTGTTGGCCAACGCGCAGGCCACCACGTTGGAGTGGCGTCGTGTTGATAGCGTACGTACCCAGTCGGCCAATGGGCCACTCTGGTACTTCAAACGAAGCATGTAGACACGGGCACAGAGCACCAGCAAATGCCGAAGGTTCTTGTCGCCACGTTTGCTGATTCCCAGCAAAGCCGGCTTGCCGCCGGTGCTGTATTGCCTGGGGACCAAGCCTACGGATGCTGCAAAATCACGACTGCTGCCGTACTGCCGAGCATCTCCCATTTCTACGGCCAGCAGGCTGGCGGTGATCGGCCCGACACACGGAATAGTCAGCAAGCGACTACCCAGATCATCGTCAGCCAGCTGGCTTGCCAGCTCTTCATCCAGCAGCTTGATCTGCTCGGTCAGGTAGACGAAGTGATCATGCAGGCGCTGCAGCAGTGCGACGAGGCGTACAGGCAGGTCGTGCTCTTCAAGCACTGAAGCGAGGCGTTTGATCACCGCCAGTCCCGTCGGCAGGCTGACGCCGAACTCGAGCAGGAAACCATGCATCTGGTTCACCGTTTTGGTCCGGTCGCGAATCAGTGATTCACGCATCCGATGAGAAACAGAGAGCGTCTGCTGCTCAGGCGATTTTGGCGTCACAAAGCGCATGGAAGGTCGGGAAGCGGCTTCACAGATGGCTTGCGCATCGACAAAGTCATTCTTGTTGCCCTTGACGAAAGGCTTAACGAACTGAGGTGAAATCAGCTTTGCTTCATGCCCTATCGCTTTGATTTCTCGCGCCAGGCAGTGTGAGCCGGCACAGGCCTCCATCACTACCGTGCAAGGGGGATGATTGGCCAGAAACCGCATCATCTGCGGCCTTGAACATTTCTTGCGCAACACTTCTTTGCCGGACTTTTCCTGGGCGTGTAGGTGGAAGGTATGTTTGCCGATGTCGATGCCGATCAGGGTCACGTTGCTCATGATGACGGTCTCCGAAGTAAAAACACCCTACGAAAGCGTACGCCTCGTAGGGTGCCGGGGTGACCATCTCATTAAG
>NZ_JAUQOQ010000045.1:0-1362 GCF_030580795.1 Pseudomonas boreofloridensis | reverse complement strand
GGGTATGTCAGAAATTTTGTGTTCGGGCATAAAATGAGCAAGAGGTGCATGTATGCCAACCAAGAAGAAACCCCTGCGTGACCTACCAAAAATCCCCAAGGAGCTGCTCGAGCAGTTCGGTGAGGGCCTGATGACTGCGGAGGCTATCGAAGACGTCTCTGCGGCGTTCAAGAAGGCGCTGATCGAACGAGCCTTGAACGCCGAGCTCAGTCACCACCTGGGATATCTGCCGGGCGCGCAGCGTCCAGAGGATGAAACCAACCAGCGCAATGGCAGGACTGGCAAGACGGTTCTGACTGGAGAGGGGCCGCTGCGGCTGGATATCCCCCGTGATCGAGACGGTAGTTTTGCGCCCATTCTGATTCCCAAGCATGAGCGTCGTTACACCGGTTTCGATGACAAGATCATCGCCATGTATGCCCGAGGCATGACCGTTCGGGAAATTCGCGCATTCCTCTTCGAGCAATACGGAACGGATGTTTCGCATGACTTCATCAGTTCGGTCACGGCCGAGGTGATGGAGGAAATCGGCGCGTGGCAACAGCGGCCGCTGGAGCCGATGTACCCGGTCATTTTCTTTGATGCGCTGCGAGTCAAGATTCGCGAAGAAGGCCTTGTGCGCAACAAAGCGATTTACTTGGCGCTGGGCGTTCTACCCGATGGAACGCGCGATATTCTCGGGATCTGGATCGAAAATACCGAAGGTGCGAAGTTCTGGATGAAGGTCTTCAATGACCTTAAGACGCGCGGCGTTGAGGATGTGCTGATCGCCGTCACCGACGGCCTCAAAGGGATGCCAGAGGCGCTAAGCGCCGTGTTTCCGGCCACCACGCTGCAAACATGCATCGTCCACTTGATCCGCAACAGTCTCGATTATGCAGCGTGGGATAAGCGTCGTGATCTGGCCAAAGCGCTCAAGCCGATCTATCAGGCCATCAACGCCGAGGCAGCTGAGCAGGCACTGGATGCGTTTGAAAACGGCCCTTGGGGCAAACAGTACCCAACGGTAGTTGCGGCATGGAGAAGAGCCTGGGATCGAGTGATTCCATTCTTTGTCTTCCCGTCAGGCATTCGAAAAGTGATCTATACGACCAACGCGATCGAAAGCATCAACGCCCGGCTACGCAAGATCATTAAAACGCGTGGTCACTTCCCAACGGATGAGGCCGCCACCAAGCTGATCTGGCTGGGGCTGCGGAACATCACGGCAAACTGGGGCTCAGCGGCTCACGATTGGAAAAATGCGATGAATCAATTCGCGATTCTGTACGGAGATCGATTTATCAGGCCGACCTGGTAAAAGCATGGCCAGCCTGACGGCAGGCCGTTAGCGGCCCGCACACAAAAAATCTGACACTCTCC
>NZ_JAUQOQ010000044.1:0-1753 GCF_030580795.1 Pseudomonas boreofloridensis | reverse complement strand
CGTCGTTGGCAGTGATGGTCGCAGTGCCCGTGGCGCTGCCAGCCGGAACAGTAACTTTAGTGCCATCCGACAGAGTGAACGTCAGACCTTGGTGACCGGTAACCGACAGACCTTGGGCGTTGCTCAGTGTGACGGTGTAAGTGACTTGGCCGCCCTCAGCCACAGTGGACTTGTCGGCGGTGAGGGTCGCGACCACTTCGCTGATCGTATCGGCGATTTGTACAGTAGCGCTGCCGCCGAGCTCCAGGTTCTCGAAGGTCTTGCCAGCAACACTGGCGTCGGTAATACCGACAGTCAGCGAGCCGGCATCTTTGAAGACGTCTTCGCCTTGAGCCGGAGCCTTGTATTCAACTTCGGTCTGGCCTGCAGCGATGGTGACTTTATCGCCATTGCTCAGGGTGACAGTCAGCGGACGATCCAGTGGCTGATTCACCTTCACGGTGAACGACGGCTGTTGAGCCTCATTCACGTCGCCATTGCTAACGATAGTGACGGCAACCTTGTCGCCTTCGTTACCAGCACCTGGAGTACCAGTGCCTGGTTCATCAGTAACTTCAGTCCTAACTTCGCCCTGACCCAGCGTCAGTTTTTCGAAGTTATCGCCGCCAGTGACGGACTCGATCTTGTTGACGATCGGCGCTTGCCCGCCGACATAGACGTCGTCGTTGGCAGTGATGGTCGCGGTGCCTGTGGCGCTGCCAGCAGGGACAGTAACTTTAGTACCGTCGCTCAGGGTGAAGGCCAGGCCCTGATGGCCGGAAACCGACAGGCCTTGGGCGTTGCTCAGGGTAACGGTGTAAGAGACTTGACCGCCTTCAGCAACGGTGGACTTGTCGGCAGTGAGGGTCGCAACCACTTCGCTGATGGTATCGGCGATTTGTACGGTAGCGCTGCCGCCGAGTTCCAAGTTCTCGAAGGTTTTGCCAGCAACGCTTGCATCGGTAATGCCGACGGTGAGCGAACCCGCGTCTTTGAAGACGTCCTCGCCCTGAGCCGGGGCCTTGTACTCAACCTCGGTCTGGCCTGCAGCGATGGTGACTTTATCGCCGTTGCTCAGGGTGACAGTCAGCGGACGATCAAGGACTTGGCTGACCTTCACGGTGAAGCTTGGCTGCTGAGCTTCGTTCACATCGCCATTGCTGACGATGGTGACGGCAACCTTGTCACCCTCGTTGCCGGCACCTGGAGTACCAGTGCCAGGTTCATCGGTAACAGTAGTGGTGATCGAGTTGTCGCCGAGGGTCAACTTCTCGAAGTTATCCGCACCGGTGACCGATTCCAGTTTGTTAACGATGGATGGCTGGCCACCCACGTAGACGTCGTCGTTGGCAGTGATGGTCGCGGTGCCAGTGGCGCTGCCAGCAGGCACAGTAACTTTGGTGCCATCGCTCAGGGTGAAGGTCAGGCCCTGATGGCCGGAAACCGACAGACCTTGGGCGTTGCTCAGTGTGACGGTGTAAGTGACTTGGCCGCCTTCAGCAACGGTGGACTTGTCGGCAGTGAGGGTCGCAACCACTTCGCTGATGGTATCGGCGATTTGTACGGTAGCGCTGCCGCCGAGTTCCAAGTTCTCGAAGGTTTTGCCAGCAACGCTTGCATCGGTAATGCCGACGGTGAGCGAACCCGCGTCTTTGAAGACGTCCTCGCCCTGAGCCGGGGCCTTGTACTCAACCTCGGTCTGGCCTGCAGCGATGGTGACTTTATCGCCGTTGCTCAGGGTGACAGTCAGCGGACGATCAAGGACTTGGCTGAC
>NZ_JAUQOQ010000043.1:0-2010 GCF_030580795.1 Pseudomonas boreofloridensis | reverse complement strand
CGTCTTTGAAGACGTCCTCGCCCTGAGCCGGGGCCTTGTACTCAACCTCGGTCTGGCCTGCAGCGATGGTGACTTTATCGCCGTTGCTCAGGGTGACAGTCAGCGGACGATCAAGGACTTGGCTGACTTTCACGGTGAAGCTTGGCTGCTGAGCCTCATTCACATCGCCATTGCTAACGATGGTGACGGAAACCTTGTCACCTTCGTTGCCAGCACCTGGAGTACCAGTGCCAGGTTCATCGGTAACAGTAGTGGTGATCGAGTTGTCGCCGAGGGTCAACTTCTCGAAGTTATCCGCACCGGTGACCGACTCCAGTTTGTTAACGATTGAAGGCTGACCACCGACGTAAACATCGTCAGCAGCTTGAATAGTGGCCGATGCAGAGGCGCTGCCTGCCGGAATGGTCACTTTGGTGCCATCCGAGAGCGTGAACGTCAGGCCCTGATGACCGGTGACATCCAAGCCTTGGGCATTGGTCAGCGTGACGGTGTAAGTAACCTGCCCACCTTCGGCGACGGTAGCCTTGTCCGCAGTGAGCGTCGCAACGACTTCGCTCACGGTATCGGTGATCTGCACGGTAGCCGCGCCGCCGAGCTGCAGATTCTCGAAGGTCTTGCCTGGCACGCTGGCATCGGTGACGCCCACGGTCACGGAACCTGGATCCTTGAAAACGTCATCGCCTTGGGCTGGCAGACTGTAGGTCGCCTGGGTCTGGCCAGCAGCGATCACCACCTTGTCACCGTTGCTCAGGGTGACGGTCAGATCGCGATCCAGTTGTTGACTGACGGATACGGTGAAGGTCGGTTGCTGGGCCTCGGTCACATTGCCGTTGCTGGCGATGTTGACGGTCACGGTATCGATGCTGTCACTGACCACAGTTTGGGCAGGGGTCGGATTGGTGACCAGGTTCTCGAAATTGCCGCCGGTCGCGCTGGTGATCGTGGTGTTGACCGTGCTGCCGTTGACATAAACATCGTTGGGCGGCGTCTGGAAATCAATCGAGCCGCTGGACTTACCTGCCTCAACGGTGATGGTCTGTCCGTTGGACAGGGTCACGGTCACCGGCGTCTGAGCCGGGTTGGTCAGGCTGACGGTGTAAGTGATCACGCCGCCTTCGGTGACGCTTGGCGTCGCGGTCAACGTAGCAGTGGTGGTGTCAACGGAATCGTTGATAACGGTCTGCGCTGGCGTCGGATTCGGTACCAGATTTTCGAAGTTGCCGCCGGTCGCACTGGTGATCGTCGTGTTAACAGTGCTGCCGTTGTTGTAGACGTCATTCGCTGGCGTCTGGAAATCGATCGAGCCGCTGGACTTGCCTGCTTCAACGGTGATGGTCTGCCCGTTGGACAAGGTGACGGTTACAGGCGTCTGAGCCGGATTAGTCAGGCTGACGGTATAAGTGATCACACCGCCTTCGGTGACGCTTGGCGTCGCAGTCAGCGTGGCGGTGGTGGTGTCGATCGAGTCGTTGATAACGGTCTGTGCCGGCGTCGGATTCGGTACCAGATTTTCGAAGTTGCCGCCGGTAGCGCTGGTGATCGTCGTGTTAACGGTGCTGCCGTTGTTGTAGACGTCATTCGCTGGCGTCTGGAAATCAATCGAGCCGCTGGACTTACCTGCCTCAACGGTGATGGTCTGTCCGTTGGACAGGGTCACGGTCACCGGCGTCTGAGCCGGGTTGGTCAGGCTGACGGTGTAAGTGATCACACCGCCTTCGGTGACGCTTGGGGTGGCGGTCAGCGTGGCAGTGGTGGTGTCGACAGAATCGTTGATAACGGTCTGCGCTGGCGTCGGATTCGGTACCAAATTCTCGAAGTTGCCGCCGGTAGCGCTGGTGATCGTCGTGTTAACGGTGCTGCCGTTGTTGTAGACGTCATTCGCTGGCGTCTGGAAATCAATCGAGCCGCTGGACTTACCTGCCTCAACGGTGATGGTCTGTCCGTTGGACAGGGTCACGGTCACCGGCGTCTGAGCCGGGTTGGTCAGGCTGACGGTGTAAGTGATCACGC
>NZ_JAUQOQ010000042.1:0-2623 GCF_030580795.1 Pseudomonas boreofloridensis | reverse complement strand
CGGTGCCGCCTTCGGCCACGGTCGATTTGTCGGCGGTCAGTGTGGCAACGACTTCGCTGATGGTATCGGCGATTTGTACGGTAGCGCTGCCGCCGAGTTCCAGGTTCTCGAAGGTTTTGCCAGCAACACTGGCATCGGTGATACCGACAGTCAGCGAACCTGCGTCTTTGAAGACGTCTTCGCCCTGAGCCGGAGCCTTGTATTCAACTTCGGTCTGGCCTGCAGCGATGGTGACTTTATCGCCGTTGCTCAGGGTGACAGTCAGCGGACGATCCAGCACTTGGCTGACTTTCACGGTGAAGCTTGGCTGCTGAGCTTCGTTCACGTCGCCATTGCTGACGATGGTGACCGATACCTTATCGCCTTCGTTGCCAGCGCCTGGAGTACCGGTACCTGGCTCATCGGTAACTTCGGTTCTAACTTCGCCCTGGCCCAGCGTCAGTTTTTCGAAGTTATCGCCACCAGTGACGGACTCGATCTTGTTGACGATCGGAGCTTGGCCACCGACGTACACGTCGTCTTTCGCTGTGATGGTCGCAGTGCCGGTGGCGCTGCCAGCAGCGACGTTAACTTTGGTGCCATCGCTCAGGGTGAAGGTGAGGCCCTGATGGCCGGTAACCGACAGGCCTTGAGCATTGCTCAGGGTGACGGTGTAAGTGACTTGACCGCCCTCAGCGACGGTGGACTTATCAGCGGTGAGAGTCGCAACCACTTCGCTGATCGTGTCGGCGATCTGAACAGTTGCCGAACCACCCAGCTCGAGGTTCTCGAAGGTCTTGCCAGCAACGCTGGCATCGGTGATGCCAACAGTCAGCGAACCTGCATCTTTGAAGACGTCTTCGCCTTGAGCTGGAGCCTTGTACTCAACTTCGGTCTGACCGGCAGCGATGGTGACTTTATCGCCATTGCTCAGAGTGACGGTGAGCGGACGATCCAGTGGCTGATTCACCTTCACGGTGAACGACGGCTGCTGAGCTTCGTTCACATCGCCATTGCTGACGATGGTGACGGAGACCTTATCTCCTTCGTTACCTGCGCCTGGAGTACCGGTACCTGGCTCATCGGTAACTTCAGTTCTAACTTCGCCCTGACCCAGGGTCAGTTTCTCGAAGTTATCGCCGCCAGTGACGGACTCGATCTTGTTGACGATCGGAGCTTGCCCGCCGACATAGACGTCGTCGTTGGCAGTGATGGTCGCGGTGCCAGTGGCGCTGCCAGCAGGCACAGTAACTTTAGTACCGTCGCTCAGGGTGAAGGTGAGGCCCTGGTGACCAGTGACCGACAGGCCTTGAGCGTTGCTCAGGGTGACGGTGTAGGTGACTTGACTGCCTTCAGCAACGGTGGACTTGTCGGCAGTGAGGGTCGCAACCACTTCACTGATGGTGTCAGCAATCTGAACAGTTGCCGAACCACCCAGCTCCAGGTTCTCGAAGGTTTTGCCAGCAACACTGGCATCGGTGATGCCAACAGTCAGCGAACCTGCGTCTTTGAAGACGTCCTCGCCTTGAGCCGGAGCCTTGTACTCAACTTCGGTCTGGCCCGCAGCGATGGTGACTTTGTCGCCGTTGCTCAGGGTGACGGTGAGTGGACGATCCAGTGGCTGATTAACTTTTACAGTGAACGACGGCTGCTGAGCTTCATTCACATCGCCATTGCTAACGATGGTGACGGAAACCTTGTCACCCTCGTTGCCGGCACCTGGAGTACCAGTACCTGGCTCGTCAGTGACTTCGGTTCTAACTTCGCCCTGACCCAGAGTCAGTTTTTCGAAGTTATCGCCGCCAGTGACGGACTCGATCTTGTTGACGATCGGAGCTTGGCCGCCTACGTACACGTCGTCGTTGGCAGTGATGGTCGCAGTGCCCGTGGCGCTGCCAGCCGGAACAGTAACTTTAGTGCCATCCGACAGAGTGAACGTCAGACCTTGGTGACCGGTAACCGACAGACCTTGGGCGTTGCTCAGGGTGACGGTGTAAGTGACTTGGCCGCCTTCAGCGACTGTGGTCTTGTCAGCGGTAAGAGTCGCGACTACTTCGCTGATGGTGTCAGCGATTTGTACGGTAGCGCTGCCGCCGAGTTCCAGGTTCTCGAACGTTTTGCCAGCAACACTGGCGTCGGTGATACCGACAGTCAGCGAACCCGCGTCTTTGAAGACGTCTTCGCCTTGAGCCGGGGCCTTGTATTCAACTTCGGTCTGGCCTGCAGCGATGGTGACTTTGTCGCCGTTGCTCAGGGTGACGGTGAGTGGACGATCCAGCGGCTGATTCACTTTAACGGTGAACGACGGCTGTTGAGCCTCATTCACGTCGCCATTGCTGACGATGGTGACGGAAACCTTGTCACCCTCGTTGCCGGCACCTGGAGTACCAGTACCTGGCTCGTCAGTGACTTCGGTTCTAACTTCGCCCTGACCCAGAGTCAGTTTTTCGAAGTTATCGCCGCCAGTGACGGACTCGATCTTGTTGACGATCGGAGCTTGGCCGCCGACGTACACGTCGTCGTTGGCAGTGATGGTCGCAGTGCCCGTGGCGCTGCCAGCCGGAACAGTAACTTTAGTGCCATCCGACAGAGTGAACGTCAGACCTTGGTGACCGGTAACCGACAGACCTTGGGCGTTGCTCAG
>NZ_JAUQOQ010000041.1:0-3081 GCF_030580795.1 Pseudomonas boreofloridensis | reverse complement strand
CGAACTCAACGATTGCCGAACCGAAAACTTCGGAGCAAACGCGAGTCAGAGCTGCGGTCAGAGTGGTCTTACCGTGGTCAACGTGGCCGATGGTGCCGACGTTAACGTGGGGAAGGGAACGATCAAACTTTTCCTTAGCCATCGATACAATCCTCCGCAGAAGAAAAATGGTCACTACACTGATAAAACAAAGGCAGATATTTTCATATCTGCCTTGTTTAAATGGAGCTCTTGAGCGGACTTGAACCGCTGACCTCACCCTTACCAAGGGTGTGCTCTACCAACTGAGCTACAAGAGCGCAACTCTTTGTGCAACAACAGCAAACTTGGAGCGGGTAGCGGGAATCGAACCCGCATCATCAGCTTGGAAGGCTGAGGTTCTACCACTAAACTATACCCGCGAGCTTGCAGCTCTCGCTAAAACTGGTGGAGGGAGAAGGATTCGAACCTTCGAAGCTCTCGCAACGGATTTACAGTCCGTCCCCTTTGGCCGCTCGGGAATCCCTCCAGATGTGGCCGGCATTTTATTTGGCTGCCGCACCATCGTCAAGCATTTTTTTCAATTAAATCTGAAAGTTAGCTGCTTTGACGACACTTGCAGTTGAACCGTATGAGCGGTGTTCCCTGCGAAGCGGGCGCCATTCTATCAATCTATTCAGCAGTTGCAATACCTTGGCAGAAAATAATTTTGTGCTTCAACTCTTTGAAATCACTGGAAAGAGTGGCCAGCACGTTGCCATCCAGCAACCGCTCGCTCTCAGCCCCAATCTTGAGCCAGAACCCTTCCGCGCCAGGTAGTAGCCCCTGGACTTGACGGGCACTGATATCAAGACTCAGCAGGCGTTGGCGCAGAGCGTCGACATCATCCTGACTTCGCAATCCACCCACCACCAAGCATTCGTCCTGTCGTCGAGCAGGTGCTTGAGCTGCTGTCTCGCGCAGCAGCCGAATCTCCTGCTGGCTTCCCTTGTACAGCGAGAGCGGAGCTATTTCCTTGATACGCAATGGCGCCTCCTGCTGGTGCCACACGTAGTAGACGACATTGAGCACCAGCAACAACAGGAACAACCAACGCATAGGCACCTCAATTCAAGGGGCAGGCCATCGCAAGGCCGACAAAGACCAAGTCGGGAACAACCCGCGCTCCAGGTGCCGAAACTTCCACGAGAGGCGCATCCCCACCGGTGAGGAATATGCTGAATTCGTCACCCCACAAGGCGCGAGCCTGATCAATCTGCGTGCGAGCGAAGCCCTGCAACATCAACACGCATCCGCGCTCTACCGCTTCGACCGTCGAGCGGCCGGGGAGCAGACTGGTCAATGCGCGCTCGGCTGAGGCATCATCGTAGCGAATTCGGCGCGTATGGGTACGTAGCTGGCTGCGCATCAAAGGCATACCCGGACAGATGTACCCGCCTAGATGCTGTCCATCGGCCGCCACGAAATCGGCTTTGGCAGCTGTACCAAAATCCATTACCAAGCAGGCGCCCTTGGCCAGATGAAAAGCACCCACAGCAGCAAGCCAACGGTCCATTCCCAAGCGCTGATGATCTGTGTAGCCATTGCGCACGCCCGCCATTTCAGTGGCCGGACGCGCAGCCTGAACGATCACACCGAAATCACGAGTGATCGCCCTCATCAGCGCATCGGTTTCCTCTTCACTGCGCACGCTGACCATTCTGGCCCCACGAAAATGCACATTAGGCAGTTTTGCTACCTGCGCGATCAAGGCCTGGTCCGAGTCAACGATACCGCCACCCACAATAATGGCGTCATCAGCATGGATCACCCGCCATTTGATAAAGCTGTTACCACAGTCGAGCTCAAGAATCATTCCGCAACCTCAACCCAAGCTCTCCGCCGCTGAAGCTCTTCTCGACGCCGTTGACGTTCATACGCAGACCACCCTGCCCGTCCACACCCAAAACGACACCATCCACCGCATGATTGCCGGCTATCAGCGAGACGCTTCGGCCCTGCCATACATGCGCCTGCTCCCATTCATGCTGGAATCCGAGGAAGCCCTCGCGATGATGACGTGCAAGCACATGCTGTAAATTTCCGTTGAGCCGAGCAACCAGCTGGTTGCGGTCGATAAGTTCGCCCGTCTCACGCCGTATCGAAGTCCATTGCTGATCAACCTGGTTGTTATTCTGCATGTTCACGTTAATACCAATCCCCAGTACCACATGGCAGACATCTGCAGGATCGCCGACCAGCTCGAGCAGAATGCCAGAGATCTTCCGGGGACCGACTAACACGTCATTCGGCCATTTGAGCCCCGCCTCCGCCACCCCAAATTCCTGCAGAGTGCGCATCACGGCAAGTCCGACCACCAGACTTAGACCTTCAAGCTGACGCATGCCGCCTTCGACGCGTATCACCAGGCTGTAGTAAAGGTTTTCAGCGAACGGACTGACCCACTGCCTGCCACGTCGACCACGGCCGGCTTTCTGGCGCTCGGCAATAACGACAAAAGGCGCGGCCTGACCCTGTGCTACACAGCGCAACGCCTCGGCATTGGTGGAGTCGATGATGTCGTGAACCTGAACTGGCCATGCCTCACTTTCGGCGTAGGCCGCAATCGCCGTTGAGTCGAGAAGGCTCAGCGGCGTTGCCAGCTGGTAACCGCGTCCACGCACCTTGTGGATAACCAAATCCAGCTCGGCCTCCAAGTGCTGAAGCTGCTTCCAAACCGCACTGCGGCTTACCCCCATGGATTGCCCTAAAGCCTGGCCGGAATGAAACCGCCCATCCTTAAGGAGATTCAACAACTTCAGCATGCCAGTCTCGACTTGTAATAAGGCAGGCATGATAGCCACGGGTTGCTGGATTGCATAGGGAAAGGGCCGAGCCCAGCCAACACACTCCAGACATGGTAGCTATGAGGCACCGACTTGTGAGGGCAGCGCTGATATTGAAAACACGAAAAAGACAAAACCCCTACCTGCTCACGCAGATAGGGGTTTTGCGAAATGAATCTTGACGATGACCTACTCTCACATGGGGAAACCCCACACTACCATCGGCGATGCATCGTTTCACTGCTGAGTTCGGGATGGGATCAGGTGGTTCCAATGC
>NZ_JAUQOQ010000040.1:0-5322 GCF_030580795.1 Pseudomonas boreofloridensis | reverse complement strand
ATGAATCTTGACGATGACCTACTCTCACATGGGGAAACCCCACACTACCATCGGCGATGCATCGTTTCACTGCTGAGTTCGGGATGGGATCAGGTGGTTCCAATGCTCTATGGTCGTCAAGAAATTCGGTTGCCAGTGCGCCCTTACGGACACCCCAGCCTATTCGGATATGTGATTCTGTGGTTCGTCGCGAACTTTCGGTTCTCTCGTCTTCACCACCACAATTCGGCGCTCACGCTCAAATTGCTTGGGTGTTATATGGTCAAGCCTCACGGGCAATTAGTATGGGTTAGCTCAACGCCTCACAGCGCTTACACACCCCACCTATCAACGTCGTAGTCTTCGACGGCCCTTCAGGGGATTCTAGATCCCAGTGAGATCTCATCTTGAGGCAAGTTTCCCGCTTAGATGCTTTCAGCGGTTATCTCTTCCGAACATAGCTACCCGGCAATGCCACTGGCGTGACAACCGGAACACCAGAGGTTCGTCCACTCCGGTCCTCTCGTACTAGGAGCAGCCCCTCTCAAATCTCAAACGTCCACGGCAGATAGGGACCGAACTGTCTCACGACGTTCTAAACCCAGCTCGCGTACCACTTTAAATGGCGAACAGCCATACCCTTGGGACCGGCTTCAGCCCCAGGATGTGATGAGCCGACATCGAGGTGCCAAACACCGCCGTCGATATGAACTCTTGGGCGGTATCAGCCTGTTATCCCCGGAGTACCTTTTATCCGTTGAGCGATGGCCCTTCCATACAGAACCACCGGATCACTAAGACCTACTTTCGTACCTGCTCGACGTGTCTGTCTCGCAGTCAAGCGCGCTTTTGCCTTTATACTCTACGACCGATTTCCGACCGGTCTGAGCGCACCTTCGTACTCCTCCGTTACTCTTTGGGAGGAGACCGCCCCAGTCAAACTACCCACCATACACTGTCCTCGATCCGGATCACGGACCTGAGTTAGAACCTCAAGGTTGCCAGGGTGGTATTTCAAGGATGGCTCCATGAGAACTGGCGTCCCCACTTCAAAGCCTCCCACCTATCCTACACAAGCAAGCTCAAAGTCCAGTGCAAAGCTATAGTAAAGGTTCACGGGGTCTTTCCGTCTAGCCGCGGATACACTGCATCTTCACAGCGATTTCAATTTCACTGAGTCTCGGGTGGAGACAGCGCCGCCATCGTTACGCCATTCGTGCAGGTCGGAACTTACCCGACAAGGAATTTCGCTACCTTAGGACCGTTATAGTTACGGCCGCCGTTTACCGGGGCTTCGATCAAGAGCTTCGCTTGCGCTAACCCCATCAATTAACCTTCCGGCACCGGGCAGGCGTCACACCCTATACGTCCACTTTCGTGTTTGCAGAGTGCTGTGTTTTTAATAAACAGTCGCAGCGGCCTGGTATCTTCGACCGGCATGGGCTTACGGAGCAAGTCCTTCACCCTCGCCGGCGCACCTTCTCCCGAAGTTACGGTGCCATTTTGCCTAGTTCCTTCACCCGAGTTCTCTCAAGCGCCTTGGTATTCTCTACCTAACCACCTGTGTCGGTTTGGGGTACGGTTCCCAGTTATCTGAAGCTTAGGAGCTTTTCTTGGAAGCATGGCATCAACCACTTCGTCGCCTAAAGGCAACTCGTCATCAGCTCTCGGCCTTGAAATCCCGGATTTGCCTAAGATTTCAGCCTACCACCTTAAACCTGGACAACCAACGCCAGGCTGGCCTAGCCTTCTCCGTCCCTCCATCGCAATAACTGCAAGTACAGGAATATTAACCTGTTTTCCATCGACTACGCTTTTCAGCCTCGCCTTAGGGACCGACTAACCCTGCGTCGATTAACGTTGCGCAGGAAACCTTGGTCTTTCGGCGTGCGAGTTTTTCACTCGCATTGTCGTTACTCATGTCAGCATTCGCACTTCTGATACCTCCAGCAAGCTTCTCAACTCACCTTCACAGGCTTACAGAACGCTCCTCTACCGCATCACCAAAGGTGATACCCGTAGCTTCGGTGCATGGTTTGAGCCCCGTTACATCTTCCGCGCAGGCCGACTCGACTAGTGAGCTATTACGCTTTCTTTAAAGGATGGCTGCTTCTAAGCCAACCTCCTAGCTGTCTAAGCCTTCCCACATCGTTTCCCACTTAACCATGACTTTGGGACCTTAGCTGACGGTCTGGGTTGTTTCCCTTTTCACGACGGACGTTAGCACCCGCCGTGTGTCTCCCATGCTCGGCACTTGCTGGTATTCGGAGTTTGCATCGGTTTGGTAAGTCGGGATGACCCCCTAGCCGAAACAGTGCTCTACCCCCAGCAGTGATACATGAGGCGCTACCTAAATAGCTTTCGAGGAGAACCAGCTATCTCCGAGCTTGATTAGCCTTTCACTCCGATCCACAGGTCATCCGCTAACTTTTCAACGGTAGTCGGTTCGGTCCTCCAGTCAGTGTTACCTAACCTTCAACCTGCCCATGGATAGATCGCCCGGTTTCGGGTCTATACCCAGCGACTAAGCGCCCTATTAAGACTCGCTTTCGCTACGCCTCCCCTATTCGGTTAAGCTCGCCACTGAATATAAGTCGCTGACCCATTATACAAAAGGTACGCAGTCACCTAACAAAGTAGGCTCCCACTGCTTGTACGCATACGGTTTCAGGTTCTATTTCACTCCCCTCTCCGGGGTTCTTTTCGCCTTTCCCTCACGGTACTGGTTCACTATCGGTCAGTCAGTAGTATTTAGCCTTGGAGGATGGTCCCCCCATGTTCAGACAAAGTTTCTCGTGCTCCGTCCTACTCGATTTCATTGAAAAGAGACTTTCGTGTACGGGGCTATCACCCACTATGGCCGCACTTTCCAGAGCGTTCCACTAATCTCAAATCAACTTAAGGGCTGGTCCCCGTTCGCTCGCCACTACTAAGGGAATCTCGGTTGATTTCTATTCCTCAGGGTACTTAGATGTTTCAGTTCCCCTGGTTCGCCTCTTGCACCTATGGATTCAGTACAAGATACCTAGGTTATCCTAGGTGGGTTCCCCCATTCAGAGATCTCTGGATCACAGTCTGTTTGCCGACTCCCCAAAGCTTATCGCAGGCTACCACGTCTTTCATCGCCTCTGACTGCCAAGGCATCCACCGTATGCGCTTCTTCACTTGACCATATAACCCCAAGCAATCTGGTTATACTGTGAAGACGACATTCGCCGAAAATTCGCACGTCGCTCTTTCGAGCAGAACTCACAAATTTTACCTCAGCCTGATGTCCAGCAGTGAAACTGGTCATCAGTCTGTATCTATCACATATCCGAATTTTTAAAGAACGATCTGACAAAAGCCAGAAATCAACATTCCAACGCGGCGTCAACGCGACGCGCGAATGCTCATTTCTGAGTTCTAACAGTGCTGTACAAAGGTGGTGGAGCCAAGCGGGATCGAACCGCTGACCTCCTGCGTGCAAGGCAGGCGCTCTCCCAGCTGAGCTATGGCCCCGTGTATCTGCTACATCTCGTAGGCCGCACCAAGTAATTGGTAGGTCTGGGCAGATTTGAACTGCCGACCTCACCCTTATCAGGGGTGCGCTCTAACCAACTGAGCTACAGACCTATAACAGGGTCGCGTTACAGCATCGTCTTTTCACAATGAATCAAGCAATTCGTGTGGGAGCTCATCAGCAGGCTGATGTCTTCGATTAAGGAGGTGATCCAGCCGCAGGTTCCCCTACGGCTACCTTGTTACGACTTCACCCCAGTCATGAATCACACCGTGGTAACCGTCCCCCCGAAGGTTAGACTAGCTACTTCTGGTGCAACCCACTCCCATGGTGTGACGGGCGGTGTGTACAAGGCCCGGGAACGTATTCACCGCGACATTCTGATTCGCGATTACTAGCGATTCCGACTTCACGCAGTCGAGTTGCAGACTGCGATCCGGACTACGATCGGTTTTGTGAGATTAGCTCCACCTCGCGGCTTGGCAACCCTCTGTACCGACCATTGTAGCACGTGTGTAGCCCAGGCCGTAAGGGCCATGATGACTTGACGTCATCCCCACCTTCCTCCGGTTTGTCACCGGCAGTCTCCTTAGAGTGCCCACCATAACGTGCTGGTAACTAAGGACAAGGGTTGCGCTCGTTACGGGACTTAACCCAACATCTCACGACACGAGCTGACGACAGCCATGCAGCACCTGTGTCAGAGTTCCCGAAGGCACCAATCCATCTCTGGAAAGTTCTCTGCATGTCAAGGCCTGGTAAGGTTCTTCGCGTTGCTTCGAATTAAACCACATGCTCCACCGCTTGTGCGGGCCCCCGTCAATTCATTTGAGTTTTAACCTTGCGGCCGTACTCCCCAGGCGGTCAACTTAATGCGTTAGCTGCGCCACTAAAATCTCAAGGATTCCAACGGCTAGTTGACATCGTTTACGGCGTGGACTACCAGGGTATCTAATCCTGTTTGCTCCCCACGCTTTCGCACCTCAGTGTCAGTATCAGTCCAGGTGGTCGCCTTCGCCACTGGTGTTCCTTCCTATATCTACGCATTTCACCGCTACACAGGAAATTCCACCACCCTCTACCGTACTCTAGCTTGCCAGTTTTGGATGCAGTTCCCAGGTTGAGCCCGGGGCTTTCACATCCAACTTAACAAACCACCTACGCGCGCTTTACGCCCAGTAATTCCGATTAACGCTTGCACCCTCTGTATTACCGCGGCTGCTGGCACAGAGTTAGCCGGTGCTTATTCTGTCGGTAACGTCAAAATTGCAGAGTATTAATCTACAACCCTTCCTCCCAACTTAAAGTGCTTTACAATCCGAAGACCTTCTTCACACACGCGGCATGGCTGGATCAGGCTTTCGCCCATTGTCCAATATTCCCCACTGCTGCCTCCCGTAGGAGTCTGGACCGTGTCTCAGTTCCAGTGTGACTGATCATCCTCTCAGACCAGTTACGGATCGTCGCCTTGGTGAGCCATTACCTCACCAACTAGCTAATCCGACCTAGGCTCATCTGATAGCGCAAGGCCCGAAGGTCCCCTGCTTTCTCCCGTAGGACGTATGCGGTATTAGCGTTCCTTTCGAAACGTTGTCCCCCACTACCAGGCAGATTCCTAGGCATTACTCACCCGTCCGCCGCTGAATCGAGAAGCAAGCTCCTCTCATCCGCTCGACTTGCATGTGTTAGGCCTGCCGCCAGCGTTCAATCTGAGCCATGATCAAACTCTTCAGTTCAATACTGCTTGGGTTTTTAAGAAACCCTAAACTTGGCTCAGCAATCTCAAATGACTATGTGATTTCTCGCATGGCCACTTGTGATGCTGATAATCTAGGCGACGA